>JBKBSI010000120.1:0-10298 GCA_046291745.1 Pseudomonas sp. | reverse complement strand
TATCAGCAGGCCTTCATCATTGGGTGCGGCATGGATGGCAGGCTGCGCTAAGCAAGGGCAGATACAACTGGAGCGCATTGCGCCGCTGAGTATCGATCTCAGCGCGAGGGTGATCAACACCCTAGAGCGCTATGGCCTGCTACAGCTTCAGATACAGCGTCATATCTATTTGTGGCATGGGTGTGAAACCAGCTTGCTGATAGAACTTAAACAAGTCCTCATTCAGAGCGGTCACAAGCAGCGCCCTGCTGCCCACTCGCTCGGATGCTTCCGAGGCCATCTCCATAGCAGCTGCTAGTAGGTCTTTCCCATAGCCCAGGCCTTGGATTGAGGTATCCACGCCCATACGCCCGAGCACGAATAAGGGGATTTCCCGAGGCGCATTGCGGCTGAGTCGGCCTGGAGCGGTAGAGCGGAGGATTGAGCCGCTGGACAGGGTGGAGTACCCCACAACAACTCTGGTGTCTTTGCGGCAGATTACGAAGACGACAGCAGACTTGGAATCCTGGTGTTTTCTGGCTTCGCGTAGGTAATCGTTTAATGACAACACACCGCAATCAAACTGGGTGAGATCGTGCGTTTCGTCTAGCTTTTCTGGTGCACTTATTTCCACCGTTTCGGGCGGGATAGGAACGTTTGGACACATCTTTCTGTTTCCTCAGGTCTGGGCTCGTTCAAGACCTTCACGAAAGCGTCAAATGCTGTGTCATTCAGAGCGAAGATCCTCCTATCAAGGATCACATCCTCGGCCCGATGCAATGCAGCATCGACCACGAATCGCGTTCTGTCTTGACCTAGCAAATTGGCTGCGTAGTCGATCAGGTTGCGTTTTTCTACATCGACCTTCATGTTCATCGGGGCGATGGTTTTATGATTCTCCGCTCTATGGGTAGACATCATTTGTTCCTTTAACTTTGGTATGTAGGCTGTATTTAACTCCTTAGTGGCGTCTTAGACGACCATAGTCAGTACTGCGATGATTGATTTCATGGTTTTCCCCTTCGGCGTTTATGCCGTCTCCGTGTTTTATGGTGTTTCATATTTTCAAACGGCCCCCCAAGGGAGGTCGGGACAGCTTCAAGCTGTAGGACGAATCATACCATTCCTGTGTATCTAACGTCTACACGCGTGTATCTTTTGGGTATACAGATGGCCTGGATCAGAGGGCTATGCCTGATTTGAGGCGTCAGTCCCCGTAAAGATGCTGTGAGAGGCTTGATCAGCTACCGTTGGCTGAGAATGACCATAACCTTTGATTGCAAGCTCGCGCAGTACCCCTGTAGCCCATTGGCGAAACTGAATGGCACGCAGGGAGTTGACTTGGTAGCCGACTGAGATGATGGCATCGAGGCTGTAGTGCTCAATCGTGCGGGAAACGCTTCTAGACCCCTCCTGTTGAACTATCCGGAATTTCCGGACAGTTGCCTCGCGCATCAACTCATTGCTGGTCCCTACTCCGACCAAACCGCATACTCGTTGCCATTCGGATCGCTGAAGTGAAAGCGTTTGCCGCCTGGGAAACTGAAAATATCCTGCAGGATGCTGCCGCCCGCCGCTTTCACCCTTTCAAGCGCTCTGTTCAGGTCATTGCTGTAGAGCACGACGAGAACGCTGCCGTTGTCGGTGGTGGCGATTTTGTCGGACTGGTAGAAACCACCATCCAGCCCGGCATCGTTGATGGCGACGTATTCGGGGCCGTAGTCGGTGAATGACCACCCGAAGGCGGCGGCGAAAAAACGCTTTGTTACTTCAAGGTCCCGCGATGGCAATTCGACGTAATTGATCTTTCCATTCTCTTTCATGCTGCCTCCTGCAAATAAACCGGTTTTAAATTTTTATAGCGCGTATAACTGGCTTGCACCCGAATACTTTGCGCCAGACTCCCATCCCGACGCCATCTCATCATCCTGAATTCTACTTACAATCGATCAGGGGTTTTGAGCGTCCGTTTCTGATTCGAGTTTCCTTTTTACCGAATGCGATCGCCAATGTTTTTTGTGCGGCGTGCATTCGATCATAGGTAATCCCCATGAAAACATCTTTTCCTGTTGCCAGGTTGCTGGCAGTCAGTGTCGTTCTGTTGTCCGGCTTATCGCTCGCAGGTTGCTTCGGCGGCAGCGGCGGCAGTTCTAATGACGGCAGCACTGGCGGTACTACTCCTCCGGTTGTGACGCCGCTGGTTCCGATAGCCGAGTCGG
The DNA here is from genome assembly GCA_046291745.1 of Pseudomonas sp. Classification (GTDB taxonomy): domain Bacteria; phylum Pseudomonadota; class Gammaproteobacteria; order Pseudomonadales; family Pseudomonadaceae; genus Halopseudomonas. Next base: position 8,100 of record JBKBSI010000120.1, on the reverse strand, counting down.
AGTTGGTTCAGGCGGTCAGACCGATCAGCGACAGCATCACTGTCGATACCAACAGGAAGTTGGCGGTTACTTTCAATCAGGATATGGACGCCGATACCATTGATGGTAGTTCCTTCCTACTGCAGGGTGAAACTGGGCCTGCCATTGTTGGTGTGATCAGTTATGACGCAGCTAGCCGCACGGCAATTTTCACCCCTGACAGCGGCCTGACTGATGACACGCTGTATACCGCGACCCTTACCACCGATGTGGAAGATGCGCTGGGCGTAGCACTCGAGGACGACCTGAGCTGGCAGTTCACTACTGGTAGTACTACGGATACGGTCAGACCCACAGCGACGTTCAATCTGCTGGACGGTGCGACTAACGTGTCGGTCAGCCGCAATATCAACGCTACCTTCTCCGAGAGCATCGACCCCACCACGGTGACCAGCAGCAGCTTCAGGTTGGCAACGGGTGGTGTTGCTGTGCCTGGTGCGGTGAGCTATGTGGGTAGCACTGCTATCTTCAATCCGACGGCTAACCTGCTGCCCAATACGCTCTACACGGCAACGCTGACTACGGCGATCACCGACTTGGCCAATCCAGCCAATGCGCTGTCAGCCAATCGGACTGTGGATTTCACTACTGAGAACAGCGTAGTACCTGCGGCGGGGCCGGATCCTGTGGTGTTGGGTACGGCTGGCAACTTTGTGATTCTGTCCAAAACCGGTATTACTACTACGGGTGTAACGGCGATCACTGGTGATATCGGTGTGAGTCCGATTGATGAGGCGGCGATTACTGGTTTTGGCCAGGCGCGGGATGCGACTGATACCTTTTCGACCTCCGATCTGGTTACCGGCAAGATCTTTGCCGCGAACATGGCCACTCCCACGCCGACCTACCTGACTACTGCGATCAGTGACATGGAACTGGCTTTCAACGATGCCGCCGGTCGCAGCAACCCTGCGGCAACCGAACTGGGCGCGGGTGATATCAGCGGCCAGACACTGGTACCGGGTTTGTACAAGTGGGGCACAGGTGTCAGTGCATCCTCGGACTTCACCTTTGACGGTGGCCCGAACGATGTGTGGATTCTGCAGATTGACCAGGACCTGCTGTTGGGTACTGGCGTGGCAGTACAGTTGTCCGGCGGCGCGCAGGTAGAGAATATCTTCTGGCAGGTAGCGGGTCAGGCTACGCTGCGCACCGGCGCTACCTTGAACGGTATTGTGCTGAGCAAGACGCAGATCGTTATGGAAACAGGCGCTACCTTCAACGGCCGGGCCCTGGCCCAGACGCTGGTGACCCTGGATGCGGTAACAGCTACTCAACCATAAGGTTGTTGGCGATGTAAAAAAGGACCCTGCGGGGTCCTTTTTTGTTGGCTGTGTTTAGCTGTTCAAACCATGCGGTGCAGGGCGCAGATCTTGTTGCCGGAGGGGTCGCGCAGGTAGGCGAGGTAGAGTTTGACGCCGTTGCCTTGGCGTACACCCGGTGGGTCTTCACAGGCTACGCCGCCTGCGGCGAGACCGGCTTTGTGCCAGGCGTCTGCCTGTTCCGGGCTTTCCATGGCAAAGCCGATGGTGCTGCCGTTGCCGTGGCAGGCGGGCTGGCCGTCGATGGGCTTGCTGAGGGCGAAGGTACCGGTCTTGGTGAAGTAGAAGCAGCGGCCCTTGTCGTCGATGACGCCGGGTTTGCAGCCGACAACACCGAGGATGGCATCGTAAAAAGCCTTGGAGGCCTGAATGTCGTTGGCGCCGAGCATGACGTGACTGAACATGGTGTTTCCTTTGATTGTTGGGCTTGTTGGGCTTGTTGTGCGGTGAAGCTTGCCTAGATTTCAGGGAAATGTAGGGCTCGTCAATGGGGTGCTGGGCAATTCTTTGTTTCTTCATATCCAGCGGGTCGTCTGTTTATGTTCTGGATAGGAATTTGAATTGTTTGTTTTCCGGCTACGATCAAAGTATGCATAAATCATTGTAAGTAATGGGTTTTTTTAGTGTTTGTGGTGGTAATTGGGGGCTGTTCTGCGGCACAATTGATTCTTCACAGCCGTAGCCGGAGATCAGCACCATGAAGGGCCATCAGGACGTTATCAACTGTCTTATCGCATTGCTGCGCGGCGAGCTCGGTGCGCGCGACCAGTATTTTCTGCACTCGCGGCTTTATGAAGACATGGGCTACGGCAAGCTGTACGAGCGCATCAACCACGAGATGGAAGAAGAAACCCAGCACGCCGATGCGATCCTTAAACGCATCCTGTTCCTGGAAGGCAAGCCGGACATGACGCCTGATGCCATCCATCCCGGGTTCACCGTACCGGATATGCTGGCTGCCGATCTGCGGCTGGAGTATGAGGTGCGTGAGAATCTGGCCAATGCCATCGCGCTTTGTGAGCGCCATGGCGATTACCAGACCCGTGAGATTCTGGTGGTGCAACTGAAAGACACTGAAGAGGATCACGCCTACTGGCTGGAACAGCAATTGCGTCTGATCAAGCTGGTGGGGCTGCAGAACTACCTGCAATCCCAGATGTAATACAGCTTGGCCTGTGTCGCCCGACACAGGCCTTTTTGTCGTGCGCCCGGCAATGAGCACAGGATGGCAGGTATTCTGGAATTATCGAGTCAAACTCCGCTCTGATTGCGCAGCTTTTTGCGCACTTACCCCATTGAATTCAAACAACTTTATTTTGCTCGACGAATGGCCTAACCAATTTTCTAATTTGCCTACTGGCTCACATCATTCAACAACTCATTCTGTAATAATCAGTGCCCGGCCAGGTATGGCCAATTCGCCTTCAGCACCCGCAGAATGAGGAACATAGGATGTTCGCCCCAGCCAACCAGGCCGACTTCACTCTCGATATCCCCGGCATCAGCCACGACTTCAAGGTTCTGTCCTTTGAAGGCGTAGAGCGCATCAGCCAGCCCTATCGCTTCGAGCTGGTATTGGTCAGCGAACGCCCTGACCTGGATATCGACACGCTACTGCAGCAACCAGCGTTCCTCAGCTTCGCCGGACAAGGCAAAGGCATCCACGGCCTGATCCACCGCGTCGCCCAGGGCGATGCCGGCAAGCGCCTGACGCGTTATCACATCAGCGTCGTACCGCACCTGTTTTACTTAGGCCACCGCACCAACCAAAGAATATTCCAGCACCTCACCGTGCCGCAGATCATTGCCCGGGTCCTCAACGACCACGGCATCCAGTCCGACGCCTATCGCTTCCAGCTCAACAGCGAGTACCCGCAGCGCGACTACTGCACCCAGTACGACGAAACAGACCTGCACTTTATCCAGCGCCTCTGTGAAGAAGAGGGCATCCACTACCACTTTGAACACTCAACCGATAACCACCTGCTGGTGTTCGGCGACGACCAGACTGGCTTCCCCAAACTCACCAGACCTACTGCCTATATTCAAGACACTGGCATGGTCGCCAGCGAGCCAGTGATCAAACGCTTCGCCATGCGCGTCGAAACCCGCCCTAGCCGCGTGACCCGCCGCGATTACGACTTTGAAAAACCCCACCTGCTGATGGAGGCCGCACACAAGGCCGAACAGCCTGTGGAGGGTGACGAGCCACCCGTACCGCTGCCCGACCTGGAAGACTACGACTACCCCGGCCTCTTTACCGAACGCGCCCGCGGCAAACACCTGGCCAAACGCAGCCTGGAACGCCACCGCAGCGACTACCGCCTGGCCGAAGGCAAGAGCGATGTACCCAGCCTGATCAGCGGCCATTTTCTCACTCTGTCAGAACACCCCAGAGCCGACTGGAACGACCTCTGGCTGATCACCGGCATCCAGCACGAAGGCAAACAGCCGCAAGTACTGGAAGAGTCCGTCACCAGCGACACCAAAGATTCAGATGGCTTCACCCAAGGCTACCGCAACCAGTTCACCGCCACCCCCTGGGATGTGCCTTTCCGCCCGCAACTGCAGCACCCGAAACCCAAAGTGCTCGGCAGCCAGACAGCAGTCGTCACCGGTCCTGAAGGCGAAGAGATCCACTGCGACGAATACGGCCGCATCAAGGTGCAGTTCCACTGGGACCGAGAAGGCCAGGCTGACGACCAGACCAGTTGCTGGCTCAGAGTGTCATCCAGCTGGGCCGGTAACCAATACGGCGGCATCGCCATCCCGCGAATCGGCATGGAAGTGCTCATTACCTTCCTCGAAGGCGACCCAGACCAACCCCTGGTCACCGGCTGCCTGTACCACAAGACCCATCCCACGCCCTACGAGCTACCTGCGAACAAAACCCGCAGCGTGTTCAAGACCCTGAGCAGTGCCCCCGGTGGTGGCGGGGGTGGTTACAACGAACTGCGCATCGAAGACAAACAGGGTGAAGAACAGATCTACCTGCACGCCCAGCGCGACTGGGATGAGAACATCGAGAACGACCAGAAAATAAGAGTAGGCAACGAACGCCACGACCGCGTAGAAGCCAACAGCTACAGCGAGTTCATGGCCGAAGAGCACCACACCACCCACGGCGAACGCAAAACCGAGATCAAGGCCAATGACCACCTGACGGTGGGTACCTGCCAACACGTCAAGCTGGGCACCGGCCAATTCATCGAAGCAGGTAGCGAAATTCATTACTACGCCGGTAACAAGGTGGTTATCGACGCGGGTATGGAACTCACCGCCAAAGGCGGCGGCTCCTTCCTTAAGCTCGACCCCAGTGGCGTTACCCTGAGTGGGCCGGGGATCAAGATCAATTCGGGCGGCTCACCTGGCAGAGGGGCAGGGGCTAGGCCGGAGCTGCCGGGGGATGTGTTGGAGGCTGACAGTGATGCGGCTGGAGGGCCTCTTGTTGCCGCCCAGAAACAGGCGTTGCGGCGGGCAGCAGTCATGGCGGAACCAGTGTGTGAAGTTTGTGAGCAAGGGAGCTAAGTTGCATGGTGGAAACTAAAACGCACTATTTGCTTTTGGACGGCGCTCAAATCGACAACCTGCTCCAGCGTATTTATGAACTTGAGCCTGCTCCCGAGCTTCACCTTCTTTATAGGCAAACGCGTTATGCCGAATTGGCAGATGTCGGTCCCGTGCTTGTGCGCACTGAGCCCGGCAGTGCATTGCATGTGCACTTTCACGCCACATGGGCACAAACGGCAGGTTGCGAACTGGATTCATCCATGCCAGAGCCCGCTATCGTAAGCCATTTGCGCAGCCTTATTCATATTCGCACTGACGGGGACGTGGTGCTTCTATTCCGTTATTACGATCCAAGGATTATGCGATTGTGGCTGGCAGACCTGAGTATTCCGGTGCGCGAGCAGGTCATGGGCCCCATCGACAATATCTCCTTTTCCGGCTTTGAATCGGGTTCTGTGCAGCGCTTTGCAAACCAGAGCAAAACCGCTGGGCAGCGTTATGAAGACAGGCCGTGGCTGCAGCTGAACAGCAATCAACTGGCCCAGCTCAATCTTGCAAAAGAGCAATGCTTTGATCAGCGGCTTATTGAACATGTCAACACGTGGTTCCCGGATTGCCTGGCCAAGGCTGACGCGCAGCAGCGGCAACAGTGGGCAGCAGCCTGCCGTCGCAGCGCGGCAGAATATGGCTACAGCTCGGCAAGTGACGTGGCTCGCTGGGCAGGCTGTGTTGCACTGAAGGGCAACCTTTTTCCGGAGGCTCCGGAGCATGAAATCTTTCGGAACCTGCTCGCTCAGCCCCAGACCACACCCATGCAACGTCTCGATAACGTATTGATGGAAATTCAGCGGCAATTGCTGACCCAAGACAAGGACCCCGTCGCGTGAGCAACACCAATCAGGACCAATCAATCGCACTGGCGCAAGCAGATCAAGCTGCACGGCAGGACTTCGAACAGCAATCGATAGACAGCCCCGTTGCGCCCTGTCCGGCTCGGCAGGATGAGATATACCTGCTGCCCACGCGCTACGCACTGGCCGAAGAAGCGGCTGTGGATGCGTGCATTCAGCCGGGGATCAAAGCGGATAGTCACCCCATTGCATTGCGCCGCTTGCGTGCAGGCTATTTGTATCTCTGGCACGCCGATGGACCGCTCAGACGATTTGGTATTGCCAGCAATGGGATGCTTGTGGAGCAAGGGCTGGCCGATGACGAAGAGGAACTTACAGATGGTACTCAGGCCGGCTTTGCTCTGAACAAGCACCATCCTGCACAGCTCATGTACACCGAGATTCCTCTCCCTGATGATGTTTGTGAAGCGCTTTCAGGTTCAGAATCCATGCGCAACGAGCGGATGCGCTTGATACCCATGCAGCAGATTGCAACAACCCTGGAGGGCCAGCATTGCCCAGCGTTGGACAAGGCCGAGGGGGTGCTTGCAGAACTGATGCCAGAGGTCCGGGACAAAGCCTTGGCGCATGATTATCACCAGAACGGAGCGCAATACCGAAAGGACGCTGACGCGCTGGGTCAGCGACTGCGGACCAATGCCCAGCCAGAAGATATCAATGCCTACGTACATGTCATGACCTGGCAGGACAAAATGAGCAAGGCTGCAAACAGGCATCCTGATACAGGCAAATACCCTCCCGGATATTGGAGCAGTGTTAAATGGGATGTGAGCGCAACTGACAGCTGGTTAACCAAAGCAAAAACCCAAGCTGGTGCCTTGCACTGCGTATTTGCAGCTGTTGATGATGTATTAGGCATGCTGCGTGACCTGAACGAAGATCAGCTGGCAGTAAGCAAAGTACAGTATGAATGGGATGAGGTAGGTGCGCACAAGGGCCTGATCGCCGGCTTTATCAACAGCTTGATTAATGAAGACGGCGCAGAGCTGTCATCCATAATCAACTATCGCTATCGTGATCACGATATCAAGCTAACCCCAGGTCAGGGCGAACAGCTACTGCAAGCCCAGCGGGATCTGTGGCCCTTGATCAACGAAGAAACGCATATCAACCAGGAAGTACGCCCAAAGCAAGGCCACCCAATAGCTGATGCTCGACTTGCCCGTGTTCATGCCCAGCAGCAGGTCATTCTGCAACCCATCCGCAGCTTTATTCCTGCCGAACTGCATGGCCATGTTCAAGGAGTAGTGCTCAACTATCGAGCAGCAAAGGCGCGGAACGCCACCGACAGCCGTATGGGTGCACAGGTCGTAGAACGCGTGCGCCTTGATGCCATGAATCAGTGGATTGAAACAGTTGCAGAGCCTCATTGGGAATGGCTGACCAGTCGCAGGGAGGTGCTGTTGCATGACACCAAAACCCTGCTAGCACGCCACCATGAGGCCACCTGGTTTGTCGACTACGACAAGGCAGCACACTGCACCTGGTTGAGTAAGGTGGCGCTCAATACGCTTAGCGAGCTCTGTACAGTCGGCGCTGGCGTTCAAATTGCTACCGATCTATTGCGCGCGCCTGACCCGTCCAGGCCCCTGTCATTTCTGCCCAGTGGCTTTACGCCAAATCTGACGTTCTGGGTTGAAGCCGCAAACGGTCTGGCCAATGCCGATAGGGCGCTGAGTGCCGACAATACAAAATTGGCCGGCGAGATTCTCGAACAACTGGCAAGTACTGAAAAGCTGGCCTGGCTAAAAGCCCTGGGCGGGCCCGATGGGGCTGACTGGGGCAACGCCGTTTCACGCCTTAGCGCGGCCTTTGTTGAACTGGAAGCTGAGCATATCAAGGGCTTGGCAACTGCGCCGATCTCTGTTCAGCACTTCCCCAAGTCACTTCTGTCCATGATGCTGGTGCTTAAAGCGTCTGCACAAATGACTGTCGAGACGGGCAAGAGCGGTTTCAGGTTTAGCGGTTCCCTTGGCACGGCCGTCTGGGACTGGGGTCGCGACGCCTCACAACGCATTCGCTCCGGTCTGGCACCACTGACCCATCAGGCAGAATCCCTCAAGGCCTATGGCGGCGTTGTCTCACTGGTCGCCTTGCTGGTCAATGGCATCAATCTGGCTTCATTAAGAGAACGAGATGCTCATCGTGAGCATGATGCCATTAGGTGGACCGAGCATTTTTCAGCGACATTGACCACGGCCGCCGCTTTAAGTGCGGTTATACAGAATGCAGCTTTGGCAAGGAACGCTATTGAATCTAGTCGACACGGAATTAGATTGCCCTTAGTTACGCTGGTGGGTGGGATAACGGGGGCTTTC
>JBKBSI010000011.1:0-30871 GCA_046291745.1 Pseudomonas sp. | reverse complement strand
TGCCGAAGTGGCATTACCTGGTGGTTGCGCTATCGGTACCCGCCCGGTGGATCTGCACATTCGCGGTCTTGAAGCCATGGGCGCCGAGATCAGCGTGGAGGACGGCTACATCAAGGCCCGTGCGCCTGAGGGTGGGCTGCGCGGCGCGCACTTCTTCTTCGATACTGTGACCGTGACCGGTACCGAAAATATTCTTATGGCTGCGACCCTGGCCAAGGGCCGCACCGTGCTGGAAAACGCCGCGCGTGAGCCGGAAGTGGTCGATCTGGCGGAATGCCTGATTGCCATGGGCGCCAATATCAAGGGTCACGGCACCGACACCATCACTATTGAAGGCGTCGAGCGCCTGCATTCGGCGCGTTACTCGGTCATGCCCGACCGCATTGAAACCGGCACCTATCTGGTTGCTGCTGCGGCCACCCGTGGCCGGGTCAAGCTCAAGGATACCGACGCTTCGATTCTCGAGGCTGTACTGCTGAAGCTGGAGGAGGCCGGTGCTCAGATTGATACCGGCAAGAACTGGATCAGCCTGGACATGAAGGGCAACCGGCCCAAGTCGATCAACCTGCGCACTGCGCCCTATCCGGCATTCCCCACTGACATGCAGGCGCAGTTTATCGCCATGAATGCGGTAGCCGAAGGTACCGGTACAGTGATCGAGACGGTGTTCGAGAACCGCTTTATGCACGTGCAGGAAATGAACCGCATGGGCGCGCAGATCCTGGTCGAGGGCAACACTGCCATTGTTACCGGCGTCGAGCGTCTCAAGGGGGCGCCCGTCATGGCTACCGACCTGCGCGCGTCGGCCAGTCTGGTGATTGCGGGCCTGGTCGCCGATGGCGACACCCTGGTGGACCGCATTTATCACATTGATCGCGGCTACGAATGTATTGAGGAAAAGCTGCAGATGCTCGGCGCCATTATCCGCCGCGTACCGGCCTGAGAGGGATCATCATGACCCAGACACTGACCATCGCCCTGTCCAAGGGACGCATTCTCGACGACACCCTGCCGCTGCTCAAGCTGGCCGGGATCGAGCCGCTGGAAGATCTGGAGAAGAGCCGCAAACTGATCTTCGAAACCAGCGATCCGGATGTGCGCCTGTTGATCGTGCGCGCTACCGATGTGCCGACCTACGTTGAGCTGGGCGCTGCCGATCTTGGTGTGGCTGGCAAGGACGTGCTGCTGGAATACGGCAGCGACGGACTCTATGAGCCGTTGGACCTGCGTATTGCCAACTGCCGATTGATGACCGCCGGGCCGGTGAACACCCCCGAGCCGCGTGGGCGTCTGCGCGTGGCGACCAAGTTCGTCAATGTTGCGCGGCGCTATTACGCCGAGCAGGGCCGTCAGGTCGAGGTGATCAAGCTGTACGGCTCCATGGAGCTGGCACCCTTGGTCGGGCTGGCCGACAAGATCATCGATGTGGTCGATACCGGCAATACCCTGCGTGCCAACGGCCTGGAACCCCAGGAACTGATCGCCACCATCAGCTCGCGGCTGATCGTCAATAAAGCGGCGATGAAGATGAAACATGCACGTATCAAGGCACTGATTGAATTACTGGCCACTGCCGTAGAGCAGCGCGCCGCCTGAGTAACACCCAGACACTTGCCAGAGAAGAGGTATTTCCATGAGCGCACCACTGAAGATTGCCCGTTATGACGCCAACCAGGCCGATTTCGCGCAGCATCTGGACGCGCTGCTGGCCTGGGAAGGGGTGTCTGACAAGTCGGTTAACGAGCGTGTGGAAGAGATCATCAGCGCCGTTCGCCAGCGCGGTGATGCAGCACTGGTTGAATACACCGCGCGTTTTGACGGCCTGCAGGTCGAGAGCATGGCCGATCTGATTCTGGACCGTGCGCGTCTGGAGCTGGCGCTCGAACGCATCACCCCTGAGCAACGCACCGCGCTGGAAGTAGCCGCCGAGCGCGTGCGCGCCTACCACGAACATCAGGTGCAGCCGTCCTGGCGCTACACCGAGGCCGACGGCACCGTGCTTGGCCAGCAGATCACTCCGCTGGATCGTGCCGGTCTCTATGTGCCCGGCGGCAAGGCCTCCTATCCGTCATCGGTGATCATGAACGCCGTACCGGCCAAGGTCGCCGGCGTGCGTGAGGTGGTGATGGTAGTCCCCACCCCGCGTGGCGAGATCAATGAACTGGTACTGGCAGCCGCTTGCCTGGCCGGTGTCGATCGGGTGTTTACCCTCGGTGGCGCCCAGGCTGTAGCGGCGCTGGCCTACGGCACCGAGAGCGTGCCACGGGTCGACAAGATCGTCGGACCCGGCAATATCTATGTGGCCACCGCCAAGCGTGCGGTCTTTGGTCAGGTGGGCATCGACATGATTGCCGGACCATCGGAAATTCTGGTGATCTGTGACGGCCAGACCGATCCGGACTGGATCGCCATGGACCTGTTCTCCCAGGCCGAACACGATGAGGACGCCCAGTCGATTCTGCTGTCGCCGGATGCGGCTTTTCTGGATGCGGTCGAGGCCAGCCTGAACAAGTTGCTCGATGGCCTCGAACGGGCCGATATGGTGCGTATTTCACTGGAAACTCGCGGTGCGCTGATCAAGGTCGATAGCCTTGAACACGCCTGTGAGTTGTCCAACCGTATTGCCCCGGAGCACCTGGAGTTATCGGTGGCTGATCCTGACGCGCTGCTGCCGTCCATTCGCCACGCTGGCGCCATCTTCATGGGGCGCTATACCCCTGAGGCACTTGGTGATTACTGCGCAGGCCCGAACCACGTGCTGCCGACCTCCGGCACCGCGCGCTTCTCCTCGCCACTGGGTGTATATGACTTCCAGAAGCGCTCCTCGGTGATCTTCTGTTCAGCCGATGGTGCCTCCGAGCTGGCCAAGACCGCTTCAGTGCTGGCCCGTGGCGAAAGCCTCACAGCCCACGCGCGCAGTGCGGAATACCGCATAAAACCCTAGCGGCAAGCCTCAAGCTGCAAGCGGCAAGCTCGGCAGTGCACATAGCACGCTCAGCTTGTAGCTCGTAGCTTGTAGCTTGCGGCTTACCTTGAGGATCGATCTGTGAGCCGTTTCTGGAGTCCTTTTGTTAAAGATCTGGTGCCCTATGTGCCCGGCGAGCAGCCGAAGATCGACAATCTGGTCAAGCTGAACACCAACGAAAACCCCTTTGGCCCCTCACCGCAGGTGATCGAGGCCATACGTGCGGTGCTGGATGACAGTCTGCGGCTGTACCCGGCGCCCAATTGCGACAGCCTCAAGGCTGCCATCGCCGACTATTACGCGGTTACCCCTGCGCAGGTGTTTGTCGGCAACGGTTCTGACGAGGTGCTGGCGCATGTGTTTCACGGCTTGTTCCAGCATGGCCAGCCGCTGCTGTTCCCGGATATCAGCTACAGCTTCTACCCGGTTTATTGCGGTCTGTACGGCATCGAGGCCAAGGTTGTGCCGCTGGCCGAGGACTTCAGTCTGCGGGTGGCCGACTATGCCCAGCCCAACGGCGGCATTATCTTCCCCAATCCGAATGCGCCAACCGGCATGGCCCTGCCGCTGGAACAGATAGAGCAGTTGCTGCAGGCCAATACCGATTCGGTAGTGGTGGTGGACGAGGCTTATGTGGACTTTGGTGCCGAGACGGCCATCAGTCTGGTTGATCGTTATCCCAACCTGCTGGTAACCCAGAGCCTGTCCAAATCGCGCTCGCTGGCCGGGCTGCGTGTGGGGCTGGCGGTGGGGCATGCGGACCTGATTGAAGCGCTGGAGCGGATCAAGAACAGCTTCAATTCCTATCCACTGGATCGTCTGGCGCTGGCCGGAGCCCAGGCGGCGTTTGCCGACCAGGCCTATTTCGAGCAGACCCGCGATGCAGTGCTTGCTGAGCGTGAAGAGCTGACTGCCGGGCTGCAAGCCATGGGTTTCGAGGTGCTGCCCTCGTCAGCCAATTTTGTCTTCGCCCGCCACCCGGACAAGGACGCTGCAGAGCTAGCCCTGGGGCTGCGTGAGCGGCGGGTCATAGTGCGGCACTTTGCCAAGCCGCGGATTGACCAGTTCCTGCGCATCACCGTGGGCACGCCAGAGCAGACGCGGGCCCTGCTGGATGGGCTGCAGGAGCTGGTTGGCGCCGCCTGATCAGTTGCCGAAGCTATCAGTTACCGAAGCTGGGTCTGACGCCGATCTCAGCGTCAAACTGCATGGCCTCGCCGTTGCGCAGAATATTCAGCGTTACCTTGCCGCCCGGGTCGGCGCGGGCGACCTGGTTCATTGCCTGGCGGCCGGTGCTGACCGGCTGACCGTCAATCAGCAGTATTACATCACCCGGCAGCAGTCCGGCCTGCCAGGCCGGGCCCTCGCGGTAAAGCCCCGATACCACAATGCCCTCGCGCACTTCCAGACCGAAGGATTCCGCCAGTTCACTGGTAAGCGGTTGTACTTCCACCCCCAGCCAGCCACGGATAACCCTACCCTGACCGATTATCGCCTGCATGACCTCCACCGCCAGCCGCACCGGAATGGCAAAGCCGATGCCCTGGGATCCGCCCGACTGGGAAAAGATCGCCGTGTTGATGCCAATCAGGCTGCCATTGGCGTCGATCAGCGCGCCACCGGAATTGCCCTGGTTGATGGCGGCGTCGGTCTGGATAAAGTCTTCGTAGGTATTGAGCCCCAACTGATTACGCCCGGTGGCGCTGACGATACCCATGGTCACCGTCTGACCCAGGCCGAAGGGGTTGCCGATGGCCATGACCACATCGCCGATGCGCTGTTGCCCGCTCTGGTTGATGGAAACCGTGGGCAGGTCGGGCAGGTCGATCTTGAGTACCGCCAGATCGGTTTCCGGGTCGGTACCAATCAGGGTGGCCAGAGCCTCACGGCCATCCTGCAGGGCCACCAGAATCTGGTCTGCACCGGCAATCACATGGTTGTTGGTCAGCAGGTAGCCCTCGGGGTTGAGGATCACTGCCGAACCCAGGCTGGATTGACGCCGTGCAGGTGCAGGCATGCTGTCAGAGTAATCACGCAGGGTTGGATTGCGAAAAGCCGGGTTCTCACTCTGGTTGACGGGTTTGCTGGTGTAGATATTCGCCACTGCCGGCGCTGCACGCTCCACTGCCTGACTATAGGAAAAGGTACCATTGCTGCTCATGTGGTGGGCAGGGGCGAGCTGCAGGCGTCCGTTGCTCTCGGCAAGGCCCAGCCAGTGCGGGAAGTACTGGATTACCACCAGTGCGATCAGCACGCCGCATAACGACGGCCAACCCCAATTGCGCACAAGAGCATTCATCTGTTCTGTCCTGGATTCTGGCTGTCCCCCGACAGCGCTATGCGCGACAGTATAAGGTGTTAGGCTAAATTGTGCAGAGTCTGCGGAGCACAAGGCATTGTTCAGCATCGTACTGAACTGGCCAAACCCGGCTGCAGGCAGGACAATAGCGGCAAAGGTTCCGAGGAGTAGAAGATGGTCGAGCGTACAACCCTGGTTAACTATTGCGATGCGCTGCTGGATAGCGCCGCTTTCAATGACTACTGCCCCAATGGCCTGCAGGTCGAAGGGCGAGCAGAAGTAACCCGGGTAGTGACCGGAGTAACAGCTTCGCAAGCGCTGGTTGATGCGGCTGTAGAGGCGGGTGCCGATCTGTTGCTGGTGCACCATGGCTATTTCTGGAAAGGTGAGGGCGCTGCCATAACCGGTATCAAGCAGCGTCGCCTGAAGGCGCTACTGAGTAACGATCTGAATCTGCTGGCCTACCATCTGCCACTGGATGTGCATGCCGAGCTTGGCAACAACGTACAGCTGGCACGGCTGCTCGGTTGGTCCATTGCTGGTGGCCTGGAGCCAGGCAACCCACGCTCGGTGGGCTTGCACGGTGAGCTACCTGAGCCCTTGAGTGGTGAAGAGCTGGCCGGGCAACTGGCTGCCGCACTGCATCGCCAGCCCCTGCATGTTGCCGGTAATACGCGGCCAATCAAACGCCTGGCCTGGTGCACCGGTGCAGCCCAAGGCTATATCGACAAAGCGATCGCGCTGGGTGTAGACGCCTTTATCACTGGCGAGATTTCCGAGCCTACCGTGCATGCCGCGCGGGAAAACGGCATCCACTTCTTTGCCGCAGGGCACCACGCTACTGAACGTTACGGCGTACAGGCACTGGGCGAACACCTGGCCGAGCGCTACGGCATCGAGCATCGCTTTATCGATATCGACAACCCGGTTTGAAAGCAGCGGCAAGCTGCAAGCCGCAAGCTACAAGCGAAAAGCGAAAAGCGAAAAGCGAAAACAGTAAATCCATACGTCCAATGTGCAATGTTCCAGAGGTGCACAGAGTAGGTTTTAGCTTGTAGCTTGTAGCTTGCGGCTTGGTTTGCAGCTTGCAGCTGAGTATATGCTTATAGCTCAAGGTTCTTGAGCTCCTGTTTATTATAAGCAACTCCCTTTGTTACAATGCGCGCCACCTGACCTCGGGATGCTCGGCGTCCCCCTCCTAATTGCGAGTACGCCATGCTGGAAAAACTGACCCACCTCAAGCAACTGGAAGCGGAAAGCATTCACATCATTCGTGAAGTAGCAGCCGAATTTCAGAACCCTGTGATGCTCTATTCCATCGGCAAAGACTCCGCCGTGATGCTGCATCTGGCACGCAAGGCCTTCTATCCTGGTCGCCTGCCGTTCCCGGTGCTGCACGTGGACACCGGCTGGAAATTCCGCGAGATGTACAGCTTCCGCGAGAAGATAGTCGAGGAGATGGACCTGGACCTGCTGGTGCACAAGAACCCCGAGGGCGTGGCCCAGGGCGTAGGTCCCTTTACCCACGGCAGCGCAGTGCATACCGACATCATGAAAACCCAGGGCCTCAAGCAGGCACTGGACAAGTACGGCTTCGATGCTGCCTTCGGTGGCGCCCGTCGCGACGAGGAAAAGTCCCGGGCCAAGGAGCGCGTCTACTCCTTCCGTGACAAGCACCACCGCTGGGACCCGAAGAACCAGCGCCCGGAGCTGTGGAACGTCTACAACGGCAAGGTACACAAGGGCGAAAGCATCCGCGTGTTCCCGCTGTCGAACTGGACCGAGCTGGACATCTGGCAATACATCTATCTGGAAAGCATCCCTATCGTGCCGCTGTACTTCGCTGCCGAGCGCCCAGTGGTCGAGCGCAACGGCTCGCTGATCATGGTTGATGACGATCGCATGCCGCTGGACGAAGGCGAGACCCCGGAAATGAAAATGGTGCGCTTCCGTACCCTCGGCTGCTACCCATTGACCGGCGCCGTCGAATCCACCGCCGCCACCCTGCCGGAAATCATTCAGGAAATGCTGCTGACCCGTACTTCCGAACGCCAGGGCCGCGTGATCGATCACGATCAGGCTGGCTCCATGGAAGAAAAGAAGCGTCAGGGCTACTTCTAGCCGTGGGCTAGAAGCAGCGGCAAGCTTCAAGCTTCAAGCTTCAAGCTTCAAGCGGCAAGTTGTTTGGGGTGCGGCAAAATGAATGTGCAGAACAGCAGCAGGGAGGTTGCTGATGGATTTTGAGAAGCTGGAGGTATGGCAGCGCGGTAAAGCGCTGTCGGTAGCCATGTATCGAGCGCTGGCAAGCTGTCCGGATTACGGATTTCGGAATCAACTGACGCGATCAGCGTTATCAGTACCCAGCAATATTGCTGAAGGTATGGAGCGAGCCGGCAATGCAGAGAAGCGCTACTTTTTAAATGTAGCTAAAGGCTCCTGCGCGGAAGTACGCACCCAGTTGATGGTGGGGCAGGAAATCGAATACTTGGACGAGGCGCTAGCGGCGCATTGGATCAATGAAACCCGTGAGCTGTCGCGAATGCTGACAGGCTTGATTAACCGAATTACTGAATAACTGCACGGACGGCTTGTTGCTTGCCGCTTGCAGCTTGGAGCTTCGAACCATGAGTCACCAATCAGATTTGATCAGCGAAGATATTCTGGCCTACCTGGGTCAGCACGAGCGCAAGGAACTACTGCGGTTTCTGACCTGCGGTAACGTCGACGACGGCAAGAGCACGCTGATCGGGCGTTTGCTGCATGATTCCAAGATGATCTATGAAGATCACATGGAAGCCATCACCCGCGATTCGAAAAAATCCGGCACCACCGGTGAAGAAGTGGATCTGGCACTGCTGGTCGATGGCCTGCAGGCCGAGCGCGAGCAGGGCATCACCATTGATGTAGCCTACCGTTACTTCTCCACCGCCAAGCGCAAGTTCATCATCGCCGACACCCCCGGCCACGAGCAGTACACCCGCAACATGGCCACCGGCGCTTCGACCTGTGACCTGGCGATCATTCTGATCGATGCCCGTTACGGCGTGCAGACCCAGACCAAGCGTCACAGCTTTATCGCATCCTTGCTGGGGATCAAGCACATCGTCGTGGCCGTCAACAAGATGGACCTGAAAGGCTTCGACGAAGGCGTGTTCAACCAGATCTGTGATGACTACCGCGAGTTTGCCAGTGGGCTGGAAATGCTCGATGGCAACAGCGTGCACTTTGTGCCGATGTCGGCGCTGAAGGGCGACAACGTCGTTAACCGCAGCGAGCGCAGCCCCTGGTACAGCGGCCAGACGCTGATGGAAATTCTTGAAACCGTGGAAGTTGCGGCCGATCGCAACCTCAAGGACCTGCGTTTCCCGGTTCAGCTGGTCACGCGTCCGAACCTGAACTTCCGCGGCTTTGCCGGCACCCTGGCATCCGGTGTGGTGCACAAGGGCGACGAGCTGGTGGTGTTGCCCTCGGGCAAGAGCAGTCGGGTCAAATCCATCGTCACCTTCGATGGTGAGCTGGAAAGCGCTGGCCCCGGCCAGGCTGTGACCCTGACGCTGGAAGACGAGATCGATATTTCCCGTGGCGACGTACTGGCGCACGTGGATAACCGCCCGCTGATTGGCGATCTGTTTGAAGCCAACCTGGTGTGGATGGCCGACCAGCCGATGCAGCCGGGCCGGAAGTACGATATAAAGCGTGCCACCAGCAACAGCCCGGGCTCCTTTACCCGGATTGTGCACCGTATCGACGTCAATACCCTGGAGCAGCAGCCTGCACCGCAACTGGGGCTGAACGAGATTGGCCGCGTCGAGCTGTCGCTTGAGCGCCCGATTGCCTATGACGACTACCGCGCCAACCGCACCAGCGGCTCCTTTATCGTTATCGACCGCATGACCAACGGCACCGTCGGCGCAGGCATGATTGTCGCCAAGGGTCTGCTGGGTCAGAACACCAGCGGCAGTCGCCACGGTGGCTTTGCCCACGTTACCGCCAGCGAGCGCGCCCAGCGCTTCGGTCAGGAGCCGGTCACCCTGCTGCTCACCGGTCTGTCTGGCTCGGGCAAGAGCAGCATCGCCTATGCGCTTGAGCGCAAGCTGTTCGACAGCGGTCGCGCCTGCTATGTGCTGGACGGCAAGGTATTGCGCCAGGACCTGAGCAAGGGTTTGCCGCTGGATGCTGCGGGCCGCGCCGAGAACCTGCACAAGGGCGCACGCATTGCCCGGCAGATGAACGAAGCGGGTCTGATCGCGATTGGCGCCTTTATGGCGCCCACCGAAGAAAGCCGCGCCCAGGCACGTTACATCCTCGGCGAGCGTTGCCTGCTGGTGCACCTGGATGCGCCGCTGGCGGTCTGCCAGGAGCGCGATCCATCCGGTCTGTACGCAGCCAATGTGGAGAACACCGTTCCTGGCGTTTCCTATCCCTACGAGGCACCTACCGATGCGGATCTGGTGCTGAATACCGTCGAGCAGAATCTGGAGTCCTGCGTCAATCAGGTGATAGAACTGCTCAGAACGCGCAAGCTGATCTGACGTCCAGCCGATGAAGCCAGCAGATATCGACTTCATGCGGTTGGCGCTGGCTGAAGCGCAACAGGCGGCGGCCCTGGGTGAAGTACCCGTGGGCGCCGTGCTGGTGCGCAATGGTCAGGTAATAGGCCGGGGCTTCAACCAGCCGATCAGCAGTAATGACCCCAGCGCCCACGCGGAAATGGTCGCCCTGCGCCAGGCGGCAACAGCTGAAGGCAACTACCGTCTGCCGGACTCCACGCTTTACGTTACCCTCGAACCCTGCACCATGTGCGCCGGTCTGCTGGTACACAGTCGTATTACCCGTCTGGTCTATGGCGCTACCGAACCCCGCTCTGGCGCTGTTGCCAGCCGCGCGCAGGTGCTGGCTCAACCCTGGCTCAATCACCATGTGGAAGTGGAGGGTGGGGTGCTGGCGGAGGAGTGCGGTGATCTGCTTCGGGCGTTTTTCAAAGGCAAGCGGTAGCTTCAAGCTTCAAGCCTCAAGCTACAAGCTACAAGTAAACCCAAAAGCTGACCCCCACCTCAAAACCTCAGTGTGCAAGGACAGCTTGCCGCTTGAAGCTTGCGGCTTGCAGCTGGAGCAATTACCGCAAGGCTAAAAGCCTTGCGGTAATTGCTCCAATATCCCCGGCGCATGGTATTGCTCGGCATCGGCCTGGGCCATTTCCGATTGGGGCTGGGTGACCCATTGCAGGATCTCGTGGTAGCGGCGAATGTTCTGGACGTAATGCACCGGCTCGGCACCCCGGGCGTAGCCATAGCGGGTTTTGGAGTACCACTCCTTCTTGGACAGCAGCGGCAGATGATCCTTGACGTCGATCCAGCGGTTCGGGTCGCGGCCGTTCATGCGCGTCAGGTTGCGCGCGTCGTCCAGGTGGCCGATGCCGACGTTGTAGGCGGCCATGGCAAACCAGGTGCGGTCCGGTTCGGGAATGTCGGTGGGTAATTGGTCGCGGACCCAGATCAGATAACGCGCACCGCCGAAGATGCTCTGTTTAGGATCGACCCGGTTGGTCACGCCGACGAACTTGGCGGTTGGCAGGGTCAGCATCATCAGCCCACGTACCCCGGTAAAGGACACAGCGTCCGGATCCCAAAGCGATTCCTGATAACCCATGGCTGCCAGCAGACGCCAGTCCAGACCGTACTGGTCACCGGCCTGGCGAAATAAAGTCTCATAGCGCGGTAGACGCGCCTGCATGTGCCGGGCAAAGCCGCGGGCACCAACATAGTCGAGCACATCGGCATGGCCGTAGAAGCGCTCAATCAACTGGTCCAGGGTGCCATCGGCGCGGATACCAGCAAAAAAGTCGTCCACTGCCGCCTTCAGGCTGTCGTCTTCATCTCCGGGCAGGGCCCAGGCCATGGGGCGCGGGTCGGACAGGTCAAAACCCACCCGTACTGCGGGGTAAAACGCCTGGTTGACGCTCAGCTCGTTGGAATAGACCACGGCGTGGTCGATCTCGTTATCGTTGACCAGGCGCAGCAGATCGACCACCTCGACATTGTCCGACTCCTCAAATACCAGATCCGGGTGCTCTGCCTGCAAGCCGCGTAGCTGGTCGGCCAGGGTGCTGCCCTTGAGTACCATGATGCGCTGGTCGTACAGATCTTCAAGGGAGCGCGGCTGACGGTTGCCGCGTCGATAGACCACCTGCGGGGTAACCTCCAGATAGGGGGTGGAGAATTTCACCTGATCGGCGCGTTGCGGGTTGATGGTTACCCCCGCCGCACCAATGTCCGGGCCGTCTTCGCTAGCCAACTGACCGTATAGCTCGTCCAGCGTGTCTATGGTGCGCACATCCAGATTCAGACCCAGACTCTCGGCGAAGCGTTTGCTCAGCTCGTATTCCAGCCCGGTGCTGCCATGCCGGTCCTGATAATAGGTAGTGGGAGTGTTGCGCGTGACCACGCGCAGGGTACCTTCGCTCTGAATCCGCTCCAGACGGTCGGATTGCTGCTCGCAGCCGGTGAGCAGCGTGATGCAGAGCAGGGCCGCCAGACCGGGCAGCAGGACGGAATGCGTAATTTTTGCAGGCATGCACGCAGTATATGCAAAAGCGTGAAAGGGACATAGCCGGATCATGTACGGCTTTATGACAGCAGCCATTGTCCGGCATGGCCCCGAAGCGCGGCTTGAGGTATCCTATGGGCCTTCATTTTTTACACCCTGTTTCCAACATCCAGCCATTTCCGAGGCCGTATACAGCATGCATACCCTGCGTGGCGCCCCCGCCCTTTCCGAATTTCGCCGTCACAAACTGCTCGCCCGGCTGCAGGCCGCCGTGCCGACAGTCACGGGTGTCTATGCCGAGTTCATGCATTTTGCCGAGCTGGATGCACCGCTAGACGATAGCCAGACCGCGGTGCTTGAGCGTCTGCTGAAGTACGGCCCATCGGTGGCGGTGGAAGAGCCCAAGGGCAAACTGTTTCTTATCCTGCCGCGCTTCGGCACCATCTCGCCCTGGTCCAGCAAGGCGACCGATATTGCCCATAACTGTGGCCTGACCACAGTAGCGCGGCTGGAACGCGGGATCGCCTACTACGTTACTGGCGAGCTGAACGCCCAGGAGCAGGCCAGCGTCGCCAAGCTGCTGCACGACCGCATGACCGAGCAGGTACTGGCTAGCGAGGAAGAGGCCTCCGCCCTGTTCCGTCATACCGAGCCGCAGCCGTTCCAGCGCGTGGATATTCTGACTGGCGGGCGCAGCGCACTGGAGCAGGCCAACAGTCAGTTGGGCCTGGCCCTGGCAGATGACGAGATCGACTACCTGGTCAGCAGCTTTACCGAGCTCAAGCGCAACCCCAGCGATGTCGAGCTGATGATGTTCGCCCAGGCCAACTCCGAACATTGCCGCCACAAGATCTTCAATGCCACCTGGGATATCGACGGCCAGGCGGAAGAGAAGAGCTTGTTCGGCATGATCAAGAACACCTACCAGATGCGCAGTGAAGGCGTGTTGTCCGCCTACAAGGACAACGCTGCAGTGATCGAGGGCTTTGTCGCCGGGCGCTTTTTCCCGGTAGCGGGCAGCGGTGAGTACCGCGCCCACGAAGAACCCGTGCACATCCTGATGAAAGTGGAAACCCACAACCACCCGACTGCGATCGCGCCTTTCCCCGGTGCCTCGACCGGCTCCGGCGGCGAGATCCGTGATGAAGGCGCCACCGGCCGCGGCGGCAAGCCCAAGGCTGGCCTGGCTGGCTTTACCGTATCCAACCTGCGCATTCCCGGCTTCGTGCAGCCCTGGGAAGAAGACAACGGCAAGCCCGCGCGTATCGTCACGCCATTGCAGATCATGATCGAAGGCCCGCTGGGTGGCGCGGCCTTCAACAACGAATTCGGCCGTCCGAACCTGACTGGCTACTTCCGTACCTTCGAGCAGACCGTCAGCTCGCCACGTGGACCGGAAACGCGCGGCTATCACAAGCCGATCATGATTGCCGGTGGCATGGGCAACATTCGTGCAGGCCATGTGGAAAAGGCCGAGATTCCGGTTGGCGCCAAGCTGATCGTGCTTGGCGGTCCGGCCATGCTGATTGGCCTGGGCGGCGGCGCAGCCTCCTCCATGGCTACCGGCAGCAGTGCCGAGGACCTGGACTTTGCCTCGGTACAGCGGGAAAACCCCGAGATGGAACGCCGCTGTCAGGAAGTGATCGACCGTTGCTGGCAGATGGGCGACAAGAACCCCATCCGCTTTATCCACGACGTGGGCGCGGGCGGTCTGTCCAACGCCTTCCCCGAGCTGGTCAACGACGGTGGCCGGGGTGGCCGCTTCGAGTTGCGCAATGTGCCCAACGACGAGCCGGGCATGAGCCCGCTGGAAATCTGGTCCAACGAATCCCAGGAGCGTTACGTAATGGCGGTGGATAACGCCGATTACGAGCGCTTCCAGGCCATCTGCGAGCGTGAGCGTTGCCCCTTCGCGGTGGTCGGTGAAGCCACTGAAGAGCAACTGCTGGTGCTCAACGACACGCATTTTGATAATCAGCCGGTAGATATGCCGCTGTCGGTTCTGCTCGGCAAGCCGCCGCGCATGCACCGCAGCGTAGAGCGCGAAGCCGAGCCCTCCGACGACTTCGACGCCAGCACCGTGGCGCTGGATGAAGCCGTGCAGCGCGTACTGCGCCTGCCCTCGGTTGCCAGCAAGAACTTCCTGATCACCATTGGTGACCGCAGCATTACCGGCCTGGTCGCCCGCGACCAGATGGTCGGACCCTGGCAGGTACCGGTCGCCGACTGCGCCGTGACCACCAGTAGCTTTGATGTGCACACTGGTGAAGCCATGGCGATGGGCGAGCGCACGCCGCTGGCCCTGCTCGATGCCCCTGCATCCGGGCGCATGGCGGTTGCCGAAGCGGTAACCAACCTGGCTGCTGCACGCATTGACGCGATTTCCGATATTCGCCTGTCCGCCAACTGGATGGCCGCCGCCGGTCACCCGGGTGAGGATGCGCGCCTGTTTGATACCGTCCGCGCCGTGGGCATGGAGCTGTGTCCGGAACTGGGTATTACCATCCCGGTGGGCAAGGACTCCATGTCGATGAAAACCCGCTGGTCCGATGCCGGTGAAGACAAGAGCGTTACCTCGCCGCTGTCGCTGATCGTGACCGGCTTTGCCCCGGTACAGGATGTGCGCCGTACGCTGACGCCGCAACTGCGGCTGGATCAGGGCGATACCGACCTGATCCTGATCGATCTGGGTCGTGGGCAGAATCGTCTGGGTGGCTCGGCGCTGGCGCAGGTTTACAACCAGATCGGCAGGACCGCCCCGGATCTGGACGACGCCGAAGACCTCAAGGCGTTCTTTGCCGTGATCCAGGGCCTGAACCAGGACGAGCTGCTGCTGGCCTACCACGACCGTTCCGACGGTGGCCTGCTGACCACTCTGGCCGAGATGGCCTTTGCCGGTCATTGCGGCTTGCAGGTACAACTGGATGTGCTGGCGGACGCCGCCACTGATCTGGCGGCAGTGCTCTTCAACGAAGAGCTGGGCGCCGTGATTCAAGTACGCCGTGACGACACCGAAGCGGTACTCAGCCAATTTTCTGCGGCCGGTCTGGGCGATTGCTGCGCAGTACTCGGCGAGCCCATGCAGGAACAACAGATCAACTTCAGCTTTGCTGGTGACACCGTCGTCAGCGGTACCCGCGCTGCCTGGCAGCAGGCCTGGAGCGAAACCAGCTGGCACATCCAGCGGCTGCGCGACAACGCCGAATGCGCCGATCAGGAATTCGAAAACCTGGCCGACGACGCCAACCCGGGTCTGGAAGCCGCGCTGAGCTTTGATATCAACGAAGACGTCGCCGCGCCACTGATCAACACCGGCAAGCGTCCCCAGGTTGCCATCCTGCGGGAGCAGGGCGTCAACGGCCAGGTCGAAATGGCGGCTGCCTTCACCCGTGCTGGATTCACCGCCATCGACGTGCACATGAGCGACATTCTCAGTGGCCGGGTCGAGCTGGAAGACTTCCGCGGGCTGGTCGCCTGTGGCGGCTTCTCCTATGGTGACGTACTGGGTGCGGGGGAGGGCTGGGCCAAGTCCATCCTGTTCAATGCTCAGGCACGGCAAGCCTTCAGTGACTTCTTTGCGCGTCCCGACACCTTCACTCTGGGTGTGTGCAACGGCTGTCAGATGCTGTCCAACCTGCGCGAACTGATACCCGGCAGCGAACACTGGCCGCACTTTGTACGCAACAAGTCCGAGCAGTTTGAAGCCCGGGTGGCGATGGTGGAAGTACAGGCCTCGCCGTCGATCTTCCTCAGCGGCATGGTGGGCTCACGCATGCCGATCGCCATCGCCCATGGCGAAGGCCATGCCGAGTTTGCCGACAGCACCGCCGTGGATTCCTGCGAAGCCAGCAACAGCGTAGTACTGCGCTTTGTAGACAACCGCGGGCGCATGACCGAGCGCTATCCCGGTAACCCCAACGGCTCCCCACGCGGCATTACCGGCCTGACCACCCGCGACGGCCGCGTCACCATCATGATGCCGCACCCGGAGCGGGTATTCCGTGCCTCGCAGAACTCTTGGTACCCCGACCAGTGGCAGGAAGACGGCGCCTGGATGCGCATGTTCCGCAATGCCAGAGTATGGGTCGGCTAATCGGCGACCCAAGCGACACTCAACCCCGGCCAAGCGCCGGGTTTTTTTTGCCTGAAACACGCCAGTAAAAAGCCTTTGGCATTTCTCCCGCGTCTGAATTAATCTGAAGTCAGCAACGGAATGCCAGCACCTCCCGCCCGCCGGGCAAGGACCGCCAGCACTCCCCCGCAAATCAAAACAAGAGGCTACTCGCAATTTGTCCGTGCTCAGGATAGGGCGGTAGCGTGTCTGAACAACGAGCTTTCATCCCAATGGACTCTGTACACCTGCAAAGCCTTGACCTAGCACGTGGGTGTAAATCTGAGTCGTACGCACATCTGCATGGCCGAGCAGAGTCTGCACCGTGCGGATATCGCTTCCCCTACTAAGCAACTCGGTTGCGAAGGTGTGACGAAACGTATGACAGCCGGCCGGTTTACCGACAGAGGCCGCCCCCACCGCCACCTTGACTGCACGCTGGATGCTGCTCACGTGTATGTGGTGACGGACACTGTTTCCGTCTTCATCAAGGCTCAGATTACTGGACGGAAAAAGCCACTGCCACTCGAATGATCTCGATGCCGCAGGGTATTTGCGGCGTAGCGCGAAAGGTAGCGATACGGGCGTAACGAAAATGCCTTCCTGGCCTTTCCAGGCCACAGCGATACGTTGTTTGCGTTGCTGCAAAGGTTCAATCAAGGATGTGGGAAGCAGCGTAGTACGGTCTTTACCGCCTTTTCCTTCGCGCACAGTAATGATCTGCCGGCTGAAGTCGATGTCTTTAACACGCAAACGCGCTGTTTCAACCACTCGCAGCCCCGCCCCATACATCAACGAGGCCATGAGATGGTAGGGCTGGGTTAGCTGACCTATGATGCTCATAGCTTCAGTGTGAGTCAGTACTACAGGTAGGCGTGGCGGGCGTTTGACCCGGACAGTCTCACCAATGTCTCCGAGTGGCTGCTCAAGCACACGCGCGTAAAGAAACACTATCGCATTAAGCGCGAGATTTTGCGTGGCAGCGGCTACTTGCCTGTCCGTTGCGAGCCAACTAAGAAAGGCGTTCACCTCTGCGGGGCCCAGCTCAAGCGGATGACGCATCTGGTTGAAGCGGATGAAATACCGAATCCAGTACCAATAGCTTTTTTCGGTCCGGATGCTGTAATGATTGACCCTGATAACCGCGCGAAACTGTTCGCGCAAACGAGGTTTGGGAGAGACGCTGTCCATGCTGGCTCCTATGCTGTTTATTTATACAGTAGCAATAGATGCGCTAAATGTCGAAGTCAAGCGAATACAGGTTGAAATTGGGTTTCGGGGCCTAGGGTGTTGTTTTTAATGGGAAAAGCTTTGAGAGTTTGTGATGGGCTTCCGGAGTTATATCGAATCATCCGTTATGCATTAATACCGCATGCGGTCTAATCACTGTTATGTGTGAATGACTATGGATTGGCGTCAAATGGAAGTATTTAAGGGTATCGATCTTAATGATTCTTTCGTTTTAGATTGGAGTTATGAAAAAAACCGCCTTTGCTTTGAACTGATAGCTAGCATTTGGCCAGAGTCAAAATATTATGTTGAGCCAAAGCTAAATGAATATACGTGTTACCGAAAAGCTACACTTCAATTCGTTAATACAGTTTCCGTAACTGGTTTAAGACCTAAATCAGCTGTAATGTCATCAACTGATCCAGACGGTTCAATTGATTATGGAAACATTGATACATTGCAGGTGGTAGATAATGGATTTGAGCTTACTGGTGATTTTGGTTATATAAAAATATCTGGTGGGGAGCTTCGATTTGAAATTCACACATAACAAGTGACTGTGGTGTCAACGACCCAAATTAGGCTGTTTTTTCACGCCACGGCTCCTGGTTTTTCACCATGGTGTTGAGCATCACAACCATCTTGCGCATGCAGGCAATCAAGGCAACTTTTGGGAGCTTTCCCTGAGCTTTCAGGCGCTCGTAGAACTGTTTGAATACCGGGTTGCATTGGATTGCTGACATCATGGCCATGAACATCACTGTCCGGACTCTATGACGCCCACCCCGTATCCGCCGCTTGCCCGTCAGCTTGCCGCTATCACGATTAACAGGTGCAACACCGACCAATGCCGCAATCTCTTTTCGATTGAGCTCACCCAGCTCAGGAAGCTCACTCAGTAACGTAAAAGCCATGACTTTGCCGACACCCGGAACGCTGGTCAGGATATCTGTTTTAGTTTGCCAATGATCGACCTTGGCGACTTCCTGCTCGATCTGGCGGGTGATGCTCTTGATCTGGGTCTGGAGCGTTTTGAGTAGACTCTTGATAGAACTGTGAAGCGATTTTGGCAGGATCTGAAGGCGGTTTTTCTCCATGGTTGACATCTCCATGAGCTGACTGCGCCGCGCCAACAGGTCTTTGATTTTCTGAGAGGTTTTGTCTGGAATAGGTTTGAATTCTGGCTTCAGTGTAGCGGCATACTTGGCAATGACCTGAGCGTCGATGCGGTCAGTTTTTGCCAGCACACCGATGGCCTGGGCATAGCGCCTAACACTGATGGGGTTAACTACAATGATGGGCAAGCCAGCATGACTGCAGGCTTGAACCAGGGCATGCTCATGACGACCTGTAGCTTCCACCACGATCCGTTCAATGGGGAATCCTTTGAGGATTTTCACAAGCTCGCGGATATGGGCTTCGCTGTTAGGAATGGTAAAAAACTGCCCGGAAGGATGAAGGGCGATATCGAGTTTGGCTTTGCCGACGTCGACACCGATGTTGATCAGGGTTTGGATTTCTGTGTTGTTCATAATAAGCTGACTCTGCCTTGCTATACGGGCTCGAGGCCCCGATGACTGTTCGAGTTATCGCTTGAGAGTCATGCAGCGCTACCCACTTGTTATCGGTCTCTCGGAAGAGGAGCCGAGGTTCAATCGAGCTGCTGCATGAAGGCCCCCGATGGCCGTCGGGGGTGGGCCTCAATTTACCCAAACACGGCAGAAATTATCCATACAATGCCATGCACGCGACAAGCGCGTGATGGGCAGCGCTAACCCGCCACAAAAAACTGCCGATACTCCGCTATTAAAAACGCCTCCCCCGGCCCTTCCTGCTTGCCGAAATAACTGACCGGCTCGCGGTTGCCGTCTTCGATATAGCCCACCTCGCAATCAATGCCATATTGCTTGGCCAGGCTGTTGAGCAGGCTTACGGGCAAATTGAGGTGAATTTTTTTGTCACCGGCTGGGTGATCCCCAACTGCCAGTCGGCGCAGTTCTCACTTCCTCTTCAATGACAATGCACCGTTCCGGTCCGCGTTTCCTTGTGACAGCACTGCCCCGGAGGGGAGCTTTTTCTACAGCCGCCGCCATGCATCACGGTCTCGGCGTTGGTCAGGGCCTGGCCAGGTGCTGACGCGCTAGCGGGCATGACGAAGAAGGTGGCGAGTACAACGGCAATAGCCAGAGATCTCATAAGTACTCCATTACATGTTGAGCGTGGAATCATTCTGATATCATTCATGGCGAGCAGGCACAAGCACTTTGAGCCGAACAAGACCAATGGATGTCAGCTCTGCCGGGCCTTTGGCTGTCTGCGGCAGACAGGGAGAAAAATCGTGAAGGCGGACTGGGACGACGCACCATACCGGCTGAGAAGAAAAGGTGCCAAGGATCGCAGCTTTATGCGCTTAAGCGCTATTGCGCTGTTGTTGGCTGGCACGCTCTTACTGGTTGCTCTTCACAAGGGTTGGCAGCCGGACCTGCCTGCTTATTCGGGTTGGGGCGACAAGTTGGCTGCGCCAGACGCATCCCTGACCAGAACGGAATCAGGCGCTCAAGTGCCTCAGCGCGCAGCGTTGACTGACCATCGGCACGCTTCGCAGCCCATGTCTAGTGACTCATCTGCCAGGCAGACCAGCTTCAATGACGCCAACTACACGCCCTCCAGCCAGATCAATATTATCCCATCCGTGCCGGTCAATGCGGCGCCGCAGCGGGTTGCAGCCGTCCAAGGGCAGGGGCCACGAAGGACAGCGCCTGCGTTGGTGCATTGGCGGGATGCCAGAGGTCGGCTCACCAGTTGGCAGACCAGCTATAGCTACCAGCAAGGGGTGATTGATAACCACAGTCTTTGCCTGACCCTGGGCCCTGGCTCTATCGACTACCGTACCTGCCGCAAGGGCGCACGGGAGTGGTTGAAGGAGCGTTGCAACACCTCACGCAGTATTCCCCTGGGGCGGCGAACAATGTATTGCAAGGCGCACAGTAGCTACCGCCCCTGATGCTGTTGCCGCGAATATCGTCTGAAATTGAACTTCAAGAGGCTATCTGAACCCAATTATTGGCAGGCGCTGATAAGGAAGGTGGTGTCAGGTCTTGCTTCTTGCCTGTAGTACAACGAGCAAAGGAAAGAGCAAAAGACAAGACCCTGCTAGTGCCGGGACGGCGGAACGGGTTACCGGTGAGCGCGCAGCGACCAATGCCAAGGAGGGGGATGATTACGACGATGCGGATTGAGGCCCCTGTTGCGGGGCCGGATGAGACCCGGCCACAAGTTTAGAGTAGCGGATGAAGCCGACCGGGATGTCAGGCCTGGCTGGCGCAGAGTCTAAAGATTGTGTGTCGGCGGCCGATAACCGCTGTAGTCATACGTCAGGACATACCGCAATGATTGCCCCTCTCAGTTCCCCGCTGCCGCCTGCTACCTCCGCTGCCGCGTCCTCGCCCAGGCCAGCATCGGAGGCCGCCCCTGCGACTGCCCAGCTAGATGTCGAGGGGATTCGTGTCACCCTTTCCGAGCTGGGGAAAGCCAGGTCGAGCGCCGGGCAGCAGAGCCAGGGCATCGACGACAGCGGCTTACCCGAGACCATCAAGCAGCTTCTGAAAATGATTCGTGAACTGAAGTTGCAGCTGGATCAGAAGATGGCCGAACTCCAGGCTCTGGCAGGTGATGCGTCGTTGACGGCGGATGAAAAACAGATGCGCATGCAGGCCCTGCAAAGCGAAGTGGCCATGCTCAGCAGCGCACTTACGGGCGCTTATGCCAACCTCGAGAAGGCCATGCGCGATAGTCAGCTGGATCCTGAAGGTGTTCAGAAGGCGTTGAGTCTTGTCATGTAGGCCTACTGGCTTGGGAGCGCAGATGAAAAGTACGGTACGAGAAAAGGCGCCTCCCCCTGTAGCTACAACATCAGCGTTTACCCTTCTTCAGGAATCAGCAGCAATCTCGGCTTTGCTGAGGTAATTCTGCGATGCTCCTGCTGTGAGGTCTCGGGTATGATGCCGTGCCAATGCCGGAAACTAAAGTGAAATGGTGCACAGAACTGAACAGCGCAAGTATCATGCCGCGCCGCTATACAGTTAGACTACGTGGCGTCTTGCCAGTAAAGATTTGAGCAATGCCAGGGATTGGTCTTCCACCTTTGTCCGACCGACAGTCGTCAGTCATATAGTGCCGCCCGGCGTTTGTCGGATGCATGGGCGCACCCCCCCTCAGCATCTCAGTCTGTGCTGTTTTCAACCTGCCACTGAGATATGCTGCCATGTCACGTCTTTTGATCGCTGTGTTACTTGTGCTCACGTTGCCCAGTCCCGCTATGGCTTCCAGCCTGGAAGAGCTGCTCAACAGCAAACGCTACGTTGAGTTCCTGCCTCTGGCTGAGGAAGGTGTTGCGGCCGGGGACCCGGATGCGCTGTTCCTGTTGGGCAAGGCCTATCATCTGGGGCTTGGGGTGGCGGTGGATGAACAGCGAGCAACGGATTACTACCAGCAGGCCCGCGTTTTGGGGTCTGCACGCGCTAGTCATAATCTGGGCACGATACTGGACTTGAATACACACAAGGACGAAGCCATTGCGATGTTTGACGAGGCTCTGGAACGCGGGTTGAAAATACCTACGCTGATAAACTTGGGGAATGCTCACACTCCTCAGGACGAGGACTTCAGATACGGGTACAAGGCGGCCGTGGAAGGGACCAGCAAAGCGGGTGATTACTTTGCCATGGCTTATGAGCATACCCAGCAAACCGATTATCTGTTCCTTGCATCGCATCAGTACGTTCGTGGCTATCTCGCTGCCTTGAAGTATCCCTTTGGCCGGTACGACAAAGACAATCTAAGCCAACTGCGGAGCAAGGCGCTCGAGTGGCTGGAGAAGGGCATGAAGCTGGACAATAAGCTGGCCTGGACAAACTACGGCATACTGCTGCTTGAGGAACGTGATTATGTGGGTGCCCGTGAAGCGCTTTTGGGTGGCGCAGATGGTGACGTAGCTGTTGCGCACTATTACTTGGGGCGCATGGCGAGTGCGGGCCAGGGACTGCCGGGCCGTGACCGACGGCTTGAGCTGCTGCATTATGACCAGGCTGCAAGGTTAGGGATGGAGGAGGCGGCTATTCCTGCGCGCAATGCGCTGCAGGAAGCAATGCGTTACGAGAAAGATCTGGACCGGCTGGATGCAGGTGTACGTCGGCTTACCGAACTGCAAGGCGGGGCCGAAGTTGCCTATGGGATTGAGTCTTTGCAGCGTAGGCTGGCATGGGGGACTTTTCTGCAGCAGCAGCGTGAACAGGCCGCGGCACTAGTGGATAAGCCTCTGCATTTGCACGCCTGCGGTCTGGACCTGCACCAGTCCTATGGCAGCGCCTACAACCTGGGCGTCAACACCTCTTGGCGGCTGGTTGCGTACCATGATCTTGGCGATCCAGAGCGTTTTTCCATCGAGGGGCGGGTCGACGAAACCGGCTGTGCCAGTTTGCCGGATGCGCTGCCTGATGCTGTCCGCAAGCATTTGGATGAGGGCGCGGTACTGGCGTTGAGTTTCCCAAACTACACCTTGCCGCTCAACGTCAGTGACACGGGTATGATGTTGGTGCTCGACATGCAAGCGCTCGAACTGCCACGCCCCTAGCTAGGTCACGTCGCATTGCGCTGCATGGCTGGGCAGTTCGAACTGGCTGCTCTAGCCCCACATCCACCACAGCGAGTAGCGGATGTGCCAGCCCAGATCCAAGCTCGGCCAGGCCCAGCGCCCACCATAGTTCGCATCCGACCAACGTAGTATTGAGTTCCAAGCACTCCCGGCCGAAGGTTGTTGCTCAGCAACAATTATAAAAACAGCAGGGAGTGCCTGGACATGGCGTTATGGTGGTGTATTACCTCGAACGCGCGTTGCAGTTATGAAGAGCTGAAGCGGCGCCGCTGCTTGGCGTTGGGCTGGCGAGAGTTGGGTAGCTTTCAACAGTACATCAGAGACGAGCCACGCTGGGAGCGGCAGTTTAAAGCGCGCATTCAGCTCAAAGGTAATTTGGCCTATCCATCTGACCGGCAGTGGAAGGAGCATGGTGCGTCGGTACCGGAGCTTTTTTGGCGTTTTATCAATATTCCGGCGGGTGACTACATCGTGTTGCTGCAGTCAGGCAGTCAACTGACTTTGGGTAAAACAGAAGTGTTTGGCGTGGCACGCACACCAGACCGATCCATTGGCCACTATATCTACGATGAGAAGTTCGACCACGCCCATCAAGTCTACGATGACCTGAATTGGCTTGATTGGGACAGGGCGCGTTGCGGCGAATTGCATCTGCCTAAGGTGTCGTTCAAGTCACTGTTGCAGGACGATTCGAGTCTGGAAAAGGTAGAAGCTGCATGGGCGACGCTCAATGCTCGCGGTGACTAGGCAAGTCAGTAAACCTTTCCCTTAGTTGCGATAAACACCGTCAAGCTAAGCCAGCGCAACTCGGCTCAAATCACCGCATGGATCAGCCCGAGCTCTAGCGCTTCGTGGCAATCGATGTACCAATTTTCGGGGGCCCGGTCGCGAATCGTTTGAAAATCGACCTTCGAGCCCTCGATTATCGCTTTGAAGCCTTTCTCCTCGATGGCGATCGAATGTTCGATCTCGTGCAGTGTGGCTTTGAGGGCCGCTACGCAGCTGCGTAACGGGCCATCAACGACTACCTGTTTTTCCATTTGGCGCTCATGGATCATCAGCCAGGTTGTCTCGGTCAGGAAGCGGCAATCGACCGGGAAGGCTGACATAAAAGTTGCTCCGGCCGAGTAGACGGCAATCTTGCCGAGGAACTGCAATTCGCGCCCATCATGCTCACGCAGCAGACGAACATCGTCGCCCATCAATCGCGCTACTTCTGGGTCGCCGCCAAGTGTGGTGATGGCGATGACGATTGGCCCGGTGGCCGGGCAGGTTGCGAGCTGCTGCCGGAAGCTGCAGTACATGTCCTGATCAACAGTGCCCGACAGGCGTATATGCGGATTGGCAAACTGGGCGTTACGGTCAGAATCAGGCATCGGGATGCTCCGGCGTACAGTTGTGATAAACAAGGCCAATCACGGCAATATTTGTTGTGGTAATGCTTTGTCAGCGTTACCAAGCCGCCTGTGCTGGCGGGCTTGTTG
Source organism: Pseudomonas sp. (assembly GCA_046291745.1). Lineage (GTDB taxonomy): Bacteria > Pseudomonadota > Gammaproteobacteria > Pseudomonadales > Pseudomonadaceae > Halopseudomonas. The sequence continues at coordinate 6,583 of JBKBSI010000011.1, read as the reverse complement.
CACCTGACTCTGTTACCGACCAACAAGCGTAAGCCCCTACGTTTCTCCCGACTGTGCGATAGCGAACGCTATATGTCTTTTATGTGGAGCAGGGCATAGATTTTTGTGGATGGGCAAATGGTCTTTCAGGCAGGTCAAAGCCAGGAGTGAGCGAATGCCCGTTGCTACGTCTATTCTCTAAGTTCTGACGTTAGCGCACGGAGGCTCCGAATGTCGCAACTCGCACCCAATTGGTTAGGACGATTTCGCCCGGAGGATCCGCGGCGTATTCAGGCATTTCGCGCAAAGCTTGAGGGGCTTTCCTGGGACAAGCAAAGCGCCGCGGGATCGCTTTCTACGCTCTTCGCTGCGGTTGATGATCTGGCCGAAGCGGAAGTCCATTACTACTACCGTCGCAGAGGCACCCGGGCCTGGGTGTCGGGCGTGACACGTATCGGCGCCTGGCTGCTCGGGACTATTGGATTGTTACTGCCATTGCTGGCCGGGACGGCAGCGGCCATGTTTCAGGATTGGGGGCAGTACGGCTACGCCTTTCTTGCGGCGGCGGCGAGCTGCCTTGCGGCCAACTCGCTATTTGGTGGGACGGAGGGACATATCCGATTTGTGTTGGCTCAGCTTGAGCTCGAGCGGCTGATTACTACCTCCCGTGTTGGCTGGTGTCAGTATCTGGCCGGGCCGCATGAGACTGATGAGGGCCTTGCTGAAGGGTTCGGCATTATTCTTGGCTACGCCAACGCCTTACATACCGCGACCCTCGCCGAGACTGGCCGCTGGGGTGAGACGCTGCTGGCTGAGTTGGCGAAGTTCAAGCAATCAATAGAGACGAGTGGCAGCAGTTCCGGCAAGGAGTAAGGGGCCGACTGGTGAGGGCTACTGTAGACACGCACGGACGAACCCCTCTTATAGAGACGTTGTGATGAAGCAGACGAGCAGTGAGCGAGGCGGCGCGACCGCCGCATGGAGAGCCCGGACGCCGCTGGTGTTTGTCATTCCGCTTGGCGTGTACCTTTCCTATCTTGTCGTGGCCTTTTTGATCGGCCCTGAACACTCCTGTGATGGGGGTGGGGAGTTCTATTTTCAGTTTGGCATTGGCTCGATTCCGTTGCTTGTTGCGGCACCCCTTGTATTCGGTTTGGTGTTCCGGCTTTGGCTGCGGCTTGTGTTATCAGTCGCGTTTTTGGGTATGGGGTTTGTTGCTTGGGTGGTGTCATTTTCCGTGTCGGGCATGTACTTCATGTGCAGGCTGTTCTGACCAATGCCGGGCACCTAGCCTTGTTCGCGGGCTGGTCGCTAGGCCTATCTGCTTTTTGTTCTGAACTTTTCATCTTTGCCCGTATCTCTCAGATGAGACGTTCAGGCCGCTTGCTTGCGCGTTGCCACCCCGGAGATGCAATGCCAAAACAACCTACTGAAGCCCAACAGCGCGCGATACTCAAGCGGCTGGACAAGTTCAGCCGTTTCACAGATAGCAGCATCGGCCTGCCTTTCACGCGGTTCAAGATTGGGGTTGAGGCCGTCATTGGCCTGATTCCGGGTATCGGTGATCTGATTGGCTTGGTGATGTCCAGCTATGTGCTACTGGAGGCGCAGCGGGCAGGGGCGAGTAAAGACGTGAAGCGGCGCATGCTACGCAATATCGGCATCGACTTTATAGGTGGTCTGGTACCTGTGGTGGGGGATGCCTTCGATGCCATCTACAAAGCCAACACGCGCAATACTCGCTTGCTGAGGAACTATCTGAACGTGCAGCTCGCAGTAGAGCCGCCGCCATCCTTTCCCTGGAAGGTATTGATCGGTTTGTCGGTCCTTTTCGCTGGAATCGCTGGCTTGGTGGTTTTCTTGTAAATGCCTGCCACCAGTTGGGTCGGTGGCAAGAAGGCGGCCAGAGTGCCTGGCCGCCAGTCGATGTTGAAGGGGGATTGCGATCAGCCTTGCAGAGGTTTAGGCATCCGCCACAACGGCCCGCTTAAGCAATCCACGAGCCAGCGCTAGAACAACCCCATCCCCCAGGCTGCCATAAACAGCACCAGCGAGAAGGCCCACATCCACCACAAGGAGTAGCGGATGTGCCGTCCCAGATCCAGTCCGGCCAAACCAAGAGCTAACCAGAGCGCCGGAGAGAAGGGGCTGATGAAGGTGCCAATGATGTTGCCGATGGTCAGCGCGTAAACCACTTCTGCAGGCGGTACGCCGTGACTGCCGACCACTTCCAGGGTGACTGGCAGCAGGCCGAAGTAATAGGCGTCGGTACTCAGCACCAGCTCCATGGGCAAGCCGAACACACCCAGGACGATATGCAGCATGGGTACCATCGATTCGGGCAGTACGCGAACCAGATCCTGAGCGATGGAGGAGAGCATGCCGGTACCGGTAAAGATGCCGAGCATTGATCCCGCAGCCAGAATGATCATGCCCATACTCAGGGCGGAGGGTGCATGTGCCGCCATGCGCTGCATCTGTAGCTTGCCACCGGGATAGTTGATCAACAGGGCGGCGGTTAGCCCGATCATGAAGATGTAGCCAGCAGGCAGCACACCGGTGAACAGCGAGACGATCACCACCAGCAGCAAGGCGGCATTGATCCAGATGCGGCCGGGGCGTTGCAACTCAAGCTCTTCTGCAGAAGCTTCCTGCAGGCTGCCGAAGGTGCTTATTGCTGACTCACCGACATCGGCGTCGCCAGCACTGGCGGCGATGCGGCGTGTTTCGCGCCAGCCGAGGAGGGCGGCCATGGCCACCAGCAGCACTGCACCGAAGATCTGAATCGGAATCAGCCCGTGCCATAGCTCGGTTACATCAATGCCTGTCACTGCTGAGGCGCGCCCCAAGGGCCCCGCCCAGGGCACCATATTCAAAATACCGGCGCCCAGCGCCAGCAACAGCAGCATCAGGTACGGGCTCATGCGTAGTTCCCTGTACAAGGGCAACAACGCTGGGACAGTTAGCAGGAAGGTGGTCGCGCCTGCGCCGTCGAGGTGGGCCAGCATGCCAATTACAGCGGTGGCTACGGTTACGGCGATCACGTTACCTCGAGTGATCCTTACCATTGTGCTGATGATGGGGCGAAACAGTCCGGTGTCCTGCAGCACACCGAAGAAGGTGATGGCAAACACGAACATGGTGGCGATGGACATGACTCGCCCAAGCCCTTCGGTATAGAAGCCTGAAATGGCCTCCGGCCCGAAGCCTGCGGCAAGCGCACCCAGCAGTGGAACTACGATCAGGGGCAGGATGGGGGACATACGTCCGATAAGTAGCAGCAGTACCAGACTGCCAATGGTCAACAGGCCGATTAAGGTCAGCATGCCGATACCTCCTCTTCTTTTGTAATTGTGTGAAACGCGCAGGGAGGTTACGAGATGAAGCTTTCACGAACCTTTATAGTGCGCGCCTGATCCACCATCCTGAGTGCTGGCGCGACTATGCTAAGGTCTGACTTCGATGCTGGCGCTGGGTATCGCTAGCCGTCATAGCTCATGAGGAGATGTTGGGTGGATTACGAAGAGGTCGTATTTGGACGGCGCAGCATTCGCGCTTTCAAGCAGCAAGTGGTTCCGCGCAGTCTGATCGAGGAAGTTGTTGCCCTGGCCATTCGGGCGCCGTCTTCCATGAATACCCAGCCGTGGCATCTGCATGTGTTGACCGGGGAGCCGCTGGATCGTATTCGGGCCGAGAATACAGAACGTATGCTGGGTGGTGTGCCGCCGTCCAAGGAAAGCCGCGGCATCGGTGCCTATGAGGGCGAACATCGGGACCGGCAGGTCGAGATTGCCGTGCAGCTGTTCCAGGCCATGGGGATTGCCCGTGACGACAAGGACAAGCGCCAGGACTGGATACTGCGTGGGTTCCGGCAGTTCGATGCGCCGGTTTCCATTGTGGTGACCTACGATCGCGTGTTGCGTGATGGCGACATCGCCCAGTTCGACTGTGGTGCCCTGGTCAATGGCCTGGTGAATGCCGCCTGGTCGCGTGGTTTGGGCTGTGTGGTGAACAGTCAGGGCATCATGCATTCTCCGGTGGTCCGCGAGCATGCAGGCATTCCAGAAGATCAGGTGATCATGATCTGCGTCGCCATGGGTTTCCCAGACGAAGAGTTTCCCGCCAACGCTGTGGTATCCAAGCGTCGCGCGGTTAATGAGGTCGCGACCTTTGTTGGTTTTAACCAGACGGTTTCGTAGCGCAAACTGCCGTCAGTGCGCCCTTCAGCTACTACAAGACAGGGTTTGAACGGGTGTAGCTGTCTAGCGGCTTTGGGCTTACTGGCGGCACCAAATTTGAAACGTCATCAAGGCCTGTCGATTTGCTGAAGTTATGCGCGACTACACTGGAGCATTGCCGCTCAGTTTAGTCACTAGCCCTACAGGAGATTTGCGATGGCTGCGCCCCAACAAAAGATTGTCCCCCATCTCTGGTTCGACAAAGAGGCCAAGGAGGCGGCGCAGTTCTATTGCGCGGTTTTTCCTGACTCGGCGATTACCAGTACGACTACGCTGCATGACACGCCCGGTGGTGATTGCGATCTGGTGTCTTTCGAGCTGTCCGGGTATGCGTTTATGGCGATCAGCGCGGGCCCCCTTTTCAAACCCAACCCCTCTGTGTCTTTCATCGTGAATTTTGATCCGGCGCAGGATAAGGATGCGCGTGTCCAGCTTGACGCGATATGGGCCAAGCTAGCGGATGGGGGCAAGGTATTGATGCCGTTGGATACCTATCCCTTCAGCGAACGTTATGGTTGGATTCAGGACAGATTTGGGTTGTCCTGGCAGCTTAGTCTGGCGAATCCAGCAGCCGAAAAGCGACCTTTTATTGTTCCAGCGCTGCTGTTTGTGGGCGATGTGTGCGGCAAGGCGGAAGAGGCTTCAGACTTCTATTTGTCTGTGTTCAACAACACTAAGCGGGGGGAGCTGGCGCGCTATCCGGCGGGGATGGAGCCGGATCAGGAGGGCACGCTGATGTTCACTGACTTCTTGCTTGAGGACCAATGGTTTGCGGCGATGGACAGCGCCCATAAGCATGACTTTACCTTTAACGAAGCTATCTCCTTTGTGGTGCATTGCACCACGCAAAGCGAAATTGACAGCTATTGGCAGAAGCTTTCTGCTGTTCCGGAAGCCGAGCAATGTGGCTGGGTAAAAGATCGGTATGGCCTGTCCTGGCAGATTTTCCCTGAAGTAATGGGCCAGATGCTGCTGGACCCGGATGCTGAGCGGGTGAAAAGGGTGACGCAGGCATTTCTCAAGATGAAGAAGTATGATCTTGCGGCTTTGCACAGTGCCTATCAGCAACAACGGGTTTGAACCGTGGGCCCGGCGCCTGGAGTGACTCTCAATCTCGCGGTCAGGATGAGGTGGACGCTGCGCCACTTTCTCTCGGCAACGCCACCTTGAAGATGGTGCCGGCGCTCTCAGAGGACTCGACGCTGACGCTGCCCTGGTGAGCCAGCACTAGCTCTCTGACGATATACAGGCCCAGGCCGAGGTTTTTGTTCGGGTTGCCTTTCTTCAGATTTTTGCGCTTGGATAGCTCGAAAATATCATCCTGCTGCGACTCGGGTATGGGCTTGCCCTCGCTTTTGACCGTTAGCACTACGTCCTCGTCACGGCCTTCACATCCGACCACGATTTCGCCTTCTGCTGCGCCATGCTGGATGGCGTTGCTGATCAGGTTCTGACAGATCTGCCCGACGCGGCTGGCGTCCCAGTGGCCGGTACAGTCTCCCGAGACCATTTGCTTGAACGTGTGGGCGTTGTGCGAGGAGCGGAACTCTTCGACAAGCTGACGCGAGATCTCGGCCAGGTCGGCAGGAGCCGGGTCGATAGTCAAGCCACCGCCAATACGGCTTTCCGTAAAGTCCATCAGGTTATCCAGCATTTCCTTCATTCGCTCGACGCTGGAGATCATGGTTGCCCCCAACTGGTTCAAGCTGTTGCTGGCGTCTTCCATGTTCTTCAACTTTTCTGCACCAAAGGCGAGTACCTGCAAGGGTGAGCGAAGGTCATGGCCGAGCATGCCGACAAAAATATCGGAGTTTTCGAGTACTGCTTCAGAGTAGCGAGTAACTGATTCTGCCAAGGCTTGATCTATGGCTTCATTGAAGCGAATCAGATCCTCTACCTCATCCACATCATCCTGTTTGTAAGGCCCAGCATCCTGAAACCACAAGCGCAGCACGGATGCTCGCAACGCCCGGTATTCGGCTACCAGCAGGCTAATGGAGAAGCCAGAGCCTAGGCGCTCATCGGCATGCACTTCGGCAGCAGTATCAGGGCCGGATGCGGGGCTATGGCCCTGGGATTTGCTGGCGCGTTCCTGTTCGGTCTGGGCCGTCTCCATATCCCGGACAATATTGCTCAACATCTCCTTGGCATGGTCGCGCAGCTCGACTACATGCATATCCCCACCGGAAGGTTGGTTGGCGCGGGCAAAGTCTTCCCACTCCTTGAGAATGGATTCCATGTTGGAGGATATGAATTTATGTAATCGCATGGCTTTGCCGCTCTGCTCGGGCCTGGGTTCTGGAAGATCGCAGTCCGCAATGTGAAGGCCTGTTGTGCCAAGACAGGAGGGGGCTCAGCCGGGTGCT
>JBKBSI010000119.1:0-10325 GCA_046291745.1 Pseudomonas sp. | reverse complement strand
CAAGGTCCACGGCCGGGACGCTGGCAAGGCTGCCTTGAAAACCGCCCATGGGGGTGCGGGCACCACTGACAATGACAATACGGGTATCGGACATGCTCGGCTCCGGAAAGATGACTAGGGTATGCGCCTGGGTCATGAGGCGACTCTGATCGAGATTATAACCGCAAAAGCCAGTCGGGGAGGGGGGAGGGTGCGGTTCATACTTTGGAGTGATAGGTACGCTGACCGCCGCTTGGCTATAGTGCGTGGCATGACGGTGCCCAGAGCCCGCCAAACAGACCATACAAGCCCAACAAACAGGTCATAAAAATGCTTAATACTCGTGTTATCAAACCGACCGAGGGTGCTCACTCGACCCCTCTGCTGATCAAGAACATCCTGCTGTCCGGCCAACGCTACGAGCGCAGCCAGGAAATTGTCTACCGCGATATTAGCCGTTACGACTACGCCACCTTTAATCAGCGCATCTGTCGGCTGGCCAATGCCCTGACTGCGGCAGGCGTGAAGCCCGGCGATACCATTGCGGTAATGGACTGGGACAGCCACCGCTATCTGGAATGCATGTTCGCCATTCCGATGCTGGGTGCGGTGCTGCATACCATCAACATCCGCCTGTCGCCGGACCAGATTCTCTACACCATGAATCATGCCGAAGATATTTTCGTGCTGGTGAATGCGGAGTTTCTGCCTATCTACAAGGCCATAGAGAACGACCTGACAACGGTCAAGAAAACCATTCTGTTGACCGATGGCGATGAAAAGACCGCCGACCTGCCGGACCTGGTCGGTGAATACGAAGAGCTGCTGGCTGCTGCCGAGCCGACCTACGAGTTCGCCGATTTTGACGAGAACTCGGTCGCGACAACCTTCTACACCACTGGTACCACCGGCAATCCCAAGGGTGTGTATTTCACCCATCGCCAACTGGTACTGCACACCATGACCCAGGCGACCATGATGGGTGGTCTTGAAGCCAACCGCATGTTCGGTAACCGTGATGTGTACATGCCGATCACGCCGATGTTCCACGTGCATGCCTGGGGCATCCCTTATACCGCCACATTGCTGGGCACCAAGCAGGTGTATCCGGGCCGCTATGAGCCCGAATTGCTGGTGGATCTGATCAAGAAAGAAAAGGTTACCTTCTCCCATTGTGTGCCGACCATCCTGCAGATGGTGCTTAACGCTAAGGGCGCCCAGGATTTTGATTTTGGTGGCATGAAAGTGATCATCGGTGGCAGCGCGCTGACACGTAGTCTGTTCGATGCCGCCAAGGCCAAGGGTATGCTGTTGTCCGCTGCCTATGGCATGTCGGAAACCTGCCCGTTGATTTCCGCCGGTTACAACAATATCGAGCTGGACCGCGCCAGTGCGGATGAAAGGGCCACCTACAAGATCAAGGCAGGCATTCCCGTACCCCTGGCTGAAGCACGGCTGATGGATTCCGAGGGCAACTTCCTGCCGCACGATGGCAAGTCCCAAGGCGAGCTGGTGCTGCGTGCTCCTTGGCTGACCCAGGGTTACTACCGCGAGCCGGAGAAGAGTGCTGAGCTGTGGGCGCATGGCTGGATGCACACCGGAGACGTGGCGGCCATTGATGAAATGGGCTTTATCGAAATCCGCGACCGCATCAAGGATGTAATCAAGACTGGTGGTGAGTGGATCTCTTCACTGGAGCTTGAAGACCTGATCAGCCAGTGCTCGGCGGTCAAGGAAGTGGCGGTAGTAGGTGTGCCGGATCCACAGTGGGATGAGCGCCCCTTTGCCTTGATCGTTCCGCGTGAAGGCCATGAGATGAATGCGCGTATTTTGCGCGACCACCTCAAGCCATTCGCTGACGAAGGGCGTATTAACAAGTGGGCTATCCCGACGCAGATCGCAAGTGTTACCGAAATACCCAAAACCAGTGTCGGCAAGTTGGACAAGAAAGTCATTCGCGGCGAGATAGCCCAGTGGCAAGAGGCTCAGGCGCCGTTCCTGTCTACGGTCTGAGTCCTCAATGTACCGGCAGCCAGCAACAGCGCTGGCTGCCGGAATGAAGGCTTTTTGCCATGCCGGCTGACTCAGCGAGCCACCGGCATGACATTAGGACCGCTGGTCCCCCCTGCCAGCCTTTGGTCCGGTTACATCTGCACTACACAAATTCATACTTTTGACGGATCACCAGTGTACTAAGCTTAGCTATAGTGCGCGGCCTGCACGTGGTTGAGTGTTCGACCCTGCGTCCGCATTCCAGTCACTGCAACGTTGTTCAACTCCGCCGGAGCGCTCCCTTTCCGGCCCAGCCAAGCAGAGCATGATTATGAAAGCTTCCTTGATAACTTCCGCCGTATTGGCCTCGGTACTGGTGTACAGCACATCCAGCCTGGCCGTTAGCGAACAGCAGGCCGCCGAGTTGGGCAACAGCCTGACCCCCATTGGTGCTGAAATGGCAGGTAATGCCTCCGGCACTATCCCAGCCTGGACCGGTGGTCTGGCTACTGATGCGGCTCCGCTCGCAGCGCGCGGTTTCTCCGGCGACCCCTATGCAGACGACAAGCCCCTGTTTGTGATCACGGCTGCGAACTACACCGAGTACGAGGCCAACCTCGCCCCGGGCCAGATCGCCATGTTCCAGCGTTATCCCGACACTTTCGAAATGCCGATTTATGAAAGCCGCCGCAGCGTAGCCATGCCTGACGCGGTCTATCAGGCAGCGCGTCGCAACGCGACTTCCGCAGAACTGGTGCAGGGTGGCAACGGCGTAGTCGGCTACGATCTGGCGATCGCTTTCCCGATCCCGTCCAATGGTCTGGAAGTCGTCTGGAACCACATCACGCGCTTTCGTGGTGAATCGCTGAGTCGCGTTGTGACCCAAGCGACCCCGCAGACCAATGGCAACTTCACCATAGTGCGCTTTATTGAAGAAGTCGTGGTGCCCCAGGGTCTGGCCGACTATAACCCTGAGACCATGAAGAATATCCTTTATTACTTCAAGCAGCAGGTAGTTGACCCGGGCCGTCTGGCCGGCAACGTACTGCTGGTTCACGAGACAGTAGACCAGGTTGCCACTCCGCGTATGGCGTGGATCTACAACGCTGGCCAGCGTCGCGTACGCCGTGCTCCGCAAGTATCCTATGATGGCCCGGGCACTGCCGCTGATGGCATGCGTACCTCCGATAACCTGGACCTGTACAACGGCGCACCTGACCGTTACAACTGGGACCTGGTTGGCAAGAAAGAGCAGTACATTGCCTACAACAGCTACCGTCTGAACTCGCCTGACAAGAAGTACAGCGACATTATCAAGGCCGGTCACATCAATCCGGAGCTTACCCGCTACGAGTTGCACCGTACCTGGGAAGTCGTAGCTGAAGTGAAGGAAGGCGAGCGTCACATCTACGCCAAGCGCCACTTCTTCTTTGACGAGGACTCCTGGCAGGCTGCACACATCGATCATTACGATGCGCGTGGCACCCTGTGGCGCGTTGCCGAAGCCCATGCTCTGCAACGTTACAAGGCTCAGGTGCCAAGTTATGCCATGGAAACCCTGTATGACCTGATCGCGGGTCGTTACCTGGCCATGGGCATGAACAACGAGGAGCGTAGCGACTACAACTACGATCACCGTGCCAGTGCCAACGATTTTACCCCCGCAGCACTGCGTCAATCCGGCGTCCGTTGATCTGCTGACCAGTGCGGGGCGCTCGCCCCGCACTGGCGGTTTACAAATCGACAAGACACCTTGATGGCCATGCCGATACACTTGTCGGCATGGCCACGTCTATTGCACCTTCCCCCGGCAAGATCTATCGGCCGCCGCTCCCGGCGGACCACGTGCCGCGCCCGGAACTCACCTCCCTGTTGCATCAGGCCAGCCGTCGTCGGTTGATCCTCGTTTGCGCCCCGGCTGGTTTCGGCAAAAGTACCCTGGCTATCGAGTATGCCCAGCAACTGGCTGCGCCCTGGCAAAGCGTATGGTTGTCACTGGATAGTCGTGATGCCGAGCCGGGTCATTTGCTCGTCAGTCTGATTCACGGTTTGCAGTCACTGTATCCAGGGCTTGGTGAGGCCGAGCTGGCGTTGCTGCAACAGCAGCAGGAACACCAGACGCTGGACATCGAATCTCTGGTGATCGCGTTGATCGCCGCGTTGCAGGCACGTCACAACCCGCAAACTCCGGTGCTGCTGGTGCTGGATGACTACCACCTGATTCGCGGCCCCCACTGCGATCGGCTCTGCGCCCTGTTGCTGGAGCAGTTGCCCCCAAGCTTTCAGCTGCTGATTACCGGGCGGCGCAAGCCTGACTGGCACCTGGCGCGTCTGCGCCTGGGTAATCAGGTGCTGGAACTGAGCGAAGCGCACCTGCGCCTGAGCCGCGAGCGCGCCAGTGCCTTTTTGCAACGGGCCGGGCTGGGAGAGACCGATCCCCAATGGCAGCGACATGTGCTGCAACGCAATGAAGGTTGGGTTGCTGGCTTGCGTCTGCTGGCGCTGACTGCGCAGCAGGCTGGCAGCGAGCCGCAGGGTCTGCCGCCCGGGATGCGGCCGGAGCAACTGGTGGGTGAGTACTTGTTGGAAGAGGTGATCCTGCGGCAGCCACCGAAGGTACAGGCCTTTCTGCAGCAAATTGCCTGGTTCGATCGCTTTACCACGGCCCTGTGTGACCAGGCCCGGGCGGCCGATGACAGCGCTGAGATCATTGCCTATCTGCTACAACACCAAGTGTTTCTGGTACCCCTGGACCGTGAGGGCAAGTGGTACCGTTTTCATCATCTTTTCTCCGATGTAATGCGTGAGCGCAGCGCCGAGCTGGATCTGCCTGCTCGCCAGCAGATGCACCTGCGTGCCTGCCAGTGGTTCAGCGAGCAGGGCCGTATAGGCGATGCAGTAGAGCAGGCGCTGGCGGCAGAGCGACCGGACCAGGCGGCCCGGTTGGTGCAGCATTTGCCGCTAGATCGCCTGCTGGCTGAGCAGCACGTGGCTACCTTGCTGCGCTGGAAGGCCGAATTGCCCGGGGTGCTGCAGGGCAGCTCGGCCAGCCTGGTCATGCTGCATGCCTGGACCCTGGCGCTGGCTTGTCAGTTGGAAGAGGCACAGGTGATGCTCGACCGCATTAGCTGCTTTTTGCCGCAACCCGATGCCTATCGACAGCGCACCTTGCTGGGCCAGGCGCTGGTGCTCAAGGGGTTCCTCGCGCGCTCATCAGGTCGGTTGGAGCAGGCAGCGGGTTATTGCCACCAGGGTTTGGTCTGCCTGGATGAGCGCGAGGCGGGCAGTCGGGTCATGGCCATGCTGACGCTGGCGGATATCGAACTCTGCTCACATCGTCTGGATCAAGCGCGTCAGTGGGCGCGGTCGGCGCTGGAGTTGGCCCAGCGCATGGCTGATCCGCTGCTGGAGGCGCAGGCGGTAATTATGCGTGCACGCTTGATGCAGGCACGGGGCCAGGTCGAGCGCGCCCGCCGTGCGGTAGCGGCGCAATGTCGTCTGCTCAGCGGGCTGAGTTACGCTCAGGGTCTGGCGGTGCGTGCGCGCTTGAATACCTACCATGGTTATCTGCTTTCTCTGTTGGGTGACCTGTCTGGTGCCGAGGTACTACTACGACAGGGTATCGATGAGTCCCGTGACTGCCGTGATGTACACGCGCTACCCGGCTACTGTCTGCTGGCCGGGATGCAGGCACAGCGCCGTGCCACGGCAGCAGACGCCTTCGATACCCTGACCGAGGCCGAGCGCTTGATGCACCAATGGGATATTCCGCCGGTGTATTACCTGGGCTGGGGCACGGCACTGAAGAGTGACCTGTGGATTACCTCGGGCCGCCAGGACCTGGCCGAGCATTGGCTACCCCGGTTGCGCCAGACCTATTGCCTGGACAACCCGGCAGCCCCGCCGATTTTTTTCCATGCCCTGCCTGCAGTTATCGAGCGTGTGTATGCGCGTCTGCTCTGGTCCCGCGGCGAGCATGTGGCGGCGGAAAGCACCCTGCGCGGCTTGCTTAGCCAGCTCCAACGCAGCGGCGAGCAGTTGCAGGCGCTTTCGGTCATGACTCTGTTACTGCGTATGCTGTATCACGCCCAGCGGCCGCTGGAGGCGGAAAAGGTGCTGCTGGCGGCGCTGGCCATGGCCGTAGAAGACGAGATCATTGCACCTTTTTTGCCGTTGCTGCAGCAGGCCACGCCAGCTCTGGTTGATGCTCTGGAAAGGGCTCCAGCGTCACGTCTGCGCGACCGTTTGATCGAGCTGTTGCCTACTGTAGCTCGGCCTGATGGCCAACGCGTCGCCGTGACATTGCAGGATACCCTGAGCAGCCGCGAGCTGGACGTGCTCAAGTGCATTGCCCAGGGTTACTCCAACCAGCAGATCAGCGAAGCGCTGTTTATCTCGCTGCATACCGTCAAAAGCCACGCACGGCGAATCAACCACAAGCTTGGGGTTGCCCGGCGCACCCAGGCGGTGGCCCAGGCCAAGGTGCTGGGCCTGCTCCAATAGCCGCAGGCCATGATTGCGCTCTTTTGACGCCAGGGGTATAAAGCAGCGCTCAGTCGTTCCAGAGTGTGTAGAGAAGTCACATGTCGTCAGAAACTGCTTCTATGTCATCCGTAGCTCCCCGTCCCGCCAGCCGCCGCGAATGGTGGGGATTGGCGGTGTTGATTCTGCCGACCTTGCTGCTGGCGCTGGATATGACTGTGCTGCACCTGGCCGCGCCGCATCTGAGCGCTGACCTGCAGCCCACCAGCTCGCAGCTGCTGTGGATTCTGGATATCTACGGCTTCATGATTGCCGGCTTTCTGATCACCATGGGTACCCTGGGCGACCGCATAGGCCGTCGCAAGCTGCTGCTGATCGGCGCCGCTGCATTCGGTTTTGCCTCGGTACTGGCAGCCTTTTCCACCTCGGCCAACATGCTGATCCTTACCCGCGCGCTGCTGGGGATTTCCGGCGCCACGCTGATGCCTTCCACGCTATCACTGATCCGTGAGCTCTTTGAGGTGCCCTCTGAGCGCACCTTCGCTATCACCCTGTGGATGACCGGCTTTCTGGTCGGTAGTGCTATTGGCCCGCTGGTGGGCGGCATACTGCTGGAGTTCTTCTGGTGGGGCTCGGTGTTTTTGCTCGGCGTGCCGGTCATGTTGCTGCTGCTGATCGCCGGTCCGCTGTTGTTGCCGGAATGCCGCGACAAGAAAGCCGGGAGCCTGGATATCACCAGCGCCGTACTCTGCGTGAGCACCTTCCTATCGCTGGTCTATGGCATCAAGGAACTGGCGCGCGATGGCATCAGCCTGATCGTCTGTGTTGCCGTGGCTCTGGGTCTGCTGATTGGCTGGCTGTTTGTCCGTCGCCAACGCATGCTGACGCAGCCGATGTTCGATCTGGGGCTGTTTGCCAACCGTGGTTTCAGCACCTCGGTAGGCGCCATGTTGCTGACCATTCTGGCTTTGTCCGGCTCCTGGCTGATGGTGTTCCAGTACCTGCAAGGGGTCTTGGGGCTCTCGGCTCTCTGGGCGGGTGTACTGATGGTGCCCTCTGCCGTGATTCAGGTGCTGGTGTCGCTGTTGATTCCACGCCTGGCCAGGCGGATCAAACCGTCGCACCTGGTCAGCGGTGGTTTGCTGCTCGGGGTGTTCGGCTTTGTCTGTCTAATGCTGGTAAACGGTATGGACACCCTGGCCCTGCTGATTCTGGGTACTGTCATCATGGGCGTAGGCGTAATGCCGATGATGATCCTGGGCACCGATCTGGTGGTCAGCTCAGCCCCGGCGGAAAAGGCCGGTGCCGCATCGGCAACCTCCGAGACGGCGGCAGAACTGGGCATGGCACTGGGTATTGCAGTAATTGGCAGCATTGGTACAGCTGTTTACCGCAGGCATATGGCTGAAAACGTCCCGTCGGATCTGGCGCTGGATCAGGCCGGTATAGCCATTGATACTATCGGCGGCGCCCTGGGCGTCATTGCCAGCTTACCTGCTGAGCCAGCAGCCCAATTGCTACTGGCAGTACAGGAAGCCTTCAGCGCAGCCCTGCATACCAACGCCATTATCGGCGCCCTGATCATGCTCGCCACCGCACTGCTGACTGCACGTTTTTTGCGGCATTTGCCGGTTTTGGCCGGGGCGCATGTTGAAGGGCAATCCCATTGATGTAATCTTGAAGTCAGAGAAGCATCGCAAAGCTCACCTGTTTACGCACTGCGACCCGATCGGTTTATTGATCCCTTATGCGCAAGGATTTAAATGGACGCTACATTGCCCAGACTCATCCGCGAAACCTTCCCCGTAGGCCCCTTGCAGTGCAATTGCACCATCATTGGCGACCCGCTAAGCAAAAAGGCCCTAGTAATTGATCCCGGTGGTGATCACCAACTGATTCTCGACCGGCTGGATGTGCTGGGGTTGAAGGTGGTGAGCATCATTCATACCCATGCCCATCTGGATCATTTTCTTGCCTCGGGGGAAATGAAGAAGGCCACCGGCGCTACCTTGCATTTGCACAAGGAGGACCAGTTTTTGTGGGACAACCTGGAGATGCAGTGCAAGGTGTTCGGGGTGCCCTATGTACCGGCTCCGGCGCCGGATCAGTGGTTAAGCGATGATGAAGAACTGGCCTGTGGCTGTGGGGTAGCGCTGCACACGCCGGGGCATACGCCGGGATCCATGAGCTTCTGGTTTCCGCAGGATAAGTTGCTGATTGCTGGCGATACCCTGTTCAAACGCGGAATTGGTCGCACTGACCTCTGGGGTGGGGATTACCAGTTGATTGAGAAGTCCATCCGCCAGCGCCTGTACAGTCTGGATGAAGAGGCGGTGGTGGTGACTGGCCACGGGGCTGATACCCGGCTGGGCGATGAAATGCGGGAAAATCCCTTCATTCGTGCCTGAGTGACTGGATATTTTGATTGATTCTGCGGTCTTATTCACGGTGTGGAAACATGCAGACGTGGTAATCTGCACCCCTACGGTGATAAATAAAAAGGAATGTTATTCATGAAAACCCAAGGTTTGCTTGTTGCTGGCTTCTGCAGTGTGCTGCTGGCTGGCTGTACTACCAATCCCTATACCGGCGAACAACAGACTGGTAAATCGGCTATTTATGGCCTGGGTGGCGCTGCTGCGGGTGCCGTGGTCGGTGCCGCAACATCCAGCCGCAGTGACCGCACCAAGGGTGCGCTGATTGGCGCTACCGTGGGTGGTGCTGCGGGTGCCGGTTACGGTTATTACGTTGACCAGCAGGAAGCGCGCCTGCGTCAGGAACTGAGTGGCACTGGTGTGCAGGTGATCCGCAACGGCGACAACCTGCAACTGGTCATGCCCGGCAACATTACCTTTGCCAGCAACTCCTCTGACGTTTCCAGCAGCTTCTATCCGACGCTGAATTCGTTGGTCAAGGTGTTCAAGGAGTTCGACAAGAACGGCATTGATATCGTTGGCCATACCGACAGTACTGGTGGCATGGATCTGAACATGCGCCTGTCCCAGGAGCGTGCTACTAGCGTAGCGTCCTACCTGACTGGCCAGGGCGTTTCCGGTGCGCGCATCAGCAGCCGCGGTGTAGGTCCCAACCAGCCGATTGCCAGCAACGAAACGCAAAACGGTCGTGCCCAGAACCGCCGGGTAGAGATCAATCTGCGTCCGCTGTAATCCTCGGTAGCTGTTCGCCAGCGGGGCAGGTCACTGCCCCGCTGGTGGATGCTCCTGATGCAACTGCGCCAGCAGTTGGTCCTTCTCTTCCCATAGCCCACTGATCCAGGCCTGAAAGGCCAACCGGAAAGCCTCGTCATTCTGGTAGTCCTGACCCAGGAACTCTGGCGGGATTGGTCTGATCTTGCAGTGCACTACCACCTTTCTTACCTTGCCCGTCATCAATTGCCAGAAGCTCGGACTGCCGTCTGGGTAGTGCAGAGTAATGTCCACCAGTGAGCGTAGCTGCTGGCCCATGGCATCCAGTACAAAGGCAACGCCACCGGACTTGGGCCGCAGCAGATAGCGATACGGTGAGCTCTGTTCTGCGTGCTTTTCCGGGGTCAGGCGTGTGCCTTCAAGAAAGTTGAAGATGGCCACCGGGGTGGTCTTGAACTTTTCGCAGGCCTTGCGCGTCGTGGCAACGTCCTGACCGGCCTTTTCCGGGTGTTTGGCCAGATAGGCCTTGCTGTAGCGTTTCATGAACGGAAAATCCAGTGCCCACCAGCACAGACCGATGATCGGCACCCAGATCAGTTCCTGCTTCAGAAAGAACTTCAGCATGGGCATGCGTCGGTTCAGGTTGTGCTGCAGTACCAGAATATCGACCCAGGTCTGATGGTTGCTTGTGACTAGGTACCAGCCATCGTAATCGAGTCTTTCAAC
>JBKBSI010000118.1:0-10689 GCA_046291745.1 Pseudomonas sp. | reverse complement strand
ATATGTTCATGGTTACGGTGGCGATTCCGGTGGTGGCCTGTCTGGCCTCTATCGCCCTGCTGATGGCTCTGGGATTGGGTGTTACGCCACCGGGTTAAAATAATTTGAAAGCACCCGGAACTCTGCTGATTTTCGGGTGTCCACCAATGTCAGCGGTTGTTAAATGGTCTTGCTTCAGGAGAGACAGCATGAGTCCAAGCGCGCCCGTCCAGCACGACGCCGAAGGCAAGCAGTTCTACGTTGCCATTGATGGTGCCCGGGCGTATCTGGCTTATATGGACCTGGGGAAAAAGACCCTGGATATCTACCGTACCTATGTGCCCAATGACCTGCGCGGCAAGGGCCTGGCAGCCAAGCTGACCGAGCATGCGCTGCAGTTTGCCAATGAACGGGGTTATAGCGTGATTCCTTCCTGTTCCTACGTTGAGCGCTATATGTTGCGGCAGGAAAAGTTCAATTTGCGCAAGCGTTGAGCCGCCCGTGTCAGATATAAAAAAACCCTCGTGCGAGGGTTTTTTTTCGGCTGCGATCAGGCTGGAGCTCAGCGCTGGCGGGCGGGCAGGATATCCTTCAGCTTGGCGTGCATGCTGCGGATGCTGCTCTGGGTAGTTTCCCAGTCGATACAGGCGTCGGTCACCGATACCCCATACTGCAGCTGTGACAGGTCCTTGGGTATTGACTGGTTGCCCCAGCCGATATGACTTTCTACCATCAGGCCGATGATGGAGTTGTTGCCCTCGAGAATCTGGTTGGCCACGTTGTCCATGACCAGTGGCTGCAGGCCAGGGTCCTTGTTGGAATTGGCGTGGCTGCAATCGACCATGATGTTGGGTTTGATACCGGCTTTCGCCAGGTCCTTCTCGCACAGCGAAACGCTGACCGAGTCGTAGTTCGGCTTGCCGTTCCCACCACGCAGCACCACATGGCCGTACTGATTGCCCTTGGTAGTAACTATAGAGACCTGGCCATCCTGGTTTATACCCAGAAAGCGGTGCGGGCTAGAGACGGACTGCAGGGCGTTGATCGCCACGGTCAGGCTGCCGTCAGTACCGTTCTTGAAGCCCACAGCGGAAGACAGGCCGGAGGACATCTCCCGGTGGGTTTGCGATTCGGTGGTACGGGCGCCGATCGCGGACCAGGAAATCAGATCCTGCAGGTACTGGGGTGAAATTGGGTCCAGCGCTTCGGTGGCCGTGGGCAAACCCATGGCGGTCAGATCGTTCAGCAACTGACGTCCAATGTGCAGACCGTCTTCGACCTTGAACGAGTCATCCAGGTAGGGATCGTTGATCAGCCCCTTCCAGCCGACTGTGGTGCGCGGCTTCTCGAAGTACACGCGCATTACCAGATACAGAGTATCGCTGACCTCATCAGCAAGCGTTTTCAGGCGCGCAGCGTAATCCTTGGCGGCATCCAGGTCGTGGATGGAGCAGGGCCCGATCACGATGAACAGGCGGTGGTCCTTGCCGTCGAGAATGTCGCGGATCACCTGGCGGCTTTTCACCACGGTGGCGTGTGAAGCGTCGCCCATTGGCAGCTTTGCCTTGAGCTGGGCAGGGGTGATCAGTACCTCGTTGGAGGCAATGTTGAGGTCATCAATAGGGAGGTCGGCCATCATCAGTCCTAGTATTCGTTCAGGCTGCCAGTTGGGTAGCCTTTTTTTAATAGTGGCACAGCTTAATCAAGGAATTCGGCGGAGGCTAGCCTATGTTGTCGTATTGCGCCGATTAACTGCTTCAATGGAGTGCTTTCTATTGTCGCGTGGCTGACTGTCTTGGTTGGCGCTGTGCGTTTAACATAGCTTCACAAGCAAGAGCCCATATCGAATTTGGCATAGAAGAGGTCAATCATGCAGCAGGCAAAACCGCGTATCGGCGTCATAGGCACGGGTGCCATCGGCGGATTTTATGGACTGATGCTCGCCCGAGCCGGCGAGGACGTGCATTTTCTTCTGCGTAGCGAATATGCCAGTGTGGTCGAGCATGGCATCAGTGTGGACAGCCTGGTGCACGGTGAGCTGCAGCTCAATCCGGTGCAGGCCTATCGGGACGTTGCCGATATGCCGCCCTGCGACTGGCTGCTGGTCGGTACCAAGGCCACCGGAAATGCCGAGTTGGCACCGATCATTGCTGCCGCGGCAGCAGAGGGCGCCAAGGTGATCCTGTTTCAGAATGGTCTGAACAATGAATCGCATTTGCGGCCTCTGCTCCCGGAGCATATCCATCTGATTGGTGGCCTCTGCTACGTATGCCTGTTTCGCCAGGGACCGGGCCAGATCAAGCACCAGCACAATGGGCTGATTGATCTGGGTTATCACTCGGGTACGGCCAGCGACGGGGAGCGTGCGGAGATTATCTCTGCGGCTGCCGAGATGTTCCGCAGCGCCGGTATCGAGGCACGCGAGATGGCCAATATCGATGCTGCACGCTGGCAGAAACTGGTCTGGAACGCAGCCTTTAACGGTACCTCTGTATTGCTGGACGCAGGTACCCAGGACCTGCTGGCGAATCCGGCCAGTCGCCAGTTGATTGGCGACCTGATGGCGGAAGTAGTAGCGGCTGCCGAAGCCTGCGGACACAGGATGCCAGAGGATTATGCGGCGAAGCTGCTCAAGGCTACGCGGCATATGCCGGACTATTACCCCAGCATGTACCATGATCGGCTGCACAAGCGGCCCATGGAGCTGGAAAGTCTTTACCAGGAGGCCTTGCAACTGGCCGCTGCAGCCGGTTGCAGCATGCCGAAAACCGAGGCATTGTTGCACATGCTGCAGTACCAACAGGACCTTTACCTCTCTCACTAAACAGGACCCTTTATGCCGGTCAGACTGGGCGACAAGCTGGTTATTGCCATATCCTCCCGAGCCTTGTTTGACCTGGATGAGAGCCACCAGGTTTACGAACAGGAGGGCCTTGAGGCCTATCGGCAGTATCAGATCGCCCGGGAGGACACGCCGCTGGAGCAGGGCGAAGCCTTTGCCCTGGTGCAGAAGCTGCTGCGCATCAACAGCATGCTGGAGGGGGATACTCGGGTAGAGGTGGTGCTGTTGTCACGCAATAGTGCGGACACCGGGCTGCGGGTGTTCAACTCCATCCAGCACTACGGCCTGGGCATCACTCGTGCGGCCTTCGCCGGAGGGCGCAGTCCCTTTGTTTATATTCCGGCCTTCGGCAGCCAGTTGTTCCTCTCTACCCACGCCGAGGATGTGCGCAGCACCCTGGAGGCGGGCTTTGCCGCCGCAACCATTCTGCCTTCCAAGCACCCGCGCGAGGCGCGTGACGAATTGCGCATTGCCTTTGATGGTGATGCGGTTCTGTTTTCCGACGAGTCGGAGCAGGTGTTCCAGCGTGATGGCTTGGCCGCGTTCCAGGCCAGCGAACTGGCTTCTGCTCGAGAGCCGCTGGGTGGCGGCCCCTTCAAACCTTTTCTTGCCGCGCTCAACCGTATTCAGACCGAATTCGCCAACACCGAATGCCCGATCCGTACGGCGCTGTTTACCGCTCGCAGCGCTCCGGCGCATGAGCGTGTTATTCGCACTCTGAGAGAGTGGGACATTCGGCTGGATGAGTCATTGTTTCTCGGTGGTATGGATAAATCCGAGTTTTTGCGTGCCTTTGGCGCTGACTTGTTCTTTGATGATCAGGAGGGGCATTGCCGCAGTGCGGTGGGCGTCGTGCCGACCGGGCATGTTCCGCACGGCATCAGTAACCTTCCTGTGAAAGGCTGAGCCAGAGCGGCGGCCAATTAATTTTGCCAACAGTGTAATATTTCCTGAATTTTATGGTCTAACCTCATTGGTAAACAGGCTAATATGGTTATAAAGCGGCGGCTGATCGCTACTGGCCAGGACGACAGGGGAATGCACTGATGAAACTGCAGCAACTGCGCTATATCTGGGAAGTAGCACACCACGATCTGAACGTATCAGCCACCGCGCAGAGCCTGTATACCTCGCAACCGGGTATCAGCAAGCAGATTCGCCTGTTGGAAGATGAGCTTGGGGTGGAGGTGTTCTCACGCAGTGGCAAGCATCTGACCCGTGTTACGCCCGCCGGGGAGCGCATCATACAAACTGCCGGCGAGATTCTGCGCAAGGTTGACAGCATCAAGCAGATTGCCCAGGAGTTCAGCAATGAGCGCAAGGGCAACCTGACTCTGGCGACTACCCATACCCAGGCCCGCTACGCCTTGCCGCCGATCATCAGCCGCTTTATCCAGCGCTATCCCGATGTGTCTTTGCACATGCACCAGGGCACGCCTATCCAGATCTGCGAGATGACGGTGGATGGTACGGCCGACTTTGCCATCGCCACCGAGGCGCTGGAGCTGTTTTCCGACCTGGTGATGATGCCCTGCTATCGCTGGAACCGCTGCGTCATCGTGCCCAAGGGGCACCCGCTTACTCAATTGAGCGATCTGACCCTGGAGGCTCTTGCCGAGCACCCGCTGGTGACCTATGTATTCGGCTTTACTGGTCGCTCGAAGCTGGACGAGGCCTTCAGCAACCGCGGGTTGTCGCCCAAGGTGGTCTTTACCGCAGCCGATGCCGATGTGATCAAGACCTATGTGCGTCTGGGGCTGGGCGTGGGGATAGTAGCGAAGATGTCAGTGGATCCGGTCATTGACTCGGATCTGGTGATGATTGATGCGGGACATCTGTTCGAAGCCAGCATCACCAAGATCGGCTTTCGCCGGGGCACTTTCCTGCGCGGCTTCATGTACGAATTCATGCAGGCCTTCGCCCCGCACCTGACCCGCGAACGGGTAGAGCAGGCGTTGCATTGCCACAGCAAGGCGGAGCTGGACGAGTTGTTCGAGGCTGTAGAGTTGCCGGTACACTGACGTTTCGGACGCCTTTGGCGTCAGCCGCAAGCCGCAAGCTACAAGCTACAAGAGATGAGCAGTGTGCTGGAGCTTCCCGGTTAGCCTGGGCTGGCTCTCATGCCGATGTAATGCTCGAACAGCTTGATGCTTAAAGCTTGCCGCTTGCCGCTGCTTTTACCCCTTGGCGATCAAATTGCCTGCGTGTAGCCCACATTCCTTCTGCGTTGCTTCCTCCCACCACCAGCGGCCCTCGCGTTCATGCTGGTTGGGCAGGACCGGGCGGGTGCAGGGTTCGCAGCCGATACTGACAAAACCGCGCTCGTGCAGGCTGTTGTAGGGGATCTCGAGCATGCGGATGTAGTTCCATACATCCTCACTGCTGTAGTTGGCCAGGGGGTTGAACTTGATCAACTGACGACCTGGCCCACTGAAGCCGGTATCCAGCTCGATCACCGGAACGTTGCTGCGGGTGCCGGGGCTCTGATCCTTGCGCTGACCTGTGATCCAGGCATCCACGCCCGCCAGCTTGCGGCGCAGCGGGGCAATCTTGCGCACGCCGCAGCATTCGCCGTGACCACTTTCGTAAAAGTCGAACAGGCCCTTTTCCTTTACGTAGGCTTCCAGCGCCTGCTGGTCGGGGGACAGCACTTCCAGCTGAATGCCGTAGTGTTTGCGGACCTTTTCCAGAAACTGATATGTCTCCGCATGCAGGCGGCCGGTGTCCAGGGTAAAGACCTTTATCCCAGGATTAATCTTCCAGGCCATGTCCAGCACCACGATATCGTCGGCGCCGCTGAAGGACAGCCAAAGGTCGTCAAACTGGTTGAGTGCCAGTTGCAGGATCTGCTGCGGGGATTTGCCCGCATAGTCCGCGGCTAGCAGGTCGACGTCAAAGTGTTCAAGGCTCATGAGCTTCTCCGGATTGCGGGCGTTCGTCTGTGCGAACTGCCATGTGGCGAGAAGTCTAGCAAAGGCTTCTTAGTCCATCCTCTTTTATTTGGTTATACTTTTATGCCTTATCGGTCTGAAAGCTTGGGGCCTTTAATGTTCGGGGCATTGCGCCTGATCAGCCCAGCCGGTAGATTGTTGCGCCAAATCATCTCGCCACTCAGGAGTTGCCTGTGGAAATCGCCTGCCTTGATCTTGAAGGAGTTCTGGTCCCGGAAATCTGGATCGCCTTCGCCGAAAAAACCGGTATTGCCGAGCTCAAGGCGACCACCCGTGATATTCCCGATTACGATGTGCTGATGAAGCAGCGCCTGCGCATTCTTGACGAGCACGGCCTGAAGCTCGGGGATATCCAGGAAGTGATTGCTACCTTGAGCCCGCTGGACGGGGCCGTGGATTTCGTCAACTGGCTGCGCGAGCGCTTCCAGGTGGTCATCCTGTCCGACACCTTCTATGAGTTTTCTCAGCCGCTGATGCGCCAGTTGGGCTTTCCGACGCTGCTTTGCCATCGCCTGATCACTGACGAGACTGACCGTGTGGTGGATTACCAACTGCGCCAGAAGGATCCCAAGCGCCAGTCGGTGCTGGCGTTCAAGAGCCTCTACTATCGCGTGATTGCCGCTGGTGACTCCTACAACGACACCACCATGCTCTCCGAAGCCCATGCCGGCATCCTGTTCCATGCGCCGGATAACGTCATCGCCGAATTTCCGCAGTTTCCGGCGGTGCATACCTTCGAAGAGCTGAAGCAGGAATTCATCAAGGCGTCTAATCGCACGCTCGCCCTGTAAGGCCTGCCGCTCAGGCGAGCAGCGCGTCCATCAGCACGCGCACCTTGGTCAGGGTTTCCTGATACTCCGACTCGCCTTCCGAGTCGGCGACGATGCCGCCGCCGCCCCAGCAGTAAAGGGCGTCGTGCTGGTGTACCAGGGTGCGGATGGCGATATTCAGATCCATCTGTCCTTCGCAGCCAATATAGCCAATGCTGCCGCAGTACAGGCTACGCCTGACAGGCTCCAGTTCCTCGATAATCTGCATTGCCCGGACCTTGGGTGCTCCAGTGATGGAGCCGCCCGGGAAGGCGCCCGCGAGCAGGTCCAGAGCGTCCTGATCCGGCTCCAGTTGGCCAGTTACGCTGCTGACCAGGTGGTGCACATTCGGGTAGCTCTCCAGCTTGAACAGTTCGGGTACCTTGATGCTACCCGGAATGCACGAGCGCCCCAGATCGTTGCGCAACAGATCAACAATCATCAGGTTCTCGGCCCTATCCTTGGCGCAGGACTGCAGCTCTGCGGCGAGCTGATGGTCCTGCTCGGGGCTGCGGCCACGTGCTCGGGTACCCTTGATCGGGCGAGTCTCTACCTGTCCCTTGTTCAAGCTCAGAAAGCGCTCAGGCGACAGGCACAAGAGGGTGCTGTGTGGACTCTCGATAAAGGCTGCGAAGGGGGTAGGGCAGGCTTGGCGTAACCGCTGGTAGGCGGTTAGCGGGTCGCCGCTGCAATCGGCCTTGAAGCGTTGAGCCAGGTTGATCTGGTAGCAGTCACCGGCGTGAATATAGTGTTGAATGCGTTCGAAGGAGTGCTGGTAATCCTCGCGGCTTTGCTCGGGCTGAAACGGGGCGCTTAGTCGAAAGGCTGGCAGTGTCTGACTGCCCTGGTTACGCAGCAGACCAAGAATCTCTTCGACGGCTTCTGTTGCCAGACTCGGGTGGCTAACCAGCCAGCTCTTGAGCAGTACCCGATCGCTTACCAGGCTCCAGCCATAAAGCCCCATCTGCAGGCTTGGTAGCTCAATGTCGGCCTGTGCCTGGCTGGGCAGGGTTTCGAGCAAGCGTCCGAAATCGTAGCTCACATAGCCCAGAACGCCCGCGCCGAAGGGCAGCTCCAGGTCCTCGGGCCATTGTGCGGGGGGGAGGCTGGCCAGGCTTTTACGTAGGCGTGCCAGCACTTGCTTGCCACTTTCGTCGGGCCCTGGCGAGGTCACTTGCAGCGGGCCTGCGGCCATGATGCTGTAGCGCGCAAAGCGCTCGATGCCCGCTGCGGAGTCGAGCAGGATCGGATATCCCAAGTGCCTTAGCCGCGAGAGGCGCGGCAGCGGGTCGGCCTCATAGGGCAGCTCGTCGAGTCGGTAGCAGGGCGCAGGAGCGGAGCTCATGCTGGTGCGTCAGACCCTTCAGGCAGTTCCTCAGGCTTGGGCGCGAGGGAAATTGGTTGGCGAAAGTGCTTGCGTGCATAAGCAACACGTTCAGCGACGTTCTCGCTCTTGCCGGTCTTCTTCAGCGCGGCCAGATGACGTTCGACCATATGGCAACGGCTGGTCAGACCTGCATCATTGGCGATCTGGATGTTCAGCCCAGGGCGCGCGTTCAGTTCCAGAATCAATGGACCTTGTTGTTCATCCAGCACCAGATCCACGCCGATATAGCCCAGGCCAGACAGCTCGTAGCATGAGGCAGCCAGGTTCATGAAGCCTTCCCAGTCAGGTAACTGTACGCCGTCGACCTGATTGGTGGTGTCCGGGTGCTTGGCAATCTTCTTGTTCATCCAGGTGCCCTTGAGGGTAATGCCGGTAGCCAGATCTACGCCAACGCCGATGGCGCCCTGGTGGAGGTTGGCCTTGCCGCCGGACTGGCGAGTCGGCAGGCGTACCATGCCCATCACCGGATAGCCCATCAGCAGGATGATGCGAATATCCGGAACGCCTTCGTAACTTATGCTCTGGAAGATCGGGTCGGGTTTGACTCGATACTCGATCAGCACGCGGTCGCGATGTCCGCCCAGGGAGTACAGGCCCGAGAGGATGCTGGAGATGTGATGACCTATCTCCTCGCGGCTGATGATCTTGCCCGATACCGTCTTGAACATGCCCTCGAAGCGATCGGCGATAACGATAATGCCGTCGCCGCCAGCGCCTTGGGCGGGCTTGATCACGAAGTCCCGATGTTTTTCGACAATGGCATCAAAGGTGTCAAAGTCCTTCTCGGTCTCGATTACGCCGTACAGCTCAGGGACATTGATGTCCCTGGCGATGGCGCGCTCCTTGGTAAGGATCTTGTCATCCACTATCGGATACAGATTGCGCTTGTTGTACTTGAGCACGTAGTCGGCATTTCGCCGGTTGATGCCCATAACCCCGTTGTCGCTCAGGGTTTTCCAGGTTTTCCAGAAGAACATGATTTCTCCTCAGCCCTTGGTGGTCATTGCCTTGAAGCGCATCAGCTCGGTCAACCGGTAACCGCGATAGCGACCCATGGCCAGCATGAAACCCACCAGCACCAGCAATACTGCCGGGAAGGTGAAGACGAAATACGCCAGCTCGGGAACACTCATCAGCAGGTGTGCGAGCGTCGCGGCAAACAGCGTGCCCAGCGCTACCTTGAAGGAATGCCCACCGCCACGCTCTTCCCAGGTGATCGACAGTCGCTCGATGGTCATGGTCAGAATCACCATCGGGAACAGGGAAACCGAAAGCGCTTTCTCCATGCCCAGCTTGTGACCCAGCAGGGTGATGCCGGCAATTACCACCACGACGAAGGTCAGTACCACCGAAAGTCTGGGCAGCATCTGCAGTTTCAGATGTTCGAGGTAAGAGCGCAGTGACAGGCCCAACGCAGTGATCAGGCGAAAGAGCACAATACCCCAGCCTATATCGGTTTCCCGGAAGGCCAGTGAGATCAGCACCGGGGTGAAAGTACCCAGCGTCTGGATGCCGACTATGTTGCGCAGTATCAGGATGACCAGTACGCCCACCGGGATCATGATCATCACCCGGTAAACCTGCTGGGCATGCAAAGGCAAGCCGTAGAGCGAATATTCCATCAAGGCTGAGGAGCGATTGTCGCTGGTCATTTCAGCCAGGCGCAGGGCATTGATTTCGCTATTGTTCAGCGTCAGCGTGACGCGACCCTGGCGGCCACCCTCCAGACTGAACAAGGGTGCAGGCCCGGTCCACCAGACCATGCGGTTGTCGGGAATACCCTGTTGTCCGGTCTCGGGGTGAAAATACAGCCAGCGTTCGCCGTTGTAGCTACGCAACCAGAGCTCAGGTTCCTGGTTAGGTGTGCTTTCCAGGCGCACGGTGTGCACCATCTCCAGCGGAATACGCGCCATGGACAGCAGGATGTCTATTACCCGCGCCTTGTCCAGGGGGCTGGTGCTGCCATCAAGCAGCAACTTTACGTTGTCATCAGTAATGTCGTTGACCCGGCGAATGGCCTCGCTGATAAAGGTCTCGATATCCGCCGAGTTCTGGCGGATGGGGCTGACTAGCGCTTCCGCGGCAACCTGTTCGGCGCCTTCCAATGGGATCGGCTGCCTTGGTGCAGGGGCAGGAAGTGGTGCTGCGTTGTCGCTATAACGCTTGGTCAGAACCAGCCTGTAATAGAGCGACTGGGTGCCGGAGGCGCGGCGTGCTGACCAGGTCACCCGACGATTGTTCTGTACCTGATTGATACTCACGCCATAGTTGTTGGAGATAAAGCTCTCGTTGAGGCTGATGTAATCCTGGTTCAACGGCGGAATGAACATCTGCGCCTTGACCGGCACACCCTGTGTCGCCTGAAACTCCAGCCGTGCATCCAGACTCCAGATGTCGTCGGTTTCGTCTTCGGTAACGGGGATGTCGAGAACATAGATCTGGTAGGCAGTGATACCCAAACCCAGACTGACCAGGATGGCGATCAGAATCTTCAGATGCAGATTGATGGATTGCATAGTCTTCTCAGCGAGCGTGTGGGACTGCCGTAAAGCACTGCATACAAGCAGGCGGCAATGACAGGCGGCATCTTAGCACGCTCTTTCGGCTGCTCGTAGGGGCTTTGCCCGGTTATGGCTAGAGTGTAGATGAAGCCTGTGATCTGCTGTCGACTTGGTTACAAAGCGGTACATAGAGGTCATGGCTGTTATCAGCGGCCTGTCA
>JBKBSI010000117.1:4369-10693 GCA_046291745.1 Pseudomonas sp. | reverse complement strand
GGTCGAGACGACGCCGATGACCATCAGGAAGTTGCTTACTGCTTTGGTTACCCGGATGCCCTGTTGCTGGACCTCCTGCGGCAGCAGCGGTGTGGCCAGTTGCAGCTTGTTTTGCACCTGCACCTGGGCAATGTCCGGGTCCACGCCCTGGTCAAAGGTCACGGTGATTTCCATACTGCCGTCGGAATTGCTCTCCGAGCGGATATAGCGCAGGCCATCAATACCGTTGAGTTGTTGCTCGATGACCTGCACCACGGTGTCTTGCACCGTTTGTGCCGACGCGCCGGGATAGCTCACGGAAATACCCACCGCCGGTGGGGCGATACTCGGATACTGGTTAACCGGCAGGCTGAGTACCGAAAGGCCGCCTGCCAGCATGATCACCAGAGCAATAACCCAGGCGAAGATTGGACGGTCAATAAAGAAGCGAGGCATGGGGTTATCCTCTCTGACCAGTGGCGGGTTGGGTCTCGGCAAGGTTTCCAGCCGGTACCGCCTTGACCTCGACGCCGGGCCTGATGAACTGCAAGCCTTCGGTTATCAGTTGGTCACCGTCATTCAGCCCTTCACTGATCAACCAGCGGTTGCCGACGCTACGTTCGGTGCGCACCTGGCGCAGCTCGACGATATTCTCGGCATTGACTACCAGCGCTGTGGCCTGGCCACCGGGCGTGCGGGTGATGCCCTGCTGTGGCGCCAGAATGGCCTCGGAGCGGGTACCGGCAACCAATTGCGCATGCACGAACATGCCGGGCAACAACAGCTTGTCCGGGTTGGGGAATACCGCGCGCAGGGTTACCGAACTGGTGCCCGCGTCTACCGTCACTTCAGAGAACTCGAGTTGGCCCTGATGCGCATAGACGCTGCCATCCTCCATTTGCAGGGTGACCTGGGCGGCGTTGTCGCCAGCCTTCTGCAGGCGACCTTCTTCCAGATCACGCTGTAGTGCCAACAGATCTCGGGCGGGCTGGGTCACGTCTACATAGATGGGGTCCAACTGCTGAATGGTGGCCATTGCTGCAGCCTGGCCATTGTTCACCAATGCACCCTCGCTAACCGCCGAGCGGCCAATTCGCCCATCGATAGGTGCTTTGACCTGGGTGTAGCGCAGGTCGATGGCGGCACGCTCGAGCGCGGCCTGGCTTTGCAGGCTGCGGGCGCGGGCCTCGTCGTACTCCTGGCGACTGATCGCCTGGCTTTCAATCAGTTGTTCGTAGCGGTCGCTCAGGGCCTTATTCGACATATGTGCGGCCTGGGCACTGTTCAGCGCGGCTTGGTAGACGGCGGCATCGATCTGATACAGCTGCTCACCGGCCTTGACCTCGCTGCCCTCTGCAAACAGCCGCTGCTGAATAATGCCGTCCACCTGGGGGCGGACCTCAGCCATACGGTAGGCCGCAGTGCGGCCCGGCAAATCGGTCGTCAGTTCAAAGGGTTCAGCCACCAGGGTGACGACCCCCACTGCCACCGTCTGCGCGGTCTCCTGTTCAGTTGGGGGAGCTTCCTGTGGCATACAGGCGCTCAGAAACACAATGAACAGCAACAGGGGAGTGAGCGCAGTGCGCGCAGAAATCGGGCGATGCATGCTGAGATCCTCAAAGGATGTAGTGCGGGTTCTGGGCGGCCACCCGGGGAAACAAGGGGACCGTGTTGCTGCATAATATACTTACGTTCATGAATGTTTGTAAACACCCAGTGCTTTGGTTAACATAAAATGCTTCCGCATCAGCCCGTGTTCGATCAGGCTAGGCGGGTTTAGAAATGACTGGATGGCAAAGCAGATGGTGAGGCGGACAAAAGAAGAGGCGCTGGAAACCCGGAATCAGATACTTTCCGCGGCTGAGTTATGCTTTTACGACAAGGGCATTTCCCGGACATCGCTGGCAGAGATAGCCACGGCTGCGGGGGTGACGCGCGGTGCCATCTATTGGCACTTTCAGGATAAGTCGGAGCTGGTGGGCGCCCTGTTCGAGCGGGTCAATCTGCCGTTACAGCCGCTCAGTGAGGCCAGCCGCAATCCGAACGAGCCCGACCCGTTGGGCCGCATGCGTGAATTGATAGTCACGGTCTTTCGCCGTGCAGCAACCAACCCGGAGGCACGTCGGGTCGGCGAAATCATTTTCCATAAATGCGAATACACCGAGGATCTGGGCAATTTGCGCCAATGGATGCAGGGCTTTCGCCGTGAGTACAGCCAAGATATCGAGCTGGCCCTGAGTAACGCTATGGCCAAGGGGCAACTGCCCGAGGACCTCGATCTAGCGGTCGCTCGCAGTTGCCTGCACTCTTTTATCACCGGAATACTGGATCAGTGGTTGCTGTTGCCCGACCTGATGGATCTGGATGCCAAGGCTGAAACGCTGGCTGACGGCATTCTGGATATGTTGCGCTTGAGCCCGGCGTTGCGGAAAAGCTGATGGGCGGCCGCCGCCCACCCGCTACGGACTAGAAAATCGGATACTCCACCGCCAGACGAATCTGGTCGGCGTCCAGCTCGGCCTGATCGGTGTTGCCACGGTGCATCGCGTAACGCGCATTGAAGGATAGTCCTTTAGCCGCGCCGCCCCGGCTGTAGTTATCCTTGGGGTGACCATCCTTGTCCACGGGCAGCAGACGGGCTTTGCCCGCACGACCACCACCGCTGTCGAGTTTCACCCCCAGATAGGCGTGGGCATCAAGGCCAAAGCCGACTGCACCCTGGGTAAAACCTGAGGTATAGGTACCCATAAGCCCGTAGGCCCACTCTTCAGCCAGGTCACTGCGCTCGCTACGTGGTTTGAAAGCATTGCGTGCGGCGTTGTTGAGCCCGCCGTGACGGTAAGCACGGCGGTCGTAGACGCTACGATTCAACAGGTTCCACCCGCTGCCCTCAACAAAGCCCGCCGCACTGTCCTGCGCGCCCGCGTGGGCGATCAACGGCAGGCAGCTGAGTGACAGTCCCAGGGTCCAGCAAGCCAATAGTCTATTCATGAGCCGCGCCTTAGAAATACTTCAGCCAGGCGATATCGCGCCGCCGCTGCTTGAGTTGGGCGAACCAACTGGTCGGGAAGTACAGCGCTGCCGAGAGTAATACCGACCATAGCCAGATGCCACTGAGGTTATCAAAACCATAGTAGCTACCCTGATTCAGACCCCAGATCTGCACGGCAATCAGGTACAGCGCCTTGAGTACCAGCAAGTGCACGACGTAGAAGAACATCGGAGCGCCACCATACAGCCCGAGCACTTTCAGCACGCGACGCCCTTCGAGCTGCTGGAACCAGGCGAGAAACAACAGACCCACACCTATGGTGGGCATCAGAAACAGCAGTGAAGGCGGGTATTTAGTCAGCGACATGAAGCTCATGAAGGTGCGAAGGCCGTCATCCATGCTGCTCCACGGCTTGTCGCCATAGACGTTGAGATAGCGGATGAGTACGAAACCCACGAGCAAACCAATACCCCATGTCAGCAGGCGACGGACACGTTGCCAGGGGTCAGAGTTTTTTGAAAACCAGGGTCCGGCACAGTAGCCAAGTGCGATGACACCGATCCAGGGCAGGATCGGGTAGGTAGTGCGTGCACGTGTGTACTCGGTGATTTCAATAAACGCGCGCTGGTGCAGGATCGACCAGATTTCGAAGAAGGGCGAATCCGCAGTCAGCCCTATGCCATCAAGCAGGTTGTGCCCGACAACAATAACAAAGCCCAGCACCGCGAGAGCTGCGCGCGGCATGTGGATAAGCGCGGCGAGTATGATCATGCTCAGACCAATAGCCCAGATAACCTGTAACCACAGCGTAGGCGGCACAAAGGTGGCATTCCAGGCGAAGTTCACCAGGGTCAGTTCAAGGAATACCAGGAACAGGCCGCGTTTGAGCAGGAATGTAGAGACTTCGTTACGGCTATGGGATTGCCCGTACAACCAGGCCGACAGGCCGGTGAGAAAAACGAAAACCGGCGCACAGACCATGCTGCTGACGCGGGTAAAAAACAGTTCCGGTGGTGTGTTGAGGGGGTCCATGGGATCGCCCACCTGAACATGCAGGAAAAACGTCTCGCGCACATGATCGACGAGCATGAACAGCATAACCAGCCCGCGGAGCGCATCGATTGCGAGCATTCGGGTGCGGACTTGGGTGGTGGCATCAAGGGATGAAAGCGTGCCTGGTGCGGGCATCGTAGCGGCTGCGGTGGCCATGTAAGCGGCGTCCTAGGTATTAAACGGGACGCGAAGGTTATAGTATAACAATGTGTTTTGAAATAGATGATCGCCTGATTCAGGCCAAGCAAAAAGGCCCAGCAAATGCCGGGCCTTCTTGTTTACTGCGTTGCCGAACTCAGTAGAAGCCGACCAGGTTCAGGTACCAGCCCTGGTAGCGGTAGTCGTGCCGGGTCAGGTCGTCGCTGAAGTCGGTGAAGTTGTAACCCACACCGAGCCGCAGGTGCTCACTGATGTCACGATCCACACCGGCCAGCCAGCCCTGACGGGTGCCACCATCGCGGACATCCAGCCAACGGTATTCACCCAGCGCACTCCACTTGCCTACCAGGTTGTAACGCGCCTGACCAGCCATGAAGCGTGCACGACTGTCGAACCACTCACCACTGGCACGGCCCGCGCGGGCTTCGCCATAACGCTCGGCCAGCTTGCCGGCAAACTCCCAGCGCTGATCCAGACGGTAGGTACCTTCCAGAGCCAACACATGCGAGCGCTGATCGAACCAGGCAGTGGACTGCTCCTGCTCGAAGGTCGAGCGGTCGTACAGGTAGGTGTACTTACCGAGCAGGCCCCAGCGTACCGAGTCGGCTGGCCGCCAGGCGAAGCCGAGGTTGCTTTCAATAAACTTGGCGCCCTGCAACTGGTCGATCTGGTCGCGGGTGTCGGAGTAGTTGAAACGTCCGGCGATGCGCCAGTCATCATTCAGCTTGTGCATAAGCCGGTTGGTGGTCAGCCACTGACGACGGCGCTCGGCGCCGGTGTCGCGACGCCATTCCAGCGCACTGGTCCAGGAGGTGGCGGCGGAGTTGTGGCCACCGCGCAGGCTGGCTGCGTTGCGATCCACTACACCGTTGGCGCCTTCCAGCTCGGCTTTCTGCAGCGTAAAGCCGTAGAACCAGTTATCCACCGGGTAGAAGTCCATACCGTAGGTATGCGCCATACCCTGCTCGTTGTTGGTCTTCAGCCATTGGCTTTCGTTCAACAGGCTGGTCTTGTTCGACACGCGCCAGCGTTGACCCAGGGTCAGGCCGCCGGGGTTGCCGCCAAACAGCGGGTCGGTTTCCGCTGAGCGGTCGGTGGAGTAGGTGTAACCGCCGTACAGCGTATGATCGGCGGCCAGACGGTACTCACCATCCACTGCCACGGCATCGCCACGCGAACCGCTGGTGACTTCCGCACCGACGCTGGAAAGGTCGCCAAACAGATAGCGGCCACCCAGAGACAGGGCGTCGTTATTGCGGTAGTCGCCGCTTTTGCTCAGTGTGGTTTGCCCGGTACCAAACAGCTCGACCGAGGGGTTCAGGCGGTGAACATAGCGCAGGGCGAAGAGGGTACCGTCGGCGCTGGTGCCACCTCGGGTTTCCTCGACCTGACGCAGTTCTGCAGCCAGGCGATCGTCTTCACGCAGGCGTAGCTCACTCATCACCTGGGCTTGGTCAAAGGCGTCGGCACCGCGCTCGGCGCGGCTGATACGGCCACTGACCGACAGCGCATCACTCAGCTCGCCAGCAAACTCGGCACCCTTTTCCACCACGGCCATGCCGAGGTCAAAGCGGCTGACCGAATACCCACTGTCTACATCCCGATACCAACCGCCCATTGCCCACTCGCGCTCGGTGTAACCCAGCTCACGCAGGTTGGCCCTGGCTTCGACTGAAGAGGCGTCACCTTCACGCGCGCCCTCCGGGTTGATGCGGGTAAAGCTCAGACCGCCGTTGTCGGAACGGAACACTGCGGTTGCGGTGGATTCAGTGCGTGCCTGCTCGACCTTGATATAGGTACCGCGACCGGCCTGCAGAGTGGCGTCAACGCCCATCAGGCGATAGTCGTTGGCGTCACGCTTCTCATCAACATAGGTGGCGCCAATGGCCACGTGATCACCGATCCACTGCTTGCCTCGCGCACCGGCGGTCAGATCACCATATTCAAGACCGCGGGAAATGTACTCGTAGTCCACCAACACAATGTTCTGGTAGCCGCCCAGGGGCGTATCGCGGGTCAGGCTCGGTGCGTTGTCACGGCTGATCTGCATCAGCGGACGGGTCAGGATCAGGCGACCCTGCAACTCATCAACCTGGTAATCCACATCCCGCACCAGCGGCACGCGGGCTTCAACTCGGCCG
>JBKBSI010000117.1:0-4359 GCA_046291745.1 Pseudomonas sp. | reverse complement strand
GTGGTGGGGTCACGCATTTCCAGTACCACCTGATCCGAGCCCGGCAGAATGTCGGTGTGCTTCAGGTAGTAGAGGCTACCACCCGTGCCAAGGAACTCACTGTGGCCCTGGCCGGTTTGTGCTTCGGAACCAAACACCCGCACTTCACTGCGAGGATCGCCCAGCGGCGTGCTTTCGCGGCTACGCCATTTCAGCGCGGCACCGTAGAGGCTACGCACATATTGCGCGTGCTCGGTACCGGTCAGGCCGGTCTGGAAGTTACCCCAGAGTGCCTGGTTCTGGTCCCAGTCAATACGTACGTACAGCTTGCCCTGGGTATCCACGTCACGCACGGCGGTGGAGTCGTCACCATAAACCGGATAGTAGGCATCCGGGTCCAGGCGGCGGAATACGTCTTGCGGGTCGGCGCGGAAGAAACCGGTGAACAGGTCGCTGGTGCGTTGTTCACTGGTATCGGCCTGGGCGGTAATCAGGTACTTGCCCTGCACTTTGCCTTTCAGATAAAAGGCCAGACGCCCTTCTACCAGAAAGTTCTCGTAGCGATCATCAGCTGACAAAGCTTCAACCGAACCGCTTACGCGATTGTCCGAGGCGGTTACGTCGGCAATCGCCACCAAAAACATATAGCGACCACTGACATCTACGCTGAGCACTTCTTCAATCCGCTGGCCTGGGCCGGTGGCGCTCACAGCAAAATCATGGGTGCCAACCGGTAGCAGGTATTCGGCAACGAAGCGGCGGTTTACGTCCACAGGTATCGACTGGCCGTTGACCGTCAGGCGATAGCCCTCGGGCACGTCCTCACCGCGCAAGCGCACGCGGGAGCCGTAGATGGCGATGTTCTGCTGCCGCAGGTTGCTGCCCTGGCCGTAGCTGGTCTGCAGCAGACGGCGGCGTTCCAGTTCGACCGCAGACAAGTCGCGCAGGTCGCTGTCGGCGGTGCGTCGCAGGCTTTCCAGGCTGCGCTGACGGTCTTCCGGGCGCACCAGTTGCAGGCGTTGCGGCCAGGTCTCATCAACGCTGCCGTCGCTGCCGTAAGCCCTGAGTACGTATTGCAGCTCATCACCGACGCGCAACGCTTCGCCCTCAGGCAGCTCCAGATTCCAGTCCAGCTCGGTAGAGTTGGCCGGATCAAGGCTGTGGGAGGCCAGCGGCGTGACCAGATCTCGGTCGGCGCCACGGTAAAGCACCAGCTCCATGCGCTCGATAAAGCCGGCGTAGTTGCTGTAGGCGTGGAAGCGCATTGGTTCGGCAAAACGACCTTCAGCAAAGGCAACTACCGAGGGCGACTGAATATTCAGCACCGGGGAGCCCAGAGTCGGGTCCTCGGTGGCCCAGATCATGCCGCCGTTGGGCAGATCAATGGCGAAGTGACCGGTGGCCACTGCCTTGCCCGGATCGGCTGCACCATCAATGGTGACCCGACGATCAGGTTGCAGCGCCGCAGAACCGTCGGCATTGGTGCCGGTCAGCGGCTCTGTTTTGCCGCGTGTGCGAATGACCACAGGCAGGGTTTCGCTTTGCTGTGCACAGGCGCCCCCGCTGCAGGATGAAACTCCATTTTCGGCAGCCTGCAGCGCAGTCGCGCTAAGGCTCGCCATAATGGCTGCCAGTACGGCAGCACTCAAAGCGCTAGGTTGCATCGCTTTATCCTGGCGAATATGACTGATGAGGGTGCGGGTAGTCCGGTTGAAATTGATCATCAGTTGACCCTCCCTTGGCCTGTGCTTGTGTCCTCGGCCTCGACCAGCACCCGGCGGCGCTCCTCTTCGGTGAGGTGCTGAGCGATGGCGTCAAACACGGCGCGGGCGCGACGCATGCCCAGCGCTTCGTTGTAAGCCAGCGATCCGCGACGGTCGGCGTGACCGGTGATGGTGATGCCGACGGTGGGCTGGCCTGCAGCCAGTCGCTGGCTGATGACCGCTGCAACCGATTGCACAACCGGCTGGAACGCAGGCCGTACTTCGGACTTGTCGGTGACAAAGAGCACCTCACCGAGACGTACGCCGTCACCGACCAGATGAATCTGCCGCCCGATGGAGATGCTCAGCGCGTCACCATAGTCGCCAGTCAGGCCAGCCAGCAGCGCTGCGCGCAGGGCTTCGGCCCGACGCACGCCAAGCTCCTCTTCATCGGCGTGACCGACGATGTCGACATGCCCACCACGATGACGGTTGATAGCCTCCAGCATGCTCTGCAGGTTGCCCATCTGCTCAGCGCGGATGGTGGCGCTACCGGGTGAGAAGAACACTTCACCCAGTTCAACCTCGATCTCGCTGCGCGGGGTAACCTCCCGTTCCGGCAGTTGAACACCGAAGTCAAAGCGCGTCGGCATACCCTGGGTAATACGCTTGACCAGCGGGTTGCCCGTGGTGGAGCGGCTACCTGCGGGCAGGGTGGCTTCATCGATCTTCATGATGAAGTTGCGACCGCGGCCGATGTGCGACACATCAATACCTTCCAGGTGGAAGCGACCGTGGGCGTCAGTAGTAATCAACATGCCCTCAACCGTACCGATGCGCACGCCCGGAATGCCGCGCTCGTCGATACCCCGGTTGGTGATGACGTAGTCGACACGCACCTGACCATTGGCGGCCGGGTAGACCTTGCGCTCAACCAGGATGTCCTGTGCGCTCAGTCCCTTGGCCATATCACCGCTCTGGCTTGCTTCGACCTGGCCTGCGGCGTTCATGCGCAGGGTCAGGCCTTCGGCGGTAGTCAGCACGAAGTCGTCAGTGAAGCGTGGCTCGCTAAGCAACTGCGAGATAACGATACGCTGGCTGTCGACCGGTTCTACTGTGCTACGACGACCGCGCAGTTCACCCAGGTTCAGGCCATGCAGCAGAGGTGAACTGGCGTCCGCCTCGGGCTGCGGTCCTTCACCGCGATCAACTGTGGTGGAGTTGGGCACATAGACCTGGGCTGCGAAGCCGCCCTGTGCCTTCACGTCACCGGCTGAGGCGCTGTCCTGCCAGCCGTCACCATCGCGGTCATCAAAGACCGTACCCCAGATGCGCGTGTCCTCGAACAGCGGATCGGCGCTGCGGCGTACCGTGGCACGCGCCTGGTTACTCACCGGCATGCCGTTAAGTACCAGTTGCGCGGTATTCACATAGTCGCCGCGCGCTGCAGCACCGGCACCTACCCGCAGGAAGTAGCTGATGCTGATCCGTGCGCCCGCATCGACGCTGAGGCCTTCCACGCGGATCGGGCTGATGCCGTTAAGGTGCGCATTACCATCCCTGTCGGTTATCTGCAGGGAGTCTTCGACCAGGGTAAAGCCGGGCGGAGGCGTGTCGATCAGGATCAGATCGGTAAGCGCCATGCTCGACATGTTGGCCGCCGTCACGGTGTAGCGCACCAGATCACCCACACGTACCTGCTGCGGGGTAGCCTGCTTCTGCAAGGTCAGCAACTGATCATCGTTGACCACCACCATCACTACCGCGTCGGCACAACTGGCCGGGTTAAGCAGATCGCAGATCCGGTAGTTCAGCTCGTACTGCCCGGCAGGCGTACCCGCCGCCACCAGAATCTGGCCAGTGCTTTCATCCAGCGTCAGCCCGCTATGGGTGGCGTCGAGGAAAGACAGAGACACGTTGGTGAGCGTTGCTGGCTGGCCGTTCAGGGTGTCGTTACCCAGTACGTTACCTGCCACGCCGCCATTGGCACCGCTGACAAACTCCTCGCGATAGTCATCGTCCACCGCTTCGATAACCGCTGCGCTCACCTCTAGAGTCACAGTGGCGGTATCACAGTTAGTCGGGTTGGCGCGTTCACACAGCTGATACTCGAAGCTGTATGGACCGGCCGGGGTACCAGGCAACACACCTACTACACCGGTCTCCGGATCAAAGCTGAGCTGCGGCGGCAGACTACCGACCAGGCTCAGTTCAACCTCAGGCAGGGTGATGAGGTTGCCATTCAGGGTGTCGTTGTTACCGACCACACCGATATTGTCGCTACCGTCATAACCGTTGACCGGGCCGAAGCTGTCGTTGGTCGCCACGATTTCTGGCGCATCGACATTCACGGTAACCGTTGCGGTATCGCAGTTCGCCGGGTTGGCGCGCTCACACAGCTGGTATTCAAAGCTGTACGGGCCCGCTGGCGTACCTGGCGGCACACCTACGATGCCGGTGCTCGGATCGAAGGTCAGACCGGGCGGCAGGTTGCCGATCAGGCTAAGTTCGATTTCCGGCAGGCTGATGGGGTTGCCGTTCAGGGTGTCGTTGTTGCCGACCACACCAATGTTGTCGCCACCGTCATAACCGTTAACTGGACCGAAGGTATCGTCAGTAGCGGTTAGTTCAGGTGCCTCGACATTCACGGTAACCGTCGCGGTATCGCAGTTGGTCG
>JBKBSI010000116.1:0-10728 GCA_046291745.1 Pseudomonas sp. | reverse complement strand
TTGAAAGCTGACTGGGTGGCACTGGAGCCAACCACCGAAGGCGTAATTCGCACCCTGGAGCCCGAGCAACTGACAGGCAAGCGGGTGGCGGTACAGCTTTACGGCACTGAACCCAATCTCCCTTTGGTCGAGTTTCTGCAGAGCAAGGGCGCCCTGGTCACCACCGTGTCGCCTTACGTGTATGCCGATGATGTGGAAGATGCCCGGGTGGAAGAGCTGATCGCGGCCATTCTCGGTGGGCAGTTGGACGCTATCGCCTTTACCAGTGCAACCCAGGTGCGTCGCCTGTTCCAGATAGGTCGGCGTCAATGCGGCGAGCAGGCGCTGGTCGATGCGCTGGCAAAGCTCAAGGTTGCTGCGGTAGGCCCGGTTGTAGCTGATGAGCTGACCGCCCGGCAGGTAGCGGTGGATTTGATGCCGGAGAGCAGTTTCTTCATGAAGCCGTTGGTGCGTGAGTTGGTCAAATCGCTTGGCACGCCGGGCGCAGCGGATAGCGATTTGGATTAGTAGGTTTTCTGCTGTTCAGTCGCTTGGTGGTAGCCCTGTTCGCGGTCAGGCGACCGCTCCTACCTACCCGGCGTGGGTCTTGGAGTGTCGAGTTCCATCTCGACACAGATCGCCGCTCAATGGTCTGCTTGAAACATCTGCTTATTCAGACAAATGCGCCATAGCTGGCCATTTGTCTGCCCAGGGCTGGGCCTGTTCCAGTTGGCTTGCCAGTTGTAGCAGCAGGGCCTCGCTGCCGCTCGGGCCACACAATTGCACGCCCAGTGGCAAACCGGCTGCTGTCCAATACAGCGGTACGCTCATGGCCGGTGTGCCGGTCAGATTGGCCAACTGCGTGAAGGGCACGTAGGTCAGGTTCTTGCGCGCCATGTCCGCGACCATGTTGTCCAGGGCTCCCCAGCGCGCCAGCAGTGGCAACAGACCGGTGCCCAGCAGCCAGTTCAGTACCTTAGCCTGCCCTGCAGGCAACTGGCCCTGCTCGTGGCGTACGGGTGGGTGCGCAATGGTTGGGGTCAGATATAGGTCATGCTGTTGATAGAACAATCCCAGAGCCTGGCTGAACTGGTTCCATTGACGCTGGCTGTTGATATAGCGAGCGCTGGTCATGCTACGCCCGAAGGCCGCCAGGGTACGCGTGAGCAACTCGAACTCTTCATCCCGCGCGCCCATCTCTCTGGCCTGGTCAAGGGTTGCCGCGACCTGACCGAAGTACATGTTCAGATAGCAGCGAGCCAAGGCTTGGCCGTCATATACCGGTTCTGCCTCAACTACCTCATGCCCTAATGATTGCAGAAGCCTGACTGCATCCTCGACGGCACGGACCGCTTCGGGATGCACCGGCGTATCAACCGGTGAGCGGCTGCTGAAGCCGATGCGCAATCTGCCGGGCTCGCGTTGTGCCAGTTCGCGGAAAGGTGCCGCAGGCGGTGCTATGACAAAGGGATCGCCAGGGTTGGGGCCGGAGAGGACATCCAATGCCAGGGCGGCGTCTCGGACGCTGCGGCAGAGCACCAGATCGCTTGAGGCGCCTTCCCATATCTCGCCATGGCCGGGGCCGACAGAGACTCTGCCGCGGCTGGGCCTTAGCCCGAACAGGCCACAGCAGGCTGCGGGAATGCGAATGGAGCCGCCGCCATCATTTGCCCCGGCGAGCGGCACCATGCCCGCAGCTACCGCAGCTGCCGAGCCGCCACTTGAACCGCCAGTGGTATGTGCGGTGTTCCAGGGGTTGCGGCTCGGGCCAAACACCTCCGGGTCGGTCACGCCTTTGAGGGCGAGCTCGGGTGTATTGGTCTTGCCCATGATAACTGCACCCGCATCCAGCAGACGTTTCACCATATGCGAGTGGCGTTGGGCGGGTACGCGGCTGAATACCTTGCTGCCACTGCCGGTGGGTAGCCCAGCGTAATCTTGTACCGCATCCTTGATCAGCAGCGGCACGCCAGCCAAGGGGCCGCTCAGTGGTTCTGCTACGCGGCGGCGGGCAATCTCGAACATGGGTTGGCAGACGGCATTGATGTGCGGGTTGAGGCGGTGATACTGGCTGATGGCTGTATCCAGCAGCTCTGCTGCAGAGGTGTCCCCACGGGCGACCATGTCGGCTAGTGCGGTGCCGTCGTGGCGCATGAATTCCTGCGAGCTTAAGGGCATGCTGTCACCTTGATGCGTTGTTGTTCTGGTTTGAGTAATTGCTCTATTTAAACGCTAAAACAGACCCTCGGGTCAAGTTCACTGCCGCTTTGCCCTTGTCAGCGTCCGCTGGCGGGGCAACAATGGCAGGCTAATTTCCCCACTTGTTTCTCCAAGGATGCTTGATGACTCAGAAAGCCGCTGCCCAGCGCCTTACACCCGATCAACTGACGGTGCCGATCAATCTGGAAAGCCTGGGGTTTGCCACTACTGAGGAGCTCGAGCCGTTCCGCGGCATTCTCGGCCAGGATCGCGCCGTGGAGGCCATGCAGTTTGGCGTGGCGATGCACCGGCCAGGCTACAACGTGTTTGTCATGGGCGAGCCTGGCACGGGTCGTTTCTCCTATGTCATGCGTTATCTCAAAGCTGAAGCCAAGCGGCAGATCACCCCGCAGGACTGCGTGTATGTGAACAACTTCGATGAGCCGCGGGAGCCACGGGTAGTAAGTCTGTCCCCTGGTACAGCTGGGACCTTGCTCAGTGATATCGAAAAGCTGATCGATAATCTGTTGGCGACTTTTCCAGCGGTTTTCGAGCATCCGGCCTTTCAGCAGAAGAAAAGTGCCATCGACCGTGGCTTCAACCAGCGCTATGACCGGGCTATCGACTCGGTCGAGCGACGGGCTCTGGAAAAGAGCATCGCCGTCTACCGCGACGCACAGAATATTGCCTTTACCCCGATGAAGGATGGGAAGGCCCTGGATGAGGCCGAGTTCGCGCAACTGCCAGAGGAGGAGCGCGAGCGTTTTCACGTTGATATCTCCGCCCTTGAGGAAGTGCTCAACGAAGCGCTATCCAGTCTGCCGCAGTGGAAGCGTGAAACCAGCAACCAATTGCGCGAGCTCAACGAGCTGACTATCAATGAGGCGATCCAGCCGATCTTCGAGCCGCTGCTCGAGCAGTACAGCGGCAATGCGGCGATCTGCGAATACTTGCAGGCCATGCAGCACAATTTGCTGAAGACGGTTATCGATCAACTGGTCGAGGAACGCTCGCTGGAGGCGCGGCCGGAAGCCTACAAGAAGTTGTTGCTGACCGAGCAGTACAGCCCCAGCCTGGTAGTTGGCCACCCTGATAGCGGCGGCGCACCTGTAGTGCATGAGCCGCACCCATCCTATGACAACCTGTTCGGGCGCATCGAGTACAGCTCCGAACAGGGCGCGCTGGTTACCAGTTACCGGCATATCCGACCCGGCGCGCTGCATCGCGCCAATGGCGGTTATCTGGTGCTTGAGGCCGAGAAGCTGCTGGGTGAACCCTTTGTCTGGGAGGCGCTCAAGCGCGCCCTGCATTCACGCCAGCTGAAAATGGAATCGCCCTGGGCAGAAATGGGCCGATTGACCACAGTCACCCTGACGCCGGAGGTCATTCCCTTGGCGGTCAAGGTGGTGATCATTGGCTCGCGGCATCTGTATTACACTCTGCAGGACGTGGATCCTGATTTTCAGGAGATGTTCCGGGTGCTGGTCGACTTCGACGAGGATCTGCCGCGTAATCTGGACAGCATCGAGAACATGGCGCAACTGCTCAAGACCCGCACTTCTGAGGAAGGTCTGGCGCCGCTTACGGCCGCTGCAGTGGCACGAGTGCTGACCCATAGCGCACGTCTGGCCGAGCATCAGCAACGCCTGTCGGCGCGCATCAGCGATATTTTCCAACTGGTGGCTGAAGCGGATTTTACCCGGCAATTGGCCAATGATCCCTTGATCGATACTGCGCATATAGAGCGCGCACTCCAAGCCAAGGAGGCCCGTACCGGGCGCGTCAGTGCACGGATTCGCGAGGATATGCTGTCCGGAGTGATTCTGATCGACACCCAGGGCGCAGAGGTAGGCAAGTGTAATGGCCTGACGGTGCTGGAGGTTGGTGATTCGGTGTTTGGTGTGCCAGCGCGTATCAGTGCCACCGTGTATCCGGGCGGCA
Organism: Pseudomonas sp.; assembly: GCA_046291745.1. GTDB lineage: Bacteria > Pseudomonadota > Gammaproteobacteria > Pseudomonadales > Pseudomonadaceae > Halopseudomonas. The sequence continues at coordinate 6,609 of JBKBSI010000116.1, read as the reverse complement.
GCGGGATTGTCGATATCGAGCGCGAGGTCAATCTGGGGCAGCCGATTCACTCCAAGGGGGTGATGATCCTCACCGGCTATATGGGTAGTCGCTATGCCCAGCATTTCCCGCTGGAGATCTCTGCCAGCATTGCCCTGGAACAGTCCTACGGTTATGTGGACGGTGACAGCGCCTCCCTGGGCGAGGTCTGTGCACTGATCTCGGCCTTATCGCGTACGCCGCTGAAGCAGGGCTTCGCGATTACCGGGTCGATCAACCAGTTTGGTGAGGTGCAGGCGGTAGGTGGCGTCAACGAGAAAATCGAGGGCTTCTTCCGGCTTTGCCAGGCGCGTGGTCTGACTGGCGAGCAGGGTGCGATTATCCCGCAATCCAATGTGCCCAATCTGATGCTCGACCAAACCGTGCTCGAAGCGGTGCAGGCCGGGCAGTTTGCGGTTTACGCCGTGAGTCATGTGGATCAGGCCTTGGGCCTGCTGGCGGGGGATGAGCCGGGCAGCGTGGACGACAAGGGTGATTTCCCTGAGGGCACCATCAACGCCCGCGTGGTCGATCGCTTACGCGAGATTGCAGAGCGTGACCGCGAGGAAGAAGAATCAGCCGCTACCGAGAAGTCGGAACCGATACCCGACGGTCATTCCTGATCAGTTGCCGAACAATCCGGCGCAGCCCTTGACTGGTCTGCGCCGCAGCCAGTCTTGCAGAGATTGTCTACAGACTTATCCACAGCTTTTGTGGAGTATCTTTGCGCTATCCATAGATGACCGGAAAGGTCAATCACCCGAATCTATTTAAATCTCTGGGCAAGGGGTGCTGGCCCCATATAGGTGCGCGGGCTCAGGCATGTGGCGCTTTGTACAGCTTGTGTGAAACTTTGCTGTGCAGCTGGTCGCTTTTTAGCCGTTTTCTGCCGAGGCCTGTCGGAACGGGCTTGGGCTTATGTTCAGGCTCTCTGCCCACAGAGTTATCCACAGATACTGTGAACAACTTCTCAGTCACTACCTCTGGTGCCGCACGGTCGTGGCCGCTGACGCTGTAGTGTGCAAGATTCTGGTATTGTATAGTTTATGTATAAGATATTGGTCGGGAGACAGATGTGACACATCAGGAGCTGCAACTGAACCTTTGCGACGAGATGGGCCCAGCGGTAGCCGAGGCAGCGCCGGGCGGCGCTGCCATACGTCTCAGGGTGCCGCTACGACCATGAGCACTCGTAATCTGATTCTGCTGCTGGGCGACCAGTTGAGCCCTGATCTGAGTTCGTTACGCGGTGCCGATCCCGAGCAGGATCGGATTCTCTTGGCCGAGGTGATGGAAGAGGGGCGCTATGTACCGCACCATCCGCAGAAGATCCTTTTCATACTTTCGGCCATGCGGCATTTTGCCGAAGAGCTGCGCGCGCAGGGTTTTGCGGTTGACTATATCCGCCTGGATGATCCGCACAATACCGGGACCCTGAAGGCGGAGCTGGTGCGCGCTTGCCAGCGGTTGCAGCCGAGTGCCGTGCTGCTGTGCAAACCGGGTGAATGGCGACTGCTCGAGGTCTTCAGCCAATTGCGAGATGAGTTGCCGGAGCTGCAACTGCTTGAGGACGACCGCTTCTTTTGCAGTAGCCCGCGCTTTGCTGCCTGGGCCAGTGGTCGCAAGCAACTGCGCATGGAACTGTTCTACCGTGAGATGCGCAAATATACCCAGCTGTTGATGGACCCGGACGGAGGCCCTGCCGGAGGGGCCTGGAACTACGATGCGGATAACCGCAAGGCCTTGCCTGCTTCGGTGCAGATTCCGCCCCAGCCACACTTTCCGGCTGATACCATCACTCTGGAGGTACAGACGCTGGTTGCTCAGCGTTTCGCTGATCACTACGGCACCTTGGACGGTTTTGATTATCCGGTGACCCGGGTTGACGCTGAGTCGCTATGGCAGCATTTTCTGGCGCTGGGTATGCCCTCTTTTGGCGACTATCAGGATGCCATGGCTGATAACCAGCCCTATCTCTTTCATGCGCGCATAGCCGCAGCAATGAATATCGGTCTGCTCGACCCGCGGCGGGTGTGTCTGGATGTGCAGGCTGCCTGGCAGGCCGGGGATATTCCGTTGAATGCCGCAGAAGGGTTTATTCGCCAGATACTCGGCTGGCGCGAATATGTGCGCGGCATCTACTGGATGATGATGCCTGACTATGCCGAGCGCAATGCCCTGGGTAACCAGCGCGATCTTCCCGAGTTCTACTGGACTGGCGAGACGCGCATGAACTGCATGAGCCAGGCCATCGGCCAGACCCTGGAGCATGCCTACGCGCACCATATTCAGCGTTTGATGGTCACGGGTAATTTTGCGCTGCTCGCGGGTATTCAGCCGAAGCAGATTTGTGACTGGTACCTGGCGGTCTATATGGACGCCTTCGACTGGGTCGAGTTACCCAATACCCTGGGTATGGTTATGCATGCCGATGGTGGCTACCTGGGCTCCAAACCCTACTGCGCCAGTGGTCAGTACATTAAACGCATGTCCAATCACTGTAAGAGTTGTGCTTACAAGGTCACCGAGCAAATCGGTGAAAAGGCTTGTCCGTTCAACTCACTGTATTGGCATTTTCTGATGCGCCACCGTGACAAGCTGGGGGCTAATCATCGGCTGGCCATGGTCTACCGCAATCTGGATCGCATGCCCGAGGCAAAGCAGCAGGCGCTTTGGGGTTGGGGCGAGCGCCTGCTGGCGCGGCTGGATGCCGGTGATGCGCTGTGAAGAAGGCGCATCTCCCGGTCAAGACCTGCCAAAGTTGTGGTTTGCCCTTCGCCTGGAGGAAAAAGTGGGCGCGATGCTGGGAGGACGTAAGGTACTGCTCCGAGCGCTGCCGCCGCTCCCGGGCGCGGGCGCTTAATTAGCCGCTTTGAGCACCACAAATTTGGGATTGCCGGACAGTTGCTCGACCTTGCTGAACCAGGTGCGCAACTTGACGTGGTAGCCCAGGTGACGGTTGCCCACCACCATCAGGCTGCCAGTCGGCTTCAGGGCCTCAAGGCTCTGCTCGAACAGCCTCTTGGCCATCTCGTCACCGACCGCCTGTTGCTGATGAAAAGGTGGATTGCAGAGAATCAGGTCAGCGCTGCCCGGGGTGATATCGATCAGGCCGTCGCTAATCTTGAACTCAGCCTCCCGGTCGGGAAAGGCCCGTGACCAGTTATCCCGTGCGCAGGTAACAGCGGCGTAGGACTCATCAACAAACACCAGGCGGGCTTCGGGATTCAGCTGGGCTGCCATGATGCCCAGGGCGCCATTGCCGCAGCCCAGATCAACCACAAGGCCGTCGCCCTGGCCAGTCGGCAGGCTCGCCAAGAGTGCGCGTGTGCCGTTATCCAGCTTGTCGCGGGAGAACACGCCGGGCAGGTTGACCAGCTCGAAGGATGATTCCGCCAGCGCATAGCGGGTGGTCAGGTCCGGCTCTGCGGGTTGCAGGCCGGGATCCAGCTCGCCTACCAGCAGGCGGGCCTTCTTCCAGCCCAAGGAAGCCTGATAGGGGCCAATATAGCGGGCCAGCAGATCACCTGCGCTGTGGGGCAAATGTTTGATCATTGCTCCAGCAAGAATCTGCGCATCGGCTGCCAGCAGCGGACGTACTCGAGCCAGTTGGTCTTCCAGTAGTGCAAGGCTCTTTGGTACCCGGATCAATACCCGACGATAGAAACCGGCCGGTGTTTCCTGGCTATGAAAGAAGCTCACTGCATCGGTAGGCAGGCCATTGAGCTGCAGGTTGTTCTCCAGCCCCAGGCGCGCCAGGTGTGAGTCACCCCAGCTATGCACAGTACGTCCCGGAAAGCCCTTGGCCAGGGCGCAGGCCAGCACACCAAAAGTGTCGTTGACTACCAGCAAGGGACTGTCGTCATCCGGGCACTCGCTTAACCGTTGCAGCAAGTACAGATCGGCTGTGTCGTGGGGCTGCAGGGTCGGATTGGTGGTAGGTGGGTAGCGATCGAGCTCTAGGCTGGCAAAAACGGTATCACACAGGTGCATGGGAAGTGCCGGTGGTGGATTAGAGGGGGCAGTATAGCGCAGATGAGAGCGGGGCTTCAGAGCATTGCAGCCAGCATTGGAAGCCTGGCTGCAGCCGCCGCGAGCATTACTCTGCCTTTGGTCGCTCTAGCAAGTCGCGAATCTCGGTCAATAAAATCTCCTGCTTGCTCAGGGTTTCCGGCGCAGGTGGTGGTGCGACTTCATCCTTGCGTTTGAGGCTGTTCATTACCCTGATGGCAACAAAAATAGCCGCAGCAATAATCAGGAAGTCGACAATGCTCTGAATAAACAGGCCGTAGCCAAGGGTTACAGCGGCTGCCTCGCCTTCGGCTTCCTTGAGCACAACTGCCAGATCGGCAAAATCCACGCCGCCAATCAGCAGGCCCAGTGGCGGCATGACGATATTGGCGACAAAGGAGGATACGACCTTGCCGAACGCGGCACCGATAATGATACCTACCGCCATGTCGACCACGTTACCGCGCATGGCGAAGGCTTTGAACTCCTGGACGATACTCATGCTTGATCCCTCATAAACGCCCCCATGGCGTTTATGAATAATACCCGCAATCGCATTGTTGTCAGTATTCAGGAGTTGCTCAGCGCTTTAATTCAGCGACTTGTGCAGCGTCTCGCAGACTATCTTCAATGCCTGAATGCGCGCGTGCCGCTTGTCCTCTGCGGCAACCAGATGCCAAGGAGCGTGTAGCGTATTGGTAAAGCCGAGCATGTCGCGAACGGCTTTGCGGTACGCAGGCCATTGTTCGCGGTTGCGCCAGTCTTCTTCAGTCAGCTTGTAGCGCTTCAGCGGCGAGGCGTCGCGGGCCTTGAAACGCTTTAACTGCTCTTCCTCGGTGGTCGCCAGCCAGAATTTGATGACCAGCGTCCCGGATTGATGCAACTGTTCCTCGAAGTCATTTATCTCGCCAAAGGCGCGTTGCCAGTCGCTGGCAGAGCAGAAGCCTTCCACGCGCTCGACCAGTACCCGGCCGTAATGGCTGCGGTCGAAGATCACCACTTTCCCGGGGGCAGGTATGCGCTTCCAGAAGCGTGTCAGGTAAGGCAGGCGACTTTCCTCTTCGGTCGGCGCGCGTGTGCCGTGTACCCGCATGTAGCGCGGATCGAGGCACTCGGATATGCGGCGGATGGCGCCGCCCTTGCCTGCGGCATCGGTGCCCTCAAAGACCAACAGCAGGCTGCGACGGGCAAAGCGCGGGTGGCGTACCAACTCTCGTAGCCAATCCTGATAATGAGCCAGTTGCTGACGGTAATCGTCCTTGTCCAGCGCTTGGCTGTAGTCAATCTGGTCAAGCAGGTTGTTGGTCGAGGGTATCCAGCTGCGCTGGCGTGGTAGTTTGCGAGGTGGTTCCAGCAGGCTCTGCATCGCCTCCAGCAGGTGTTTTGCAATCTCGATATCACGGTAACGAGCATCGTTGCTGTGTACCCGAATCCAGGGCGCGTGACTGAACGAGGTTTGCTCGCTCATCTGTTGTGCCCCCGCGCGCACGCGATCGTAGTCTGCTGCGCTGAGGTCGCCCCACTCGCGCATGGCCAGTGTTTCGGGTTGTCGCTGGGTGATGCTGGCAGCACGCAGGTCATCACTCACGTGCAGCCAGAATTTGATTACCAGGGCACCTTCGTCCGCCAGCAGCCGCTCAAAGCGCGATATGCGCTGCATGGCCTGGGCAAAGCGGGCATCACTCAGTTTGCCGCGGCTGAAGTCCATTAGTGGCTGGTGATACCAGGAGCCAAGGTAGAAGCCCAGTTCGCCTGCTGGCGGCAGGGTACGCCAGTAGCGCCACATGGGCGGCATGCGCCGCTCGACTGGGCCGGGCAGAACGAAGGCACGGGTATTCATGAAGCGATTATCCAGCCAGGCATAAAAGGTGTGGATGACCTCTGCCTTGCCAGCCAGATCGTTGCCGCTGATAAGCACCAGTACTGGTCCCTTGCCCGCCTTGCGCAGTTCGAACTGGGCGTCGAGCAGTGCTTCGTTCAGTTCGGCGCTGCGGGTCTTGAACTCCTGCTTGGTAAGAGTGTGTTCAGGCATCGGTTGGCCAATTGATCTCTGGTAGGTGTTCGAAGCCGGGCTTGGCGAACAGGTAGCCCTGGAACAGGTTGATACCCAGTGATTGCAGCAGGCGCAACTCGGCCAGACTCTCGATGCCCTCGGCAATTACCTCTATGTTCAGGGCGATGCACACACCCAGGATGCCCTTGACGATAGCCTGGCGCACTGGGTCGCGGTCGATATCGCGGACCATTTCCATGTCCAGCTTGATAATGTCCGGCTGGAACTCGGCAAGCAGATTCAGGCCTGAGTAGCCGGCGCCGAAGTCGTCGATGGCCACCCGTATGCCGTGGGCTTGCAGGGCAGCGATGGCTTGTGGCAGGCCGGCGAACAGCCGCGGATCCTTCCACTCGGTCAGCTCCAGCACGATGCGGCGGCGCGCCCGCTCAGGCAGCGCCAGCAGCCGCTGGCCGATGGACGTGTCAAGGAAGTTGAGTGCGGTCAGGTTGATCGACAGGTAGGGGGCGCCTTTGGCGCGGGTGGGGCCGGTTTTCTGCAGGGCCTCGCTGGCGTGCATCACGGCCAGG
>JBKBSI010000115.1:0-10743 GCA_046291745.1 Pseudomonas sp. | reverse complement strand
GACTGGCGTAAAAAAGCGCGTTTTTTGGATTCAATAATGCCGAAGCCAGCCCTGCAAGCAATGCACCTGTGGCAGCCGCTGATTTAGTTGTATTGGGCTGCTCCACAACCAGCGACCGACGTCCGGCATGCCGAATAAACAGCCAGCCCATGTACAAGAGAAATGCGCAACCGGCCAATTGAATGGAGGCCAGCAGCAGCCCCTGCTTGTCCAGGGCCATCAATCCCAGCCAGGCCAGCAGGATGAATAGGGCGTTGGCCAGGGTGATGCCGATACATACCAGTGTGGCTTGAGCTCGGCCACGCGCAATCGCGTAGCGCAGGATCAGGAAGAAGTCCGGGCCAGGACTGAGCAGGGCGAGAAAATGTGCTCCGGCCACCAGCAGAAATTGTTGCAGCATGGGTAAGGCACTCCAGAAAGCGATGGGTGCCCAGTCTGCAGTTCTGTAAAAGTCAGGTATTGAAGGAAAGTGCGTTCAGAAATTCCGATAGCGACCGGGTGTGACTGCTACGTGGGCCTTGAACATGCGCTGAAAATGCCCCTGGTCGGCAAAGCCCAGATCCTGCGCCAAGGTGGCCAGGTCGGCGCCTTGGCGCAGATGGTCGCGGGCCTGCTGAATGCGCTGGTCAAGGAGCCAGGCGTGCGGAGTCAGCCCGGTATCGCGGCGGAACAGGCGGATCAGCTGATAGCGGCTGAGCCCTGCTTCGTCTGCCAGCTCCACCAGTGATGGCGGGTTCTCCAAGACGTTCAGCAGCCGGGATTTAAGTTGCTTGATTGAGGATACTGGTGAAGGCAGGTGGGCTACCGGTTGCCCACCGGTCCAGAGTTGCTGACCGATGAACTCAATCAAGGCTGCTTCCTTTTCGCTGTTGGCGATAGCGGAAAACAGCTGTTCGTTCAGCCTGCAGAACGCTTGATAGGTCGCTGCTGAGCGACTGATGAAGGCGCTGGAAGGTAGGTCAAGGCAGGCTTCCATCTCGGCCAGCAGTGCGGCAACCCAACTGGGTGTCAGATGCAGCATCTGATAGCTCCAACTGACATTGGGCGCGGGGTTGCAGGAGTGCACTAGCCCGGGCGGTACTGTCACCAGGCTACCTGGTTGTAGCCTGGCTGCTACCTCGCCACAGCGAAAATGACTGAGCCCAGCATCGACTACGCCAATCGATAACGTAGGGTGACTATGTGGACGATAACAAGCTCGGCTATTGTTGGCCCGACGGCTTTCGACAAAGGGCAGTGCCGGGTCGTACCAGAACTCGCCCATGTTCAACAACTGGTCGCGGGACTGCATACCAGCGGCTGTTCTAACGCGCTGGGGGCAAGGGTAGCGTCACTGCGTGAAGGCGTAATCAGGTCTCGGAGCGAACCCAATGCCAGAATCAAAAAGGCAATTGCGCACAGCCGGTAGGTGGCACGAGCCCAGTGCATGCCGGCTTTGCGGAACACCCGGTCAACGATGGCGGCGCAGACAAAGCACCAGATGAACGAAGAGAGCATGAAACCGGCGAAGAACAGGCCGTAATCCGCGGCTGTGGGTTCAGTTACCCCAACTGCGCCCAGAGCACTGCCCATGGCCGCCCAGTAGGCAATATTCTGCGGATTGGTCAGCGATAACAGCATGCCGGAGCGCAGCGCCGAGCGTCTGGATGCGTTGCCCCTGGCTTCGACGTGAAACTCCTCGCTGGCGCTCTTCCACGAATCCCGCGCCAGCCACAACAGATACAGGGCACCGGCAATGCCTATGGGCCAGCGTAGCCAGTCAATCTGTAACAGCAGGCCGATACCCAGAAGTCCAAGTATTGCCCAGACGGCGTCGCCCACCAGCGAGCCGATTTGTACGTCCAGTGCCGGGCGAAAGCCGCCGCGTACGCCCTGGCGTACCGTCTCGGCAAAGACTGCGCCGGGGGCGGCATTGAATATCAGACCAAGGACAAAGGCGGAGGCAAGCAGTACCAGCATGAGGGTTTCTCGGCGGCAGGACGGGCCTTTAGTCTCGCAGAACCGGCCCTTGGCAGGCAATGCCGAAAGCTGCTGTGCTCGCTCTGCTGCCTTTCACCTTCCATCTCATATTGCCCGGGATCAGTCCCAGGTCGGGGCAAACTCCGGATCGGCAATGCGCTCGCCACGTTCCAGTGCGGCTATGGCTGCTACATCTTCCCGGCTGAGCTGAATCTGCGCTGCGTCCAGATTGGCCTGCTGATGCTCGCGCTTGGTCGAAGACGGGATCACCACATAGCCGGACTGCAGTAGCCAAGCCAGTGCTACCTGCGCTGGGGTTACCTGATGTGCGGTGGCTATGGCTTGCAGCACCGGGTCCTGCATGACCTTGCCTACGGCCAGGGGCATGTAGGCGGTCAGTTGAATCCCCTGTTCACGGGCAAACTCGGCCACCTTGCGGTTGTGCAGGAAGGGATGAATCTCGACCTGATTGGTGGCGATGTTCTCTGCGCCGATCAGGTCGATGGCCTGGGTCATATGCTCAATGGTGAAATTGGACACGCCAAGGGCGCGCGTCAGGCCTTGCTCCCGGGCCTCCAGCAGCATCGGCAGATACTCTTCCATGGGTACCTTGTCCTCGGGCGACGGCCAGTGGATCAGAGCTAGGTCGACCTGCTCCACGCCGAGTTTCTGCAGGCTTTCCCGCAGGCTGGGGATGAGCTTTTCCGGTTTGAGATTGGTGATCCAGATCTTGGTAGTGATAAAGAGTTCATCACGCGGGATGCCGCTGGCGGCGATGGCTTCGCCGACCTGCTTTTCGTTGTCGTAGATCTGTGCGGTGTCGATATGTCGGTAACCAAGTTGCAGGGCCTGGGAAACCGACTCTATGACCTGCTGGCCTTTGAGGCGAAAGGTGCCCAGGCCTATGGAAGGTATGCTCATGCTGTTTTCCTGTTGGCTTTGCGATACTGCATAGACAAGTGGGTAGGGTGAAGAAGTTCCCGGTTCAGGTGTTTGGCAGCCCGACCCACTGGCGTAGTTGACGGAGTTGTACCGGGTCATCATCCAGCCCGGTTTCCAGCGCGGCGATACGCATGATTACGCGGTCCTTGCGCAGGCTGCTTTGCGGTAGCTTGAACAGCGCGCCAATCAGCTCGCGGATCAGGAACGGCAGCTTCAGGCTGATCTTGATGCGATTGCCAAACTCCGGCGCGAACTGTTGCAGCAAAGCCCCCAGCTCCTCTGGATCAAACTGCTGACCGTAATTGATAAAGTTCTGCATGGCGCACAGTGTGGCCATCTCGCCCAGCCGGCACAGGCTGATGGCGGAGCGTACCGGCCCGGCGTCTACCGACTGGTGTTGCGCCAGCCGGGTCAGCGCCTTGGCCAGCACAGTCTGCTGCTGCATCAACTGGTCGGCCTTCTCGCGTAGCAGCGGGTCTTCCAGCACTGGGCCGGTGCGAGCCAGGCGTACTGCCAGCTCGATACTGCTGGCCAGTCCCAACTGGTTAATGGCCTGTTCTACGCTGAGGCAGTCGAAGTCATTTTCCGGTTTTTCATTGCGGTTGGCCTGGTGGATCAGCCCGGCCAGCAGCACCGGCTGCAGACGCGCCAGGCGCACCAGCTCCTGCTTGCTGCAGTTGCCGTCAAGGGCGAGCACTGCCTGTCGGTCCTCGGGTCGGCTCCAGGGTACAAACAGGCTCTGTTGCAGACGTTGTTGCAGAAAAGTACGAATGTCGCCTAGCCCGTCGAGTTGTGCCGGGTTGGCGGTGTTGTGTTGATCGAGAACCGGTCCCAGGCGCGTAAGCAGGCTGGTTACGGTGAAAGGTTTGGCGATGAAATCAGTTATCCCGGCCTGGCGCGCGGCCAGTACGGTGGCGCGGTCGATGCTCGAGGTTATCAGCACCCTGGGGCATTGTGGGTTTTTGCGCTTGGCTGCGCTGATCGCCTCCAGGCCGCTGGCATCGGGCAGGTTCAGGTCAGACAGCAGCAGATCCAGAGGGTTGGCCTTGATATGGTTAACCGCCCGGCCGACCTGGCTGAACAGATTCAGCTCGGCTTGGGGCGCCAAACTACCGATTACCTGGCGCAGTAGTTCGGCGATCCAGGGATCATCTTCGACGATGACTATTTTCACTTGCTGGCCTCGTCTGCGGCTGTCTCCACTACTACCCGATTGCGACCCTGATTCTTGGCCTGGTACAGCATGCGGTCAGCTTTCTCCAGCAGCCCGTCGGCCTGCTGGCTGGAGGGCTGATAGGCGCTGATACCGGCGCTGAAGCTGGAGTGGAACAGCTGTGCACCGGCGCTGAAAGGCAGTGCGCTGAAGTCCGCACGAATGCTATCGAGAATGCGCCAGGCGTCATCAGGTGAACAGTTGGGTAGCACTGCAACAAACTCTTCACCGCCATAGCGGCCCAAGCGGTCCACCTTGCGCAGGCGCTGGCGCAGCAGGTTGGCCAGGCCGCGAATGACGTTGTCACCCACCGCATGACCGTGGTTGTCGTTGATGCCCTTGAAATGATCGATATCGATCATGGCCACGCTGACCGGCTGTTTGATGCGTGTGGCGCGATCTGCTTCGAGCTCCAGTTGTTCCTTGATATCGGCGTGCTTGAGCAGACCGGTCAGGCTGTCACGCGCCAGCGCCTGGCTGAGTCGGCGCGCGCGTTGGGCGCGGGAGTAAACAGCAGTGAGCAGGGCGCTGTCGGTGATCGGTTTGGTGATGAAGTCATCCCCGGCCTTGATCAGCGCTGCCATCTGCCGTTGCAGGTCGGTTTCTGCAGAGAGGTAGATGATCGGCACGCGCAGCCATTCTTCGTTAAGACGGATCACCTGCGCCAGTTCGGGGCCACTGTAGTCAGGCATGTTTACATCCATCAGCACCACATCGGGCTGGAAGCGCTGCAACTGCTCGAGAATCTGCCGTGGCTCGCCGAGGATCTCGGCAAGCATGCCGAAGCTGGTCAGTACTGCGGCGAAGCGTCCGGCCAGCTCCTGATCATCGTCGATCACCAGCACCCTGAAGGGTTCATTCTGCTGCAGGCTGAAGCAGCCCTCCAGACGGTTTTCCAAGCCTGGCAGGTCTACCGGGTGGGTGAAGAAACCCTGGGCGTTTGCCCGCACCGCCTGCACTTGCGCGTCAAAGTCATCCTGGTCGGAAATGGCGATCAGCGGCAGTGGCTCGGGTAACTGACTCTGCAGCAGCGCTATGCTGCTTGCCCATTCGCTATTCCAGTGCGGCAGGCTCATATCAATCACCAGCGCGTCGGGGACCTGTTGCGCAAAGATTTGCTCCAGCGCTGCTGGGTCACTGCCGCCACGGGTTTGATAGCCGAAGCTCTCCAGGGTGTCGCGAATACTCTTGAGCAGTTGCGGATTGGGTTCCATGATGGCAATACAGCGCGGCCCATGGCCGCCATGCGGGGTTGCGGTAGGTGCTACCGGCTGTGATTGCAGCAACTCGGCCAGGTACCTCGGCAGTGCCTGAATGCCGACGAGCAAGGCTTCCCGGTCCGCGTCACCAAGCTTGCCGCAATCCATGCAGTGGGTGGCAATCAGCTCCAGCGATCGCGCTTGCACGCCCAGTTCAGTAAAGCCAAAGGTGCCCGCCGAACCGGCCAGCTTATGCAGTTGTTCACGCAATCCGGCAAGACTGGCGGCCTCGGCATTCGGGTGTTCGAGCAAGTTCTGGGCCTGTACACCCATCTCCTGCAACTCGGCCTGCAGACGCGCTCGGAACGAACGGGTCAGCTCGGCTAACTGGGTTTGTAGATCAGGACTGGCCACGGGCTTCATTCCAGATGCTGCGTATCTGATCAGCAAGTGTCATGGGGTCGAAGGGTTTGATGATCACCCCGGCTGCAGACAGCTGGTGATACTCGGTGATTTCGTGGGACTGTACCTTGGCGGTCATGAACACCACTGGCAGGTTGGCCGCAGTAGGCGTCTCACGTAGTCTGGCGAGTGTTTCCGGGCCATCCATCTCGGGCATCATGACATCCAGCAAAATCAGGTGGGGTGCAAAGGCCTCGAGCTTTTCCAAGCCCTCCGCCCCGGAACTGCAGCTCAATACCGTAAAGCCGCCGACGATCTCCAGCGCTACTCGGGCCACTTCCTGGATCGAGGGGTCGTCCTCGATATGCATGATGCGCTCCAGCTCCGACATGCTGTTCAATCCCCTGTTGCAACGGTGTCTTGATTCATTATGGCACGTCTGCGCCAGTCGTCATTAGTGTGCCAGCTTGTCAGTTGCTGCCAGTGGCAAACTGAACCAGAAGCGTGCCCCCTTACCCGCTGCCGAGTCCACGCCGGTCTCGCCGTCCATGCGGGCTACCAGCTCGCGGGTGATGCTCAGACCCAGGCCGGTCCCGCCGCTACGACGGCTGGCTGCACCGAGCTGAGAAAAACGCTGGAACAGGCGCGGTTGGTCTTCCACAGCGATGCCGCTGCCCTGATCGACCACGCTGACCCTTACTCTGTCTGGCATCAGATCCACTTGTACCGAGACTCGCCCGCCCGCCGGGGAAAACTTGATGGCATTGGAAAGATAGTTGTCCATTACCTGCAGTATCCGGTTGGCGTCGATATCCACCTGCGGGTCGCTGGCAGGCTCCTGTAGCTCAAGTGCCACCTCGAACTCGGCGGCATAACCCTGATTGACCTCGCAGGCGCTGCGAATCACCGGCAGCAGTGGTTGCACACGACACATCAGGTGCATCTGCCCGGACTCCAGGCGTTCGATATCAAGCAGGTCATTGATCAGTTGGTTGAGGCGCTTGCTGTTGACCTGGGCAATGGACAGCATCTTGCTCATGGCATCGGAAAGGGTGCCGATGGTACCGCTCTGTACCAGACTGATGGCACCACTGATGGAAGTAAGCGGCGTGCGTAGTTCGTGGCTGACAGAGGCGACAAAATTGCGTTTGAGCTGGTCAACGCGGCGCCTTTCGGTGACGTCATGCATAACCGTCACCGCGCCGATCAGTTGTCCCTGCGGCGTATAGACCGGCCCACCATTGGCTTCGATAAAGCGCGGCGGCTGGCCAACCGCCTGGATACACATGCCAGCGTCGCGTACCGCTTCACCGCTCAGAGCCCGTAGTAGCGGGATCTCCTCCAGCGTCAGCGGGGTGCTGCCGTCGGCGCCGAACAGATGGTAGTAGCTGGCCCACTGTTCGGGGGCTAGATCTCTTATGTCGCCGCCGTGCCATTGCTGGGCGGTGTTGTTGAACAGGGTCAGCGTGCCCTGCATATCGCAGGCGACTACGCCTTCGACCACTGAGTCCAGCAACTGTTGATTGATCGCCTGCTGTTCGATCAGTTGCTGCTGACGTTGCGCACTCTGAAGAACCTCGTGGCGCAATATCAGCAATTGTTCGACCAGGCGGGCGAGCCTGGCCAGGGTTTCACGCTGCTCCGGATCCAGCTGTCTGGGTTGGCTATCAATAACACAGAGCGTACCCAGGCGTACGCCAGCGGGGCTACGAACCGGCATGCCAGCGTAGAAGCGGATATGCGGTTCGCCCAGCACCAGAGGATTATTCGCAAAGCGCGGGTCCAGTCTGGCGTCGGGAACTTCCAGCAATACCTCGCAGCGAATGGCGTGGGCACAAAAGGCCGATTCAATCGGCGTTTCGCAGACGTCGAGCCCGACTCGGCTCTTGAACCACTGGCGGCTGCTGTCCAGCAGCGAAACCAGAGCGATCGGCATGCCCAGCGTGCTGGCGGCGATAGCGGTAATGTCATCGAAGGCCGACTCTGGCTCGGTGTCCATGATCTCCAGTTGTTGCAGGGCCTGCAGGCGCATGGTCTGCGAGGTATCGCCATCTTTCGGGTTGTTCATGCTTCGCGATCCTCTATGGGCTGCGCATCCAGCAGGCACCAGAAGCTCGAGCCCTGCCCGGCTTCTGATTCAAATCCTAACTCCGCTTGCATGCGTTCCGCCAGCTCCCGGCAGATGGCCAGACCGAGCCCGGTGCCGCCCCTTTGCCGGGTGTCGGTTGAATCTGCCTGGGAGAACTTGCTGAAGATCCGCGCCTGAAAGTCCGCTGCGATGCCCAGGCCCTTGTCGGTTACCCGGATACGCACTTTACCCTGGTCATAATGTGCCTCAAGCAGCACAGTATCCCCTGGGTGCGAGAACTTGATCGCGTTGGACAGATAGTTGTTGAGTATCTGCCCCAGACGCTGGGCGTCCACCGTGACGCGGACGTTGTCGATATGCCCACATTCCAGTGTTACCTGAAACTGCGAGGCGTAGCTGGCGTTGCTTTCCAGCGCCTTGAGCAATAGCGGAATCAGGGGCTGCGGCAGCAGGTTAAAACGCATCTTGCCCGCCTCAAGCTTGTCCATGTCCAGCAGATCGTTGATCAGATTGTTCAGTTGCATACTGTTGCTGTGGGCGATCTGCAGCAATTTGCGCATGTTCTCCGGCACCGTACCCAGTACGCCATTGTTGATTAGCGCCAGGGAACCGGTAATCGAGGTCAATGGGGTGCGCAATTCGTGACTGACGGTGGAAACGAACTGGCTTTTCATCTGATCGACCCGGTGCTGTTCGGTGGCATCCCAGATAAAGCCACTGAGCCACAGCAGCTTGCCGTGGCTGTCGTAATCGCCGCGGCCCTTTTCCCGGACCCAGACCTCATGGCCCTGGGCGTGCAGGATGCGGTAGTTGAGCTCGTAGGCCTGGTGACGCTCCACCTGCTCGATCACCTGGTAGGTCAGGTGCAGGTCGTCAGGATGAATGATGCTGGCGAAACTGCGTTGGTTATTGTCGATAAAATCAGCGGCCGGATAGCCGGTAATAACGGCTATCTCCTCGCTCATGTAAGACATGCTCCAATCGGCGTCGCTGTTGCAGCGATAAACCGCCCCAGGCAGGTTGCTGACCATACTGCGGAAGCGCGATTCGCTTTTTTGCAGGGCCCGGGTAGCTTGAATCAGATCGGTGATGTCGGTGCCTATCAACAGGAAGCCGTTGAGTTGCTGCTGTTCGTCAACGATGCCGCTGACAGTCAGATTGACCAGCCTTTGACTGCCATCGCAATGCACGTAGGTCCAGGGTAACGTTTCGGCCTGGCCCTCGCGCACGTTGCAGAAAAATACTTCCATGTCGCTGACTGCCTGCCCGGTTTCACGGCCCAGATTTGCGGCCCGGCGCTCTACCTCGGTGGGTAGATGAAAATGCGTGGGTTTGCGCAGCCCGATCATATCTTCTGCCTTGTAGCCCAGCAGTTTTTCCGCACCACTGTTGAACAGGGTGATGACACCATCCAGGTCGGTGGTGATAACCGATACTTCCGTCGAGGCATCGATTACTGCGCGTAGAAAGGCGCGGGCCCTGGTGATCTCTGCATCACGTAGCATTTCGGCGGTGATATCGGCATGGGTGCCGCTCATCCACAGCGGTTTGCCCTGTTCATCGCGTCTGATAAGCCGACCGCGGCTATTGATCCACACCCACTCGCCATTCTTGTGGCGCATGCGCGATTTGCATTCGTAATAATTCAGCTCACCGGCAAAGTGGCGTCTGAGCAGCTTTTCCGAGCGCTTCAGATCATCGGGGTGCGCCATGTCCTTCCATATCTCAATAGTCAGTGGCTGCAACTCCTCCAGACGGTAGCCGACGATCTCTGCCCAGCGCTCGTTGAGCAGGGTCTCGCCGGTCTGAACATTCCATTCCCAGGTGCCGATGTTGGTCGCCTGGATGATACTGGCCAGCCGTTCACGTTCACGCTCCAGTGCCAACTCCACCTGCTTGCGCGGCGTTACGTCAGTAATAAATCCGTGCCATATGATGACCCCGTCAGCCAGTTGCTCAGGCCGGGCCTGCCCCGCCATCCATCGCTCGCCGCGCTCGGGGTGCAGAACTCGGTATTCGCACTGCCACAGACTCAGGTCCCTGGTAGAAGCCGCTATGCTGTCGATCAGCATCTGAAGATCATCGGGATGCGTGGCCTGGACTACCAGCGCAGCATCGCCGCTGGCCTGTTCCGGGGTTACCCCGCAGACATCCCAGAGGCCATTGCTGCTATAGGGGAACCAGGCGTGGCCGTCAGCGTCCTGCTGGTACTGATAAACCACCCCGGGCAGATGCTCGGTGAGTTTTTTGAAGCGATCGAGGATACGTTCCTGCTCCTGCTCCATCCCCCAACGTGACAACGAGCTGCTGACCCAGCGGCCCATCAGACGTACAAACTCGAGATCGGTTTCGCCGAAGGGATGCTTGCGTGCTTGCCTGGCGGAAAAATTCAGGGTGCCATAGCGCTGGTTGTTGACCACCAGTGCCACCCCGATATAGCTCTCAAGACCATGGCGACCGTAACAGGGGTGTCCCTTGAAGCGTGATTCACCCATAAACTCGATTGGCAGCACGTCTTCGTTCTGCAGGGTCAGGGCGCAGTAGGTGGTGCCCAATTCGAAACGTTCCTCCTCCAGCAGAGCTTCGTCGGTGCTGTGCTGAGCCAGGACCAGATAGCTGTTGTCCTCTACATGGCTGACAATGCCGTAGTCCATCGCCAGGTACTGGCAGCCAAGCGCCAGGGCCTGTTGCAAGCGCACGGAGGTGTCCAGACTGGGCAAGGCAGTAATTTCATTGAGGGCTCGCAGGGCTTGGCGCTGTTGCTCCAGTCGGCGGCGAATGATGCGCTCTTCACTGTCCTTGCGCAGTGCCTGGATCAACTGCCCAAGGGTCTGCAGCAGCGGGGCAAGATAACTGACATCGGAGTCGCTGTAGCCCTCCTCGCGGTTAGCCAGACCGATCATCCCCACCAGATCATTACGAAACAGAATGGGCAGGCC
>JBKBSI010000114.1:0-10892 GCA_046291745.1 Pseudomonas sp. | reverse complement strand
AGTAGCGGAAGAGGTGCTGGCGCTCGAGGTGGCGACTGCAGCAGCCGAAGCGCAGCTCGCGGCTTGGTTGCAGGAAGCCGGGTTGGAACAGGCCCGGCGTATTTTGCGCCTCCCCATTGGCGCTTTGACGTGGCATTATCCCTCACCGGATAGTCTGGAACTTGAATTCACACTACCGACTGGATGCTTTGCCACCGCCATGCTGCGAGAGCTGGTGGTGCTGACAGACGAGCCCGGCGGTGGACTGGAAAGCGAAATCTGATGCGTATTCTGATAGCCAATGATGATGGCGTACTGGCGCCGGGACTCAAGGCGCTGCATGGGGCTCTCAAGGATTATGCCGACTGCGTGGTGGTGGCACCCCACGAGGATCGTAGCGGTGCCAGCAGTGCCCTGAGCCTGGACAAGCCCCTGCGTCCGTTTGAGCTGGAAAACGGCTTTATCGGTCTTAATGGCACCCCTACCGATTGCGTACACCTGGGCCTCAATGCCCTGTACGAGGGTAGCGTTGATATGGTGGTTGCCGGTATCAACCAGGGTGCCAATCTGGGCGACGACGTACTTTATTCAGGCACTGTCGCTGCTGCCCTGGAAGGCCGCTTTCTCAGCTGCCCGGCAATGGCCTTCTCACTGGTCGGCCGCCAGGTAGAGAATTTGCCCGTGGCAGCACAGCTGGCGCGGCGTATGGTCGAGGCCCATGGGCAGCTGGATCTGCCGCCGCGGACCATTCTCAATGTGAACATTCCCAACCTGCCCGCAGAACAGATCAAGGGCATTCGCCTGACTCGTCTGGGTCACCGCGCGCGCGCCGCCAAGCCGGTCAAATGGGTCGACCCAAGGGGCAAGGAGGGGTACTGGATATCCGTGGCAGGTGATGCCGAAGATGGCGGCGAAGGCACGGATTTTCATGCAGTCATGCAGGGCTATATTTCGGTTACGCCGCTGCGGGTAGACAAGACCCACTACGAGGTGTTCGATCACCTCGGTCAGTGGCTGGCAGCCTTGGGTTGAATGCCGTGAACGATCAGATCAATAGACAAGGCATCGGCATGACCTCCCAGCGCACCCGCGAGCGTTTGCTCGAGCGGCTGTTTGAAGAGGGAATCAGTAACCTCAAGGTGCTCGAGGCGATACGTCGTACTCCGCGCCACCTGTTCGTCGATGAAGCCCTGGCGCACCGCGCCTATGAGGATACGGCCTTGCCGATCGGGCATAACCAGACGCTTTCGCAGCCCTATATTGTCGCGCGCATGACCGAGCTGTTGCTGGCTGGCGGACCGCTGGACAAGGTGATGGAGATCGGCACCGGTTCCGGTTACCAGACCGCGATCCTGGCCCAGGTTGTGGAGCGGGTGTTCAGTGTTGAGCGCATCATGCCGCTGCAGGAACGGGCCAAGGATGTGCTCAAGGCCATCAACATCCGCAATGTGGTGTTCCGCCACGCGGATGGCAACTGGGGCTGGCCGCAATATGGCCCCTACGATGCCATTCTGGTGTCGGCAGCGCCCCACGAGGTGCCCAAAGAACTGCTTAACCAGTTGGCCGATGGCGGACGCCTGGTGATACCGGTTGGTGAGCGTGAGCAGTTTCTTACCCTGGTGGTGCGTGACGGTGATCATTTTATCCACCAGCAGGTCGAGCCGGTGCGATTTGTCCCCCTTTTGGCAGGAGCCATTCGATCTTGAAGCCTGAAGCTGATTCTGTGCTGGACCTGTTGCGTATATTTCTCAAGGGCGTGGCAATGGGCGCCGCGGATGTGGTGCCCGGGGTCTCGGGTGGTACCATCGCCTTTATCAGCGGTATCTATGACCGCTTGCTGGCTGCCATCGCTGCCTGCACACCGAACAAGCTGCTGTGGTTGGCTAGGGGGCGTTTTCGCGACACCTGGCAGGCCATCGACGGGCCCTTTCTGTTGACCCTGTTGGCCGGGATCATCATCAGCATTGCCAGCCTGGCCCGGCTGATCAGTTATCTGCTTGATCAGCATCCAATCCTGATCTGGTCATTCTTTTTTGGACTGATTCTGGTCTCGGTGTGGCTGGTGGGCCGTCAGATAGCCCATTGGCGTCTTGCGACGGTCGCCGCCTTTGTCGCCGGAGCGGTATTCGCCTATCTCATCACTGTGGCGGTGCCGCTGCAGTGGTCGGCCACGCCGCTGATGATTTTTCTGGCAGGCTCGATTGCCATTTGCGCGATGATATTGCCGGGTATTTCCGGCAGCTTCATTCTGCTGCTGTTGGGGCTGTACACCAGTATTCTCGATGCGGTGAAGCAGTTTGACTTGGCGCTGATCGGCGTCTTCGTACTGGGCTGCATAACCGGCCTGCTGAGCTTCTCGCGGGTGCTCTCATGGTTGCTCGGACACGCCAGAAATATCACCCTGGCCTTCCTTACCGGGTTGTTGCTTGGCTCACTGAACAAGGTCTGGCCGTGGAAGCAAACTCTGACCTGGCGCGTCGACAGTCAGGGTCATTCGGTGCCCCTGCTGGAGGCTAATGTGACACCCATGCACTACGAGCAACTGACCGGTCTGCCATCGCTCTGGCAGGCGGGATTGGCCTTGATGCTACTGGCCGTGGTATTAGTGTCGCTGCTGGAATGGTGGGGGCGTCGGTCGAACCATTGACCATGGTCAGCATCTATAGTGAAATTCGAGCATGTCGAGCTGGTACCACGAGATTGCGCCCCGAGTTGTCGGCGCTTCCTCCCTCGTTCGGCGCGCTATCCACCACTCTGCCTTGGGGCTGTATGTGTCTGACGCACGACCTGTCATAAGCACGATCAAGCGGCTAGGGCTGGCCTCCCTGATGGGCCTGGTGGCTGGCTGTGCCGGTCCCGCCGGGACAGTGCCTATTGATGATCGTGGGCGGGGCGGACAGCAGGCCCAGTCACAGCCTGCAACAACTAGCGGTCAACATACGGTGCAGCGCGGCGAGACGCTGTACCAGATTGCCTTCAGGTACGGCTGGGACTGGAAGGCATTGGCCGCCGCCAATGGTCTGCGTGAACCTTTTACCATCTATCCCGGCCAGCGCATCAGTCTGCAGGCGGGCCAAGGCAGTTCTCCGCCAAGGCAAGTAGCTGCTCGCACCCCGACTCCGCGCCCTAGTGCCACCCCGACACGTCCTGCCGCGACCCCGGCCAAGCCACGTACAAGCCAGGTTGCGGCGCCGGCTAGCCAGCCCTCGCGTCCGGCCAGCACAGTGACGCTACCCGCCAGTGTGGCTGGTTGGTCCTGGCCGGTACAGGGCCCTCTAATATCACGCTTTCAGTCAAACGGGAGTTTGAATAAAGGCATTGATATTGCCGGGCAATTGGGACAGCCTGTCAAGGCAGCGGCAAACGGCGCAGTGGTCTACGCTGGGCGGGGATTGTTGGGTTATGGCGAGATGATCATCATCAAACACGATGAGACCTATCTCAGCGCATATGCCCACAATAGTCGCCTGCTGGTCAACGAAGGCGACCAGGTCAAGGCCGGACAGACAATTGCCGAGATGGGCAGCACCGGTACGGACAGGGTCAAGTTACATTTTGAAATACGCCGGAAGGGCCAACCAGTTGACCCGCTGGCTTATTTGCCAAAGTCTTGAGTAAGGTGTCGGCAGCGACACACGCTTGTCATATGCACCGGGCAATCTGCAATCGGAGATCTGAACTGCTTTAAGGTCTTCAGTGTCTGGAGTGATAGGGGTCGGTACCGGCAGTCACCGGCGGCAACCTGAATGAATCGCAATGGGGCATGCAAGATGGGATCAAATAATAATAACGAACTTGATGACCACACCAATGATGACGTTGCCCTGCTCGGGCAAAGCTCCAGGGACGAGGAGATCGACATGGATGCGCCCTCCAGGCGTGGCAAGGCTGCCACTCCGCGCACGCACAAGCGCGAGAACGCCTTCGAATTTACCAAACAGCTGGATGCCACCCAGCTGTATCTGAACGAAATCGGTTTCTCCCCCCTGCTTACCCCCGAGGAAGAGGTGCACTTCGCGCGGTTGGCGCAGAAGGGCGACCCAGCCGGGCGCAAGCGCATGATCGAAAGTAATCTGCGTCTGGTAGTGAAGATTGCTCGCCGCTACGTCAATCGTGGGCTGACTTTGCTCGACCTGATCGAGGAAGGCAATCTGGGGCTGATCCGCGCGGTAGAGAAATTTGATCCGGAACGTGGCTTCCGATTCTCGACCTATGCCACCTGGTGGATTCGCCAGACCATCGAACGGGCAATCATGAATCAGACGCGGACCATCCGCCTGCCGATTCATGTGGTCAAGGAGCTGAATATCTATCTGCGCGCGGCCCGTGAGTTGACGCAGAAGCTTGATCACGAGCCGTCCCCGGAGGAGATATCCAAACTCCTTGACCGTCCGGTACAAGACGTCAAGCGCATGCTCGGTCTGAACGAGCGCGTTGCCTCGGTTGATATGGTCTTTGGCCCGGATTCGGACAAAACCCTGCTTGATACACTGACCGACGACCACATCACCGATCCCTGCGAATTGCTGCAGGGCGATGACCTGAACAACAGTATCGATAACTGGTTGTCGGAACTGACGGAAAAGCAGCGCGAAGTGGTTACCCGTCGATTTGGTCTGCGTGGCCATGAAAGCAGCACCCTCGAAGAGGTAGGTCGGGAGATCGGCTTGACACGCGAGCGTGTGCGGCAGATTCAGGTCGAAGCGCTCAAGCGCCTGCGCGAGATTCTTGAGCAGCACGGCCTGTCCGGGGAGTCCATTTTTCAGTAGGTGGCGCCCTGGCTGGATCATAACCCGGGCTTTTGGCCCGGGTTTTTTATGGGCCCATGCTGGTCTTGGCATCCATTGGTAGTTTCCTGCGTGGGCTGGTTGCGTTATATAGTGACTTGAAAAATAGCACCGGGCTGACAGAGGCCCTTTCAAGGAGAGAAACCGATGGACCTGACTGACCCCCTGGTATTGGCGTTCCTGGCCGTATTGATTGTGGTCCTGCTGTACGCCGTCATGCTTTATAACCAACTGGTAAGCATCAAACATGCGGTCAGCCAAGCCTGGTCGAATATCGATGTACTGTTGCGCCAACGCCATGATGAGTTGCCCAAACTGGTAGAGGCTTGCCGCCGCTACATGAAACACGAACAGGAAACCCTGGAGAAGGTGGTACAGGCTCGTAGCGCGGTCGCGCAGGCGCGGGAAAAGTCTGACGTCAAAGGCCTGGGACAGGCGGAAACGGCGCTACGCATGGGACTGGGGCAGTTGTTTGCGGTGGTGGAGAACTACCCCGACCTGAAAGCCAATGAGTCCTTCCAGCACCTGCAGGAACGCATCACCGGTCTGGAGAGCGGCATTGCCGACCGGCGCGAACTCTACAATGCGGCGGTCTACATCAATAACGTGCGGATCGAACAGTTTCCTGACGTGCTGGTGGCCCGTGCGCTGTCTTTTCCGCCTGCGGAGCTACTGCAGTTCTCCGAAGCCGAGAAGGCTGATGTGGATATGCGCGCCCTGTTTTCATGATTGATGTGCATGGTGTGCTCTGGCTCTCGTCAGATTATTACGCAGTCATTACCGGCGGCCTGAGTATATTCACCCTGGTAATGCTGTACTTCATGTTCACGCGCTTGCGCCGTGCCCGCTGGATCGAGGACACACCAACTTCACGTATTCGTTCTGCGGCTCAGGGCTTGGTCGAGCTAAAGGGCGAGGTGGATGCGGGTGGTCATCAACCCTTGATCTCACCCCTCGGTGAAGTGGATTGTCTGTGGTATCGCTTCACCGTCGAAGAATACCGGCGCCAGGGTAGGAGCAGTCGCTGGCATAGAGTCGAGGGCGGCTCCTCGGAGCGGCCCTTCCTGTTGCGCGATGATACGGGGTCCTGTTGGATTAAGCCGCTGGGCTCTGAGGTCCATCCCAGGCAGCGTAGGCGCTGGGAGGGCAATCAGCGCTGGCCAGCGGGCAGTTCGGTGCGTACCGGCCTGCTCGGCAGCCTGATCGGACAGCGTTATCGCTACACCGAGGAATGGTTTGCCGAAGGCGAGATGCTCTATGCTCTGGGCTGGTTCGAGAGCCGCGGCGGCGGTCGCGGCGTCATGGATCAGCAGGCGGTAGCCAGACAGGTCATCAGTCAATGGAAGGCGGACTACGCGGATCTATTGGGCCGTTTTGATCAGGACGGCGATGGGCGTCTGGATATGCAGGAGTGGGATCAGGTGCGTGTCGCGGCTGATCAGGAGGCTGCACGTCAGTTACGCGTGCAGGGTCAGGCTCCTGTGGTTCACGCGCTGGGTAAACCACCGCATCGCGGCTTGCCCTTTATTCTCTCTGATCACCATGAAGAGGATCTGAGCCGCAGACTGCGCAAGCAATCCATCTTCAGCATGGTCGGGCTGGTGGTCGGTGCGGTTGCCAGTGGCTGGTTCTTGCTGGCTCTGCTGTAGCAGCCATTGTTGTAACGGGTCAGAATTCAATTCGGAATGCTGTTGCTCTTGCCCGGCTTGCGCGCCCTGCTGTTGTATTCGACTATCCAGTCAGCCAGGGCTGTGGCTGGCAGTGGCCTACTGTAGAAGTAACCCTGGCCCTCGCTGCAGCCCTGGCTGACGATATAGGCTTCCTGTTCGGCCGATTCCACGCCCTCAGCTATGACTTCCATGTTCAGGCTGCGGCCGAGCTGAATAATGGCGCGGACAATGGTTGCATCGTCCTCGTCGACCAGTACGTCGAGTACAAAGCTCTTGTCGATCTTGATCTTGTCCAGGGGTAGTCCGCGCAGATAGCTCAAGGACGAGTAGCCGGTACCAAAGTCATCAATGGCAATTTGTACCCCAGCCTTTTTCAAGCTGTTGAGGTGTCCGGCTGCGGCGGAGATGTCTTCCATCAAGCCGGTCTCGGTCACCTCCAGCTCGAGGCAGTGTGGTTCCAGCTCATAGCGCTGAATCAGATTGGCGACCAGTTTCGACACCTCGCCGTGGTGCAGTTGCACAGTGGACAGATTGACGGCCATGCGCAGGTCGTCGAAGCCTTCCAGGTGCCAGATTCTGAGTTGCTTGCAGGCCTGGTCCAGTACCCATTCACCAATGCTGATGATGCTGCCGTTCTGTTCTGCCAGAGGGATGAACAGGTCTGGAGGTACCAGGCCGCGTTCGGGATGCTGCCAGCGAATAAGCGCCTCAACGCCCACCACCTTGTGCGTGGTGTAGCTGATCTGGGGCTGGTAGACCAGATGGAACTCATTGCGCTCCAGCGCGCCGCGCAGATCCTTTTCCAGCTCCCGGCGCACGCGCATCTCGCTGTCGAGGCTGGCAATGTAGAACTGGTAGCGATTGCGTGACCTGGCCTTCGCCAGCATCATGGTTTGCTCAGCCTTTTGCAGCAGCTTCTCGGCATCGTCGCCGTCATCCGGAAACAGGGTAATGCCAATGGTCGCGCGCAGACTGATGCTCTGATCCGCGAGATCGAAGGGGCGGCTGAGGTCGTCGAGAATGGTTTGTGCCAGCTCAGCGGCCTCATAGGGCTCGTTGATGCCGGTCTGGATCAGCGCGAACTGATCGCCGCCCAGGCGTGCCAGACTGCCGAGCCGACCACTGTTGCCGCGCAGGCGGTCGGCCACGGCTACCAGCAGGCTATCGCCCGATTGGTAGCTGAACTGCTCGTTAACTTCCTTGAAATCATCCAGACCGCAGCACAGCACCGCGACGCCGCGTTGCCTGCGGCCGGCATCGGTCAGGATGCGCGATAGTTGCTCCTGCAGCATGCTGCGGTTGGGCAGGCTGGTAAGGGTGTCGTGCTGCGCCATATGTAGCAGGTTGGCCTCGGCTTCCCGGCGTCTGTGGGTGTTGCGTTCAATTGAATCGAGCAGCTCGTTGGCCTTGGTAATCCATACGCCCAGCTCGTTGCGTTCCTGGCCTGGCAGCATGGGGATATGCATCTTGCCCGGCTGATCGGGATTGATGTCAGCAATATGGCTGATAATGCGCGATAGCGGTTTGGTCAACAGGAAGTGGTAGAGCAGGAACAGCACAAAGGCCATCGCCATGGCGCGCAGGATGCCCGACAGCATGATGATCATTGAACGCTGCAAGAACTCGGCGCCATAGGGCGCAGTATCCAGCGTCAGACGCAGGTCGCCGTAATATTCGTTATAGGGCTCACGGCCATGCAGCTCAATGCTGTAGCTCTGCTGTACGCCGAGCAGCCAATCAGTGAGTGTTCGGTAGCGGGAGTCGCTCAGAGGCTCTTCGCGGCTGGCCAGAGGGGTCTCGTCCGGGTGTCCAATCGAGGCGAAGCGCACTGCGTGGTGCTCGAACAGACCCTCGACTACTTGCATGGCCATTTCCCGGTCCAGGCTGTAAACGGCCTGGGTGGCCGGGTCGCGGGCCATGGCAAGAATCTGCGATGCATTGCTGTTGATCTGGGTGCGTTCTTTTCTCAGATCATAAAGAATCTGGGCGCAGCTCAATACCATGCCAACCAGCAGTGCCCAAAGCAGAACCAGGCGTAAAAGCTTGATGGAAAGGCTGTGTCGACGCTCCAGTTTCAAATTTTGTTATTCCAGGCATCAGTTGATAGTCGAGGTGCGCTTGCCGCATTGCGGGCACAGTCAAACCCCGGAACAGGTATTCATAAGCTATCAGTATTGACAATGAAAGGGCTGACGTCAAAGTGCCAGCGTCATTTCATGGGCAGAAACGACACACCCCGCCGTCGCGGGGTGTGTCAGTGGCACTTATGGGGCTCAGGCAGCGTAATTTTTCGCTACGAAATCCCAGTTCACCAGGTTCCAGAATGCTTCAACATATTTGGGACGGGCGTTGCGGTAATCAATGTAATAAGCATGTTCCCACACGTCACAGGTCAGCAGCGGTGTATCACCAGCGGTCATCGGGTTACCGGCGCCGATGGTGCTGGCCAGGGCCAGGGAACCGTCTGCTTTCTTCACCAGCCAGCCCCAGCCGGAGCCGAAGGTGCCGATGGAGGTCTTGCTGAACTCTTCCTTGAACTTGTCGAAGGAGCCAAAGGCCTGGTTGATTGCGTCGGCCAGAGCGCCGGTAGGCTCGCCGCCGCCGTTGGGGCTCAGGCAGTTCCAGTAGAAGGTGTGGTTCCAGATCTGGGCTGCATTGTTGAATACGCCGCCATTGGAAGTCTTGATGATCTCTTCCAGGCTCTTGCCTTCGAATTCGGTGCCCGGAACCAGATTGTTCAGGTTGACCACATAGGTGTTGTGGTGCTTGCCGTGGTGGAAGTCCAGGGTCTCGGCGGAAATGTGCGGCTCGAGGCCTGTTCTGTCGTACGGCAATGCTGGTAATTCAAAAGCCATGATGTATCTCCATTCTCAGGTATCAGGATCCGGAAACGGTATGATTTGCAAAACGAATCCAGTTTGACTGGGGGTTGGCTATCGCTGCGCTGCTCACCCGATAACGCCTCTTTTGAATATGGGCGCTACCCGCTCGGTCCGACGGGGAACCCTGATGATAGCATCAGTAGACAGGCCTATCCACGGACCAAGCGTGTGGTTATAGACCGCTTCCGCCACTGAAAAGTCCCCAGGCAACCGCCAGCATCATTGCCGCCACTACCAGGTCGATGGCGCGCCAGGTACCGGGCTTGTTCAGCCAGGGCGCAAGCAGGCTGCCACCCAGTGCAAGCACGGTGAACCAGGTGGCTGAGGCGCTTACTGCGCCCAGGGCAAAAAGGCCCGGTTGGCTCTGCTGTGCGCCGACAGTCCCAATCAGCACCATGGTATCCAGATACACATGGGGGTTGAGTAATGTCACTGCCAGAGTAGCGAGCATCACTTGGCGCCACGACCTGCCAACTGGCGCCCCCGCCTGCAGCGCGCGGGGTTTGCAGGCCCGGAGCAGGGCTAGAGTAGCGTAGCCAAGAAGAAACAAGATGCCGCCCCAGCGCGTGGCTTCCAGTACCACTGGATGCTGTTGCATCAGGCTGGCCAATCCAAAAATGCCTGCCAGAATCAGTATCGCATCGCAGCTCATGCAAACCAGCGCCACGCTGAGGTGATGTTCGCGTTTCAGGCTTTGGCCAAGCACGAAGGCGTTCTGCGCGCCGATAGCCATGATCAGGCTGATGGCGATCAGAAAACCGGTGATAAAGGGATGGTAGGCAGTCATTAAGGATCGTCCGGACGGGGAGTTAAGGTCAGGCGGCAGTTTGGGTTGGTTTTTTTGATAAGAAAAACAAATAATGCTTACATCACATAAGAGAAATTAATGATGCTGGATTACAAGTGTCTGCAGGCTCTGGCTGCGGTGGTAGAGCAGGGTGGATTTGAACGTGCAGCGCAGGCGTTGGGGTTGTCCCAGTCGGCAGTATCGCAGCGCGTCAAGCTGTTGGAGTCACGGGTCGGAGCGCCCGTGCTGCTGCGCAGTAGCCCACCGCAACCGACCCCCGCCGGGCAGCGACTGCTCAACCATGTCCAGCAGGTGCGGCTGCTGGAGCGCGACCTGCAACAGGATGTGCCCATGGCTGGCGAGCAAGACCAGCCGGCACGACTGCGCATCGCTTTGAATGCCGACAGCCTTGCTACCTGGTGGGCTGCGGCGGTGGCACAGGTGTGTGCAGAGCAGGGGCTGTTGCTGGAGTTGCTGACTGACGATCAGGATATAGTGCTGCGGCGTATGCGCTCCGGAGAAGTAGCTGGTTGCGTATGCGCCACGCCGACGCCGGTGGCCGGAGCGCGCGCTCTGTATCTGGGTAACATGCGTTATCTGGCGGTGGCCTGCCCGGACCTGATCAGGCGTCACTTCCCCGACGGACCCAGTGCACAGAACCTGGGGCAGGTACCCACTATCGTATTCAACCCCGATGATCAACTGCAGCACCGCTTTATGGCTACCCTGGGCTTTGAGGGTGATTTCCCCTATCACCTCTGCCCCTCTTCAGAGGGCTTTGTGCGCA
>JBKBSI010000113.1:0-10905 GCA_046291745.1 Pseudomonas sp. | reverse complement strand
CGACTTGAGCCGCGGCGCCCGGCTGCGTTTGGCTTGTGAAGACCTGGGTCCAGTATTTATCAAGTTTGGTCAGATACTCTCCACCCGCCGCGACCTGCTGCCCGACGATATTGCCCTGGAGCTGGCCCGGCTGCAGGACAAGGTCCCGCCCTTCCCGGCGGATCAAGCTCGGCAGCGCATTGAAGAGCAGCTCGGCCAGCCTATTGAAGCTATCTTCGCCAGTTTCAGCGCAGAGCCCCTAGCCTCGGCTTCGGTTGCTCAGGTGCATGCTGCGCAACTGATGGACGGCACCGAAGTAGTGGTCAAGGTCATCCGTCCCGGCATCGGCGCAGTCATCCATCAGGACATCCAGTGGCTGTTTCTGGCTGCCCGGTTGCTCGAACGGCACTCCGTCGAAGGCCGCAGACTGCGTCCGGTGGAAGTGGTCCGCGACTATGAAAACACCATTTTCGACGAGCTTGATCTGTACCGTGAAGCGGCCAACGCTTCCCAGTTGCGGCGCAACTTCGAGGACTCGCCGCTGCTGTACATTCCCAAGGTCTACTGGGACTGGTGCCGCCACAAGGTCCTGGTCATGGAGCGCATCGATGGCCTGGCGGTCACCGACATGGCTGCCCTGGAGGATCAGCGCACCGACATGAAAAAGCTTGCCGAGCGCGGTGTGGAGATATTCTTCACCCAGGTATTCCGCGACAGCTTCTTCCACGCCGACATGCATCCGGGCAACATCTTTGTCTCGCGCAGCCATCCGTGGGAGCCCCAGTACATTGCCATCGACTTCGGTATCGTTGGCAGCCTTACGCCTGAGGATCAGAACTACCTGGCGCGCAACCTGATGGCCTTTTTCAAGCGCGATTACCGGCGTGTCGCGCAGTTGCATATCGACTCCGGCTGGGTGCCGCCGGAAACCCGCATCAACGAGTTCGAGGCCGCCATCCGCAGTGTCTGCGAACCTATATTCGAGCGCCCACTGAAGGACATTTCCTTTGGTCAGCTGTTGCTGCGCCTGTTCCAGACCGCCCAGCGCTTCAATATGGAAGTGCAGCCGCAGTTGGTGCTGCTGCAGAAAACTCTGCTGAACATCGAAGGCCTGGGTCGCCAGCTGTATCCCGATCTGGATCTATGGAGCACCGGCCAGCCCTATCTTGAGCGCTGGATGCGTGAGCGCGCGATGCCGCAGCACCAGCTACGCAACTGGCAGCAGCACCTGGAGCAACTGCCTCCGCTACTGCACAGCGCGCGCCAGGCTCTCGACCGAGTGCCGCCATCACAACCCAGCGTAACCCTGCGCACCGGGCATACCGGGCTACGCCTGGCTGGGCTACTGTTGACGCTACTGGGCGCCAGCGGACTCGGCGCTGATCCGACCCTGTGGTCCCAGGCGGAGCCGAGCCAATGGCTGCTGATTGTGCTCGGTGGCTGGCTGATATTGCGCCGCGGCTGATGCAACAAGCGCTAGCGCAAAGCAACCCATAACTGGCACACTTCCCCTATGAACAACTCAAGCTTAGACAGCGCCTGGCTGGACGGCATCAAGTGGGACGCCGACGGCCTGGTGCCAGCCATTGCCCAGGACCGGCACAGCCAGCGCATTCTCATGGTTGCCTGGATGAACCGTGAAGCCCTGCAGCTTACCGCTGCCGAAGGTCGCGGTATTTACTGGTCACGCTCACGCAAGAAGCTCTGGCGCAAGGGCGAGGAGTCCGGCAATGTGCAGATCGTTCACGAGCTACGACTTGATTGCGATGCCGATGTGATCATCCTGATGATCGAACAACAGGGTGGCATTGCCTGTCACACCGGGCGCCAGAGCTGCTTCTATCGGGTACTCAAGGATGGCCAGTGGCAGACGGTAGAGCCAGTACTCAAGGACCCGGAGCAGATGTATGAACACAAACATGAATGACACCCTGGCGCGGTTGGCCGCGGTTCTGGAACAGCGCAAACAGGCCCCGGCAGACAGCTCCTACGTCGCCAGCCTGCACGCAAAAGGTCTGAACAAGATTCTGGAAAAGGTTGGCGAGGAGTGCACCGAAACCCTGCTGGCCGCCAAGGACTGTCAACACAGCGACGACAAGTCCGACCTGGTGTACGAGACTGCCGATCTGTGGTTTCACAGCCTGGTCATGCTCAGTCACCTGGGCCTTGGCCCACAGGATATACTCACCGAACTGGAACGGCGCTTCGACCTCTCCGGCCTGGCCGAAAAGGCATCGCGTCCACTTAAATAGGGCATAGCCCCGGAGGTTTGCAATGGGTTTTGGCGGCATTAGCATCTGGCAACTGGCGATCGTCCTGGTCATCGTCATCCTGCTGTTTGGCACCAAGCGGCTCAAAGGCGTAGGCAGTGATCTGGGTGAAGCAATCAAGGGCTTCCGCAAATCAGTCAACAGCGATGAAGACAACCCCCAGGCCCAGCAAAAGACCGGCGAGACGCTGGACCTCGAAGCGCAGAAAAAGCAGGAAACCAAGTCCGGGGACTGATACTTCATGTTTGACGTCGGCTTCCTCGAACTACTGTTCGTTGCCATCATCGCCCTGTTGATCCTCGGCCCCGAGCGTCTGCCCGTGGCCGTGCGCACCGTGGGTCTGACCATAGGTCGGATCAAGCGCGGCTTCGCCGACGTCAGAGCCCAGGTCGAACGCGAGATCGGTGCCGACGAGATACGCCAGCAACTGCACAACGAGCGCATCCTCGCCAATCTGGAGAAAAAACCCGATTCGACCAAGGACGCAACGCAAGAGACGACGACCTCCACAGAGCCCGAAAGCGCAGCGCAAACCACGCCAAGCAAGCCCAGCTCCAATGTGAAACGTCAGCGCCAACAAACTGTAACATCAACAGAGCAGACTGCGGCTGCGGCCGAACCTAGCGGCGACGCCAACGACCCCGCCGTCACCGAGAGCCAGCCCCGTCCAAATGAGTAACAAACGCACCCCGGCCCAACTCGCCGAAGACATGCCACTGGTCGCCCACCTGACCGAGCTGCGCTCCCGACTGCTGCGCATTGTGCTGATCTGGATGCTGATCTTTGCCGGGCTGTTCTATTTCGCCAACGATCTCTACACCTTTATCTCTGAGCCCTTGCGCGTGTTCATGCCGGAAGGCACCAGCATGATCGCTACCGATGTCGCCTCACCGTTTCTTACGCCGTTCAAGCTGGCGCTGATCAGCGCCCTGTTCATCGCCATGCCCTTTGTCCTGCACCAGCTCTGGAGCTTTATTGCGCCGGGCCTGTACCAGCACGAGAAACGCCTGGCCGTGCCCTTGCTGGCCGCCAGTATCCTGCTGTTCTATGCGGGCATGGCCTTTGCCTATTTTGTTGTCTTCCCACTGGTGTTCGGCTTCTTCACCAGCACTGCCCCGGAAGGGGTGGCAGTGATGACCGATATCAACAAGTACCTGGATTTCGTCCTGACCCTGTTCATGGCCTTCGGGCTGGCCTTTCAGATACCCGTAGCGACCATACTGCTGGTGCTGACCGGCGCAGTGGATGTGGCCAAGCTGAAACGCATCCGCGCCTATGTGGTGGTGGGGTGCTTTGTTGTCGGCATGGTCCTGACGCCGCCCGATGTCATCTCCCAGGCCCTGCTGGCAGTACCCATGTGGCTGCTGTATGAAGTCGGCATCCTGTTCAGCCAGTTAATCCGCCCCATGACCCCGCGTGGCACCACCGAACAGGACCCGCAAGATCCTCCTGGCGCATGAACCTGCTGCTGCTGCACGACGCTGACTTTATTGCCGAAGACCGCGTATTGCTGCGCGGCAGAAGACTTCAACACCTGCTCGAAGTACATCAGGTAGAACCCGGTGATAGCCTGAAAGTAGGCCGCCTGGGCGGCATGATGGGCCAGGGGCAGGTGCTCGCTCTCAGCGCCGAGCAGGCCGAGATACAGGTCCTGCTGAACCAGCCGCCGCCCGCCAAGCTCCCCCTGACACTGCTGCTGGCGATGCCGCGGCCCAAGATGTTCCGGCGCATTCTGCAGCATTGCGCCACCTTGGGCGTGGCTGAGATTATTCTGCTGAACAGCTACAGGGTGGAAAAGAGCTTCTGGCAAACCCCCTTTCTGCAGCCCGAGCATATTCAGCATAACCTGCTGCTGGGCCTGGAGCAGGCCCGCGACACCCTGTTGCCCACAGTGCGGATCGAGAAGCGCTTCAAGCCCTTTGTCGAGGACCACCTGCCTGAGATTGCCAGTCAGACCCTGGGCCTGGTCGCCCATCCCGGACCCTACGCCGCCTGTCCGCGCGCGGTAACCCGGCCGGTGACCCTGGCCATAGGTCCGGAGGGCGGCTGGCTGCCCTATGAGGTCGAGAAGCTGGTGGAAGCCGGTCTGCAGCCGGTGCAGCTGGGTGAACGCATTCTGCGTGTCGAAACCGCTGTCACCGCTTTGGTCGGTCGACTGTTCTAGGCATTTCCCAGGCCTTCCCCTGCTTGTCAGGCAGGACCCCTGCATCCAGCCAACCGGGCCCGGCCTCTACCCGTATATCCTTGGCAGTGACAGGTTCAGCACATTCCGAGCACACCAGCACCGGCCGCATGACCTGACCGCAGCCCTTGTGCACATGCAGCACCGGGGCGCCGCGCTCATCGGCCATATGCCTGTCACCCCAGTGCACCAGCCCAATCAGCACCGGATGCAACTCCAGACCCTTTTCGGTCAGGCGGTACTCCTCGCGTCGGGGGCGCTGCTGATAGGGCACCTTGATCAGCACGCCGTACTCCACCAGCTTCTTCAAGCGATCAGTGAGAATATGCCGGGTAACGCCCAGACGCGCCTCAAACTGGTCGAAGCGTCGAATCCCAAGAAAGCAGTCACGCAGTATCAATAGCGTCCAGCGATCACCGATGACCGCCAGCGTACGCGCCAGCGAACAGGGCTGCTGATCCAGATCTTCCCAGCGCATGCTGGTCTCTCCCATAGCGGGTTACGGAGTAGTGCGATAACCACAGAATAGCTTGACAAGTTCTAAAAAGGAACCGACGATCAATTAAGTTCCAAAAAAGAACTATAGGAGAAACAAGCATGTCCAGAACCCAAGTTGCCCTGGTTATCGGCGCAGGCGATGCTACCGGCGGCGCCATCGCCCGACGTTTTGCCCGCGAGGGCTTTACCCTGTGCGTGACCCGCAGACAAGCCGAGGCGCTGCAGCCCCTGATTACACAGATCCAGGCCGAGGGCGGTGAGGCCCATGCCTTTGGCTGCGATGCACGCGACGAAGCACAGACGACCGAACTGTTTGCGCAGATTGAGCGCGATATCGGCGAGATCGCCGTGGTGGTTTTCAATATCGGCGCCAATGTACGCTTCTCAATTACCGAGACCACTGAACGGGTTTACCGCAAGGTCTGGGAAATGGCCGCACTGGCTGGCTTTCTCAGCGGACGCGAAGCCGCGCGGGTGATGCTGCCACGTGGCCGCGGTACCATCATATTCACTGGCGCGACGGCTTCACTGCGCGGCAGTGCCGGATTCAGCGCCTTTGCCGGAGCCAAGTTCGCCCTGCGCGCACTGGCCCAGAGCATGGCCCGTGAACTCGGACCGCAGGGCATCCACGTTGCTCATCCGATTATCGACGGCGCTATTGATACCGCCTTTATCCGCGACAACTTTCCCGAGCGCTACGCACTCAAGGACCAGCAAGGCATTCTCGATCCCGAGCATATCGCCGAGCAATACTGGCAACTGCACCGCCAGCCGCGCGACTGCTGGACCCACGAGTTGGATCTGCGACCCTGGATGGAAACCTTCTAGGCAAGCCCGAACAGGTCTTTGGACAACACCCGACAATGGCAGGAGCACTAACAACATGAGCAAGACCATCGAATTCTTTTTCGACGTCGGCAGCCCCGCCAGCTATCTGGCCTGGACCCAGCTACCCTCGCTGGCCGAGCGCTGCGGCGCGCAACTGGAATACCAGCCGATGCTACTGGGCGGCGTATTTCAGGCTACCGGCAACAGCTCTCCCGCCACCGTAGAGGCCAAGGGGCGCTATTCCCGGATCGACTTTCAACGTTTCGCCAAGCGTTACGGCGTGACGCTGAATCACAACCCGTACTTTCCCATCAATACCTTGCAGCTGATGCGCGGCGCTACCGCCTTCCTTGGCACGGCAGATTTCGAGCGCTACCTGAGCACGATATTTCACGCCATGTGGATCGAGGAGCAGGACATGAACCAGCCGGAGATCGTCGGCCAGGTGCTGGCCCGGGCCGGATTTGACCCGGCGGCAGTGCTGCAACGCATCAATGATCAGAGCGTCAAGGACCAGCTCAAGGCCACCACCGAAACAGCAATACGCCGCGGCGTGTTTGGCGCACCGACAATCTTTGTCGGGGATCAGATGTTCTTCGGCCAGGACCGCCTGGAGTTTGTCGAGGAGGCACTCAAGGCCTGAACCGCGCGGGCCTCAAACCTCCAACAGAAAGGTCACGGGCCCGTCATTGACCAGGTGCACCTGCATGTCCGCGCCGAAGCGACCGCTGGCGACCTGCGGGTGAGCCTGGCGCGCCTGCTGTAACAAATAGGCGAACAGCGCTTCGGCTTCGGCTGGCGCCGCAGCGGTGGAGAAGCCCGGGCGCAAGCCCTTGCGCGTATCTGCCGCAAGGGTAAACTGGGACACCAGCAACAACCCGCCACCGGTGTCGCGCAGCGACAGATTCATACGCCCCTGGGCATCATTGAATACCCGGTAGTCGAGCAGGCGCTGCAGTAGCTTATCGGCCAGCGCCGGAGTGTCCTGCGGCTGCACGCCAATCAGGACCAGCAGACCCTGATCGATACGCCCAACTGTTTCTCCAGCCACCTCGACATGCGCCTGAGTGACCCGCTGCAACAGAGCCCTCACCTGCTACCCCGCACGCTTATTCCACCAGCGGCGGCAGGTTGAGCAACTGCCGAGAAAGGGTCTCAGTGGCGCGTACCAGGGCATCGGCAATGCCGGTTTCAGAGGCGGCGTGCCCAGCGTCACGAATGATCTTCAGCTCACTACCCGGCCAACGTTGGTGCAAGCTGTAGGCGTTATCCAGCGGACAAACCATGTCATAGCGGCCATGTACGATAATGCCCGGAATGTGAGCAATACGCTCCATGTTGGCAAGCAACTGATCCGGCTCCAGAAACGCCTTGTTAACGAAGTAATGGCATTCGATACGGGCGATGGCGTAGGCCCGCCGCGCGTCACTGAAGCGCTCTACCACCTGCGGGCTGGGTCGCAGGGTGGCGCAACGGCCCTCCCATACCGACCAGGCCTTGGCCGCATGCATGCGGCAGATCTCATCATCTCCAGTCAGGCGGCGATAGTAGGCACCGACCATATCGTGACGCTCGTCCTCGGGAATCAACGACAGATAATCTTCCCAATAATCGGGAAATACATGACTGGCGCCCTCCTGATAAAACCAGTGAATGTCCTGCTCGCGGCACAGAAAGATGCCGCGCAGAATCATGCCCTGAACCCGCTCTGGATGCGCCTGGGCGTAGGCCAGCGCCAGCGTTGAACCCCAGGACCCACCGAACAGCACCCACTGTTCCAGACCCAAATGCTCGCGCAACGCCTCCAGATCTTCGATCAGATGCTGGGTGGTGTTGTTTTCCAGGCTGGCGTGGGGCGTGGAGCGACCCGAGCCGCGCTGATCATAAGTGATGATGCGGTACACCGAGGGATCAAAAAAACGTCTGCTCAGGCTGTCGCAACCGGCGCCCGGCCCGCCATGGATAAACACCACTGGCAGCCCACCTTCCGCCTGACCGCTCTCGTCCACGTAGAGGACATGCGGGGCCTGCACTGCAAGCTCGTGACGGGCGTAGGGTTTGATCTCCGGGTACAACAGCTGCATGATGGGCGCTCCTGGCCTGAGTGGCGGCCAGCAACGGCCGCTATCTGATATAGCACAACATTACTGACCGACGGGCACTCTGTCTATGTTACCTGCGATCGGCTCTGCCATGCGCCTCGGCGCCCTGCTTCTCATCAGCCTGGTGCTGGTCGCCTGCGGCTCGCAAAGTCCCGATGAGCGTCTCAATCACAGCCTCAAGGAGCTGGTCGAAGGCATCGAGGCCCGTTCCAGCGACCGGGTCATGGCCGTGGTTCATCCGCAGTTCGAAGCCAAGGGGCAATACGATCAGGACTGGGCCAGACGCACCATGGGTGTGATGTTCCTGCAGAACCAGCGCATCAAGGTACTTGTTCTGCAGCAACAGACCGAAATCGATCCGGTGTACAGCGGTCAGGCCCGGACCCGGGCGCAGGTAAGCATCACCGGGGCAGAGCGCTTTATTCCCGACACCGCCAGGGCCTATTCACTGACCCTGGACTGGCTCGAAGAGGATGGGGACTGGTTGTTACACCGTTTGAGCTGGGAATAATACCGCTCTTTATACAATCCTTGGCTCTGCCACTTCGCGTTTGCTCAGCTATGCCCCGCGCGGCTGCCAAGCGACTCCGGGGAGGCACCTGAGTGTCTTTCTGCCCGAAAAGCAGATCACGCATTACTCCTTCTCGCCAGAAGGCTGGGTAAGGCTGACTGCACTGCCATTCCGGACTTTTGTTGCAAGCGAGTCGGCATTGGAAGCACAACCAGTTAATAGAAACATGCAAAGCAACGAAGCAAAACGGGCCGACAGCAAAGCTGCCGACCCGCAGGCGATAGCTGATGCTTTGCGCATCAGGACCAACCGCCGACCGTCATTCAGAAAGCCTGACGGTATCTGATTTCAAGCGAGTAGTCATCGTAGCGATTGTGGCCAACTAGCGTTTCGCCCCGCAGTGCCAGACTTCTGTTTTGCCCCAGCCCTTTACTCAGCCCCAGACCAACTCGTCCGTAATCCGAAGTTTGTGAAGGGGTTTGCTACGGAATCGGCTGTAACCCAGACTACCCTCCAGGTACAACTGCGGTGCCAGCTCGTAGGAACCGTAAGCCGCCAACCCATAGGTCTTTGCCTCAGTGCCGCCAGTATAGCGAACATATCTATTTGCTTGTCTCAACTGAAACAACTCTGGTATCGATAACCATGGTGGATACCAGCGCGTCACCAAGACGGCGGCTGTTCAGCAGCACGAATATAATCTCCACGGGCAATAGAAGCATCAAAAGCAGATTACGCAGCGCAGACTGCCACCATTTGCAGTTCTGATAAGTCACGGCACCAATAACGGCAAGACCCAGAAGGCGCTTACCAATGCTCTGCCCATTTGGCAAGGAATCCTTCAGGAGGAAGTAGGCAAGCGCCACCCAATGTGCGTAGCTTGACAGCATAAACGCATGAGATCCCAAGATTAGTCCAGTCACATAGGGTATAAACGAGGCCAACAACCAACAAATCAAGATGTCAATCAAGTAAGCGCCCACACGCATAGTGTGTTTTGGTGCAGGTAATGCCTTTTCCATCGACTTAGTTCTCCCTGATCATCAATACATCTTCAGAGGGCCTGAAACACCACTTGGCACACTCCCATAGACAACATCTTTCGTTTCAACGTCAACCACCCAAGGGCGGGGAACTTCTTTAATCTTGCTTTTCATGGATTACATGACGCCATTCGAGTATGAGCAACGAAACGCTGTCTCTTAAACCGGTGTCCACGCAACCGGGGCTAGTTCAATCTGCCCTCTTTTCTCGTTGTCCCCCTTGCTCGTTCTTTTCTCGTTCACCGTCCAAACGCCAAACCACTTTTCCTTAAATCTGTTGGGCACTGCAACATGTCTAGCTACTTCGAGATTGCCTTATAGCTACCAGAGACCAGCCGCATTTACTCACTCGCAATCCGCAGCCCAGGCGGCATTCCGCCCGACCCCAGGTGCACATCGATAACCCGGCCCAGCACCGGGTCGTTGCGGATACCAAAACCATAGCGGTCATTGTATGAAGGCGGCACGCGGTACCAGTCACCTGCATAAGGACCGGTCGCCCTGAAGGACTCTACCAGCCCCTTACGATCCGCTGTAAAGGTCTGAACGCTGATTTCAGGTCGCACACCTGGCGCGGGCAACAACGACATCAGCCGCGCTTCCAGTTCAGCAAACTGCTCCGGGCTCAGCCGGCGCAGTGACTCCTCGCCATCCGCTCGACCAATCAAACGACCGCCAGGTTTAAACAACTCGCCCCAGCTCCCTACGCCAACCGGGTCGGGCACCTCGTAGCCACACTCGCGCAAAAACCGCACAGATCGGCGCCGATCAGGTCGGTCGCCCATTCTCAATGCCTTTTTCTCATCGAAGTTGGTTTTAAGGGTTGAACAAAATTCAGCCTTATCACTGGCCCAGAAGGCCAAACGCTCAGCCGGTACAGGGTGGATCTGCAAACTGACCAGCACCGGCTCGATCATCGCCTTATCAAGATTCGTTGGGGTGTAGCCCGGCGGTAGATTTTCTGTTGCGTAAATATGGATAGGAAAGCTCGAGCCGCTGACCGACTCCCAGCAGGTGTACTCCAGCAACCTGCGCAGGAAAATTCCGTTGTCACCTTCCGAGTAAAAGCGCGCACAACGACCGCCGGACCAGTCAACCCAGCTGGCTGTCACCAGCCGGGCAATCTCCCTGCGCTCACTCAGGTATTCGCTGTAATCCTCAAAGAATCCCTCAGGGGATAAAAAGTACTCCCTGCGCAGCCCTGCAAAAAAGGACATGGAATGGACGCCGCCAACTGACATCTGCGATTCATTGGCGATAACGCCGGGGATTACCACATTGAGGCTATCAGTGCGCGAGTTATAGCTATAGTCAGGCCAGTTTCGGCAAGGCGCCTGCTTGAACAGGGGCGGCAATTCGAAACTGATACGCTGCATATCGGTAATGCGCTGCTGAGCTTTTTCACACAAAGGGTAAAGAACACTCCCACTAGCTCTAACCTCTCAGTATTTAACTTGATACCCACCACAACCTGATAGCCATGCCAACACAG
>JBKBSI010000112.1:0-10942 GCA_046291745.1 Pseudomonas sp. | reverse complement strand
CAGGCGCAACAGGCCGTCCGGATTATGCCGAGCGACTGCCCGGGAGTAATCCTGCAGCAACTCGGGCAGGTCATCACGCCCCCACAACCTGGCAATACCCTGCAGATACTCCCCGGTTTTGCCTGCCGCCTCGCTCTGCAGGTCGTACAGAGCGGTACCGGCATGGCTGTCGAGATAGCAAAACCCGGCCTCCTTGCGCTGCATCAACCGGGCCATACGCAGCAGCACCGCATGTTTGAATACGTCGGCATGATTGCCCGCGTGGTAACTGTGCCTGTAGTTCATGTTCGCTTCCGCTGAAATCGGCCGAGCATTCTATCCCTGCTGGCTGGTGGGGGTAACCCGCAGCACTTCTTCAATGGTGGTCAGGCCCGCTCCGACCTTCTGCGCGCCGGACAACCGCAGGCTGTGCATACCTTCCTTATAGGCCTGGCGGCGCAGGGCGTTGAGGTCGATATCCGCCTGTACCAGAGGCTTGATACTGTCACTCAGCAGCATCAGTTCGTAGACTCCGGCGCGGCCACGGTAGCCGGTGTCGCGGCACTCAGGGCAACCTACCGGACGATGCGCCTGGGTTGGCAGCGGGGCATTCCAGGGCTTGGTCAGCTCCCGCCAGGCATCCGCATCCACCTCGGTCGGTGCCTTGCAATGCGGACACAGGGTCCGCACCAGGCGCTGGGCCATAACGCCGAGCACTGTTGCCTTGATCAAATAAGCCGGGACGCCCAGTTCAATAAGGCGGCTGACCGAACTGGGCGCATCATTGGTATGCAGGGTGGATAGCACCAGGTGACCGGTCAAGGCTGCCTGGATGGCCATTTCAGCGGTTTCCAGGTCACGGATCTCGCCAACCATGATGATATCCGGGTCCTGGCGCATCAGCGCGCGCACGCCACCAGCAAAATCCAGATCAATATTGTGCTGTACCTGCATCTGATTGAAGCTGTCCTCAACCATTTCGATCGGATCTTCAATGGTGCAGACATTCACCTCGGGCGTAGCCAGTTGCTTGAGCGTGGTATAGAGCGTAGTGGTCTTGCCCGAGCCGGTCGGCCCGGTCACCAGCACAATGCCGTTGGGCTGATAGACCATGGATTTCCAGCGTTGTTGATCCTCGTTGGAAAAGCCCAACTGGTTGAAAGTGCGCAAAAGCACATCAGGGTCGAAGATCCGCATGACCATCTTCTCGCCAAAGGCGGTCGGCAAGGTCGAAAGACGCAATTCGATCTCGTTGCCCTGGGGTGACTTGGTTTTGATCCGTCCATCCTGCGGCTTGCGCTTTTCCGCCACATTCATGCGCCCCAGGGTTTTCAGGCGGCTGACCACAGCTACCGCCACCTGTAGCGGAAACTGATAAACGGTATGCAGCACACCGTCGATGCGGAATCGTACCGTACCGGTTTCGCGGCGCGGCTCGATATGGATATCACTGGCACGCTGCTCGAAGGCGTACTGGAACAGCCAGTCGACAATATTAACCACGTGAGCGTCGTTGGCATCGGGCTCCTGACCCATATTGCCCAGATTGAGCAACTGCTCGAAGTTGCCGATAGCGCTGTTCTTCTGATCACTGGCATTGGCACCGCTGACTGAACGGGCCAAACGATAGAACTCCACCGAGTAGCGCTGGATATCCGCTGGGCTGGCGACTACGCGCTTGATCTCGCGCTTAAGCACATGCACCAGGTTGGCTTCCCAGCCGCTGACAAAGGGCTGAGCGCTGGCAATCACCACTTCCCGCTCGTTGACCTCCAGCGCCAGAATCTTGTGGCGCTGGGCAAAGGCAAAGGACATCAGCGGGGTGACTGCGGCAACGTTGATTTTCAGTGGATCGATACGGTAGAACGGCTGGTCGGCTTCGACCGCCAACCAGCGGCTGAGCACTTCCATATCCAGCTTCTTGCCTGGCCGAGCAAGGTCATCTGGGGCCTGGCCGCCGATAAACTCCAGCGGATGCAACTTGCTGGCATCTCCCGTGCCCGCGCGGCGCAGGGTGCTGAGCTGCTCGGCGGTGTCTTGGGTGATGCGGCCCTGGTCCACCAGTACCGCAAGAAAATCGCCCAACTCCAATATCCGATCACTACCCGGTATCGCCAGCTCCGCCAGCTTTCTCATGCCTACCTCCTGTTTGCCAGTCACGGGCCTCAGACTATCGCTTTCAACCGTTCAGTTCACGCCAGGCGTTCAGCTTGCGCAGCCTCTGACCTTGCTTGCGCAAAGCTGCAAGCAACAGCGGACGCTGCTCTTCAGCCACCTGCGGGTATTGCTCGAGCAGGGCCTGCAACTTGTTCAGCTCGCCAAACAGACGGTCGGGCTCCGGCACCTGTAAGAAACCGCGAAAACCGGAAAGCAGAAAATACAGACGAGCCAAACGCGCCTGCTGGTCCATCCATTCACTGACCGCCGAATCCGGATCGTTGTTGTGCGGCAGTTTGAGTTCCTGCACCTCCTTGGCCACCGCTGCCAGCAACCAGCGCGGCAAGGCCAATGCACCAATGCGCTCACCCCGGGGCGGACGGTTGTGTTTCCAGCCCTGCTTCTGCAACCACAGCGCCAGGCTAACGAACAACTGCCCCCAGGCCGGAGCCTCGACCGCCTCGGCAAACACCACAGCAGCCTGCTCACGGGCCTGCTGACCTGACTCGTCATCAGCCCAGCCGGCCAGGACCAGTGGCCGAAAACGCGCCAACAGGCTATCCAGCGGCGGCAGAAACGACTGGGCGCTGGAACGCGGCAGGGCTAGCTCATAGACGCCGAAGGAAGCCCGCAGCGCAGTCAGTGCCAGAGTCAGCTCACGGAACACCTTCCACTGACCGGCATGGCGGTACTGCTCTGCCAGGCGCTGACTTTGTCCGAGCAATTGCCAGCCAGCTCCGCCGATTACATCGTCTACGCTGCTCTGGGCATGCCATGCCGGGGCATTGATCTTCAATTCGTAACTGGATGGATCAAACAGGCGATAACCGCGCTCGGCCTTGCTGATATCACAGGGCATCAACGGCAAGTCCTGACACAATGCATTGGCCAGCTCCAGCAAGGCCACCGCAGGACCGGCGCGCAACTCCAGTTCCAGTTCGGCAATGGCTTCCTCGCGCTCACCAGCCACTACCCGCCCGGCATCCAGCGCCACTTCGATTTCCACCACATGCGTCTCACCGTCCAACTGAGATTCACGCTGCAATAACACCTTGGTGCGTTCAAAATCGGTTGTGAACAGCGGCTGCAGAGCGTTCTTGTCGATATCCCGCAGGGCCTCTGGCCAGCAACTGTCATCCAGCAATGCCAGATCCAGCTTCGGCTCCTTCAGGTACCAGTCCCACTCGTTGCGCTCTGAAAGACCTGCAACGCTCTGCCCGCGGCTCTTCAGGGTCTGGATCATCTGCTCACCGTCACGCCGCAGGCGCAGGGCCACTCGAGCCCGCGCCAGATCCCGCGCAGGCGTGTCGAAATACTGGTTCAGCAACTCACTGCGTTGCCACTCACCATCAACACCGGGCTGCAACAAGGGATGTTCGCGCAGCGCTTTCAGGGTTTCGGTGGAGGCGCGTAGTTTTATTTCGGTTTCTTTGCCCATCAAAAGCTCTCATGTAATGCGGATTTGCGGCTTGGGTAGCAGGCCCATAAATGACACTATGGTGTCAGATTTATGTTGATTTGATGACGATAGACAGTTCAGCACCTATAATCCGCGACTTGAACCCGCTCCGGAGGCTCCATGCCAAGCAACCCCTTTCTCAACCTGTTCGGTCGCTCGCCTATAGGCCCCATGCAGCAGCATATCGGCAAAGCCCATGAGTGCGCCGCGCAACTGGTTCCCTTTATCGCCGCAGTCATTGCCAACGACTGGGTCGAGGCGGAACGTATTCAACTGCAGATTTCCCAGCTCGAGCGTGATGCCGACAAGCTGAAAAAAGATGTTCGCGTCCACCTGCCCAAGAGCCTGTTTCTGCCCGTGCCACGCTCGGACCTGCTGGAGCTGCTCAGTGTACAGGACAAAGTGGCCAATCGCGCCAAGGATATAGCGGGTCTGATGCTGGGTCGGCAGATGGCGATTCCCGAGCCAATCCAGCCCGCCTTCCAGACCTTTGTGCAGCGCTCAGTCGACGCCGCAGCCCAGGCCCTGAAGGCCATGAACGAGTTGGACGAACTGCTCGAAACCGGCTTTGCCGGACGTGAAGTCACCCTGGTCGAAACCCTGATCGAAGAGCTCGACCGTATCGAGCACGATACCGACACCCTGCAGATCAAGCTGCGTGCCGACCTGTTCAAACTGGAGCATGACCTGCCACCGGTCAATGTCATGTTCCTCTACCAGATCATCGAGTGGATTGGTGATGTCGCGGATCGCGCCCAGCGCGTCGGCAACCGTCTGGAACAGCTAATGGCCCGCTAGTGGCCAACCTGTACATGCACCCGAACAGAGTATTGTTACCATGACCCTGATTGCAGAATACGGCACCACACTGTTGATACTGGCCTGCTTGTTTGGCTTCTTCATGGCCTGGGGCATCGGCGCCAACGATGTAGCCAACGCCATGGGCACCTCGGTTGGCTCACGTGCCCTGACCATCAAACAGGCGATCATCATCGCCATCGTCTTCGAGTTTCTCGGTGCCTACCTCGCCGGGGGCTCGGTTACCCAGACCATACGCAGCGGTATTCTTGAAGCCGACATGATCGGGCCGGAGCAGATGATCTTCGGCATGCTCGCCTCCTTGCTGGCAGCCGGTACCTGGCTGATGATCGCCTCCATGAAGGGCTGGCCGGTCTCCACCACGCACTCGATTATCGGTGCAGTGATCGGCTTCGGCGCCGTCGGCGTGTCGGTGGATGCAGTGAACTGGGGCGGCGTGGTACCTATCGTCTCCAGCTGGGTAATCTCCCCGGTACTGTCCGGCATCGTCGCCTTTATGATCTTCATGA
This sequence comes from Pseudomonas sp., assembly GCA_046291745.1. Taxonomy (GTDB): domain Bacteria; phylum Pseudomonadota; class Gammaproteobacteria; order Pseudomonadales; family Pseudomonadaceae; genus Halopseudomonas. Next base: position 6,019 of record JBKBSI010000112.1, on the reverse strand, counting down.
GCGTGCAGAAGCTGATCCTCGACACCGACAACCCGTTCGCCAACGCCAAGCGCTACGTGCCCTTCTATATGTTCGCAGTGGGTTTTGTGGTGACCATCATGACCGTCACCAAGGGCCTCAAGCACGTGGGGCTGGACCTGAACAACCTGCAGAGCTTTGGTCTGGCAGTGTTGGTGGGCACGCTGGTAACCATCCTCGGCGTGGCCCTGCTGACCCGTGTCAAGGAAGATCCCGCTGCAGACAGGGACTTCCACTACGCCAGTGTGGAAAAAGTCTTTGCCGTACTGATGATCTTTACCGCCTGCGCCATGGCCTTTGCCCACGGCTCCAACGACGTGGCTAACGCCGTAGGCCCGCTGGCCGCTATCGTCGGCGTATTGCAGTCTGGCGGTGAAATTGCAGCGCGCTCAGTGGTGCCGGGCTGGGTATTGCTGTTGGGCGGCGCGGGTATCGTGGTCGGCCTGGCAACCTATGGCTACCGGGTGATCGCCACCATCGGCAGACATATCACTGAACTCACCCCCAGCCGTGGTTTTGCCGCCGAGCTAGCTACCGCCACTACAGTAGTAGCTGCTTCCGGGATCGGCTTGCCGATCTCCACCACCCATACTCTGGTTGGCGCGGTTCTCGGTGTAGGTATGGCCCGTGGTATTGCCGCACTGAACCTGCGCGTGGTGGGCACCATCTTCAGCTCTTGGGTAATCACCCTGCCCGCCGGTGCGCTGCTTTCAATTGTGTATTTCTTTATCCTCAGCGGGATTTTCGGCTGACGCTGACTATCTGGCAGCGTAAGCTGGTTGAACTTACCGCTTGCGCTGCCAGGAGTTTGCAATGCCCATCCCTTCCCTCAGGGCACAGTTCGACGCCCTGCTCAAAGCCCCTTCGATAAGCTGTACCCAGCCGGATATGGACCAGTCCAATCTGCCGGTGGTGCAGTTGCTGTCCGACTGGCTCAGTGACCTGGGATTCAGTTGCCGCATTCAACCCATCCCCGATGAGCCCGGCAAGGCCAACCTGATCGCCATTCTCGGCCAGGGCCCTGGCGGTCTGGTGCTGGCGGGACACACCGATACCGTGCCGTGTAATCCGGAAAAGTGGCAGCATGATCCCTTTGCCCTGACCGAGGCTGATGGCCGCTGGTACGGACTTGGCAGTTGCGATATGAAAGGCTTTTTTCCGATCATTATCGAAGCGTTGAAAGCCTACCTCGACCGGCCTTTCAAGCAGCCATTGATCATTCTCGCCACCGCCGACGAAGAGAGCTCCATGAGCGGCGCGCAGGCACTGGTAGCCAGCGACCTGTTCCAGGCCCGGCATGCGGTGATCGGCGAGCCTACCGGACTCAAGCCGATACGGGTGCACAAGGGCATCATGATGGAGCGGGTGGATATCATCGGTCAGGCCGGGCACTCCTCTGATCCCGCACTGGGCCGCAACGCCATGGAAGCCATGCACCTGGTCATCAGCGACCTGTTGCAGCTGCGCAGCCAATGGCAGAAGCGCTGGAACAACCCATTGTTCGGCGTACCCACGCCAACCCTGAACCTGGGCTGCATCCACGGCGGCGACAACCCCAACCGCATCTGCGCCAAATGTGCACTGGAGTTCGATATCCGTCCGCTCCCCGGCATGGATCCGAATGCTTTGCGCGCCGATATCGATGCGCGGTTGCAACTCATCGCTGCCGAGCGCCAGGTGGATATAACCTTCAAACCGCTGTTCCCCGGGGTACCGCCAATGGACACCCCGGCCGATGCTGCCATTGTTGCGGCCTGCGAACAGCTGACCGGCTACAGCGCCGGTAGCGTTGCCTTCGCCACTGAAGGCCCCTACCTGAACCAGATCGGCCTGCAGACCCTGATCCTTGGCCCAGGCGATATCGACCAGGCCCATCAGCCGGACGAGTATCTGGCGATGGACCGGATCGAACCCACAGTAAAGATATTGCGCGGGCTAATTGAGAAGTTTTGCCTGTAACCCCTCGCACTCAGCGGAACGGCGGCTCGTCAAAACTGCGCAGCTTGCGCGAATGCAGCGAGTTGAGTTGGCTACGCAGGAGGTCAAGCGCAGCAATGCCGATATGCAGATGCTGCGTCACCGCCCGCTCATAAAAGGCCCCCGCCGCCCCCGGCAACTTGATCTCGCTGTGCAGCGGCTTGTCCGACACGCAGAGCAAGGTGCCATAGGGCACCCGCAGGCGATAACCCTGCGCGGCAATGGTACCGCTCTCCATATCCACGGCGATGGCCCTGGCCTGGTTGATCAGCGGCCGCTCCTGGGCCCAGCGCAGCTCCCAGTTGCGATCATCGTAGGTCAATACCGTGCCGGTCCGCAGGCGACGCTTGAGATCATCGCCCCGCTCGCCGGTAACCTGCGCAGCAGCTTCCTGCAGGGCCTGTTGCACCTCGGCCAGGGCTGGCAGCGGGATATGCGGTGGCAGCACGCGATCAAGAATGCCGTCGCGGCGCATATAGGCGTGGGCCAGCACGTAATCGCCAATACTCTGGGATTGGCGCAAGCCGCCACAATGGCCGATCATCAACCAGCAGTGTGGCCGCAGCACCGCCAGGTGGTCGGTAATGTTCTTCGCATTGGAGGGGCCCACGCCGATATTCACCAACGTCACCCCGTGCCCTTCGGCTGCCTGCAGGTGATAGGCCGGCATCTGGTAGCGGTGCCAGACCACAGAATCCAGAATCGCCTGCATCTCGCCTTCAGACATACCGCGCTCCACCACGATGTTGCCAGGCATGACCATGCGCTCAAAGCGCGAATCACTCAGCAGCATATCCAGTCCGTGGCGCACAAACTGGTCCACATAGCGGTGGTAGTTGGTCAGCAGAATCCACGGCTGCACATGTCGCCAATCGCTGCCGGTGTAATGCACCAGTCGCCGCAGGGAGAAATCCGTGCGCGCCGCATCAAACAAGGCCAGCGGCATGGGATCCAGTTGCTCCCAGTCGCGCAGCCCATCCGCTGTATCGTCGCTGACCGCCGACAGATCGGTGCTGGGGAACACCCGCGACAGCTCAACCGCAGTCACCCCCGAACCAGCCAGCTCATCGCCCTGCTCGACCACGTAGGGATAGGGGATGGCCTGATCACTGACACCCACCTCGATGGTCAGGGTAAAGTCGCGCATCAGTGGCCGCAGCTGTTCAAGCAGATAGGTGCGGAACGCCTGCGGTTGGGTCACGGTAATGCTGTAGGTACCCGGCACCTGCACCTTGGCGTAGGCCCGCACACTGGTCGGCACCTCCTCCTTGCAGGCGTAGGTCAAGCGTAGCGCCGGATAACGGAAGCGCTGCAGCTGTTCCTCCGTCGGTCTCACGCGCTTCGCCAGATAGGCGCTCAGAGCCTCGCCCAAGGCCGAAGTGGCCTGCTGATACAACTCCCCCAGACGCTCTACTGCCTCTTCCGGGGTCTGCACTGTGACAAATTGCTGTTGGTCGTGACTCACGGCTCACTCTCTGCTGCAGAAGTAGGATTCTATCTTGCCCGTTTTGGGTGCACTCGGCATAGTCCCAAGCGCGGATCAGTATCAGGCTCGGAAAACAAAAAGGGCCGCTTGCGCGACCCTTTTTGCTACTACGGCATACTGCGTTATGCAGTCTGCCAGGTTTCAGCCAGCACCGGATGCAGAGCGTCTTTCACCTCCGACGGAATAACATTACCCGCGCCACTGGGCACAGCAAAGGAGGACATTGCCGACACCAGTTGATCAACCTGCGTATCGAGCAAGACCGAAGACCCAACCTCAATACGATCAAGCTGATAGTTGGAGCCGCTATACCAGTTGTTGACCGTAACGCTGTCGTCAGTGCCCGCTACAGTGATGCGCAGGTGATTCCCTGTCCGACTGAACCACAGATCCTCGATAGCCGCGTCATCAAAGCGGGCGATATCTACACTCAGGGAGTCAGTGTCGTAGTTGTTGATGGTGTCGACACCGCTATTACTACCAAAGATATAGGTATCGCTACCGGCGCCACCCTGCAGGAAGTCGTTTCCGGCTCCACCAATCAGAATGTCATCGCCAGCGTCGCCGTACAGGTAGTCGTTGCCTTCACCACCGTACAGCACGTCATTCCCACCGCCGCCGCGCAGGGTGTCGTTACCGCCATAACCGTACAGCACGTCGTCGGTTTCCGCGCCCTGCAGGGTGTTAACCCCATCGGTGCCATGGATGGTGCGCACGTCGATCTCTACCTGCGCCAGGTCCAGACTGCGGCCATCGGCAAATTCGATCGACTGCAGCTTATTGCTGGCAGTACCGGTGGCGAACCAGTTGTTGACCGTCACGTGGTCACTGGTACCGGCAATGCTCAGCACCAGGTTGTTGCCACTGCGCGTGGTCCGAACCTCTTCCAGCGCCACGCCTTCCTTGAACACCAGGCGGTCATGGCTTTCGGCATTGTTACGGTCAGACGCATCATCGTTATAGATGATGTCCTGACCATCGCCTTTGCCGAACAGGTAGGTGTCGTTACCGGCGCCACCGTACAGGCGGTCATTACCCGCGCCGCCATCGAGGATGTCGTCACCGGCATCGCCGTACAGGCGATCATTACCCGCATCACCATGGAGGATATCGTCTCCAGCCTCGCCATATAGGGAGTCGTTACCGTCACCACCGCGCAAAATGTCATTACCGGCGCGACCATACAGCGTATCGTTGCCAGCCCCACCATCCATGGTATCAGCACCATCGTGGCCATAAGCTGTTTCTGAAGCTGCAGTGCCAACCCAGACGGCTGAGTTGGCCATCACTGTGTCTATATCAATAGTACTACCATCGGAGAACTCAAGGTAATCAACTCTATTGCGTGCATTGATGAACCCGTTCTGGATGGTAACAGTCGTCAGCACACCATCCTTGTTGATATCAATGACAATATCATTAGTTGTCCTTCGGAAACTCAAATGCTCCGAAGTAATACCCTCCTCAAAGAGCACTCTATCGATATCTTTACCAGTCGCATCGTATTCGACGATGACATCATGGCTGCCGTCGGCCGCAACCACGTAAGTATCACTACCTGCCCCACCAATCAGCAGATCATTACCAAGCCCACCAATCAGTGTGTCGTTGCCATTTCCACCTTCGAGAATATCGTCGCCATCTTCCCCGTAAAGTACGTCATCACCATCACCACCCAGCAACCGGTCATTACCATCGCCACCATACAGAGTGTCATTGCCTCCGTATCCAAAAAGCAAATCATCACCGGCCAAGCCGTACATGACGTTTGCCTGCGCGTCACCATGCAGTTCATCTGCGCCGTCAGTAGCTGTAGCAACAATCACATCCAGATCCGCTGCCGTCAGAACACTACTCTCACTACCTGAGTCGCTAAATTGCACTTCGGCAATTCTATTCCCAGCCCGGCTGAAGTGATCTTTAACAAGGATTTCGTCTTCATCCTCCCGGACTATCAGATGCAGATCATTGCCAATCCGCTGAGCCTTTACATCTTGGGAAAGAATACCCGGGCCGAAGACAACAACGTCGAAATCTGCTGCGCTACCACGATCGTCAATTACATCCAGACCATCACCCATACCGAAAAAATACTGATCACTGCCAACACCACCACTCAGATAATCATCTCCCGCACCGCCATGTAGAATATCGTCACCAGCATCACCGTAAAGTCGATCGTGGCCTGCACCGCCGGAGAGATAATCATCACCGTCACCTCCGTAAAGCGTGTCATTCCCATGATCCCCGAACAAAACATCGTTACCACCATCGCCGTACAACTTATCGTCGCCTGCGCCGCCAAAAATGATGTCGTTACCATCCTTGCCATAAATCACATCATTTCCGGCTTTACCATCCAGAATGTCAGCGTTCGCGGTGCCATGCAGCTCGTCGTCACCAGCGGTCACAACCTGCGACAACACGTTAATGTCATCAAAACGAGCGGGGCCAACCTCAATAACTATGCCACTTTCAAATTCGATCGCATCGATATAGCGCCGACTTGCACCTTCCCTATCGAAATGCGACTCAACT
>JBKBSI010000111.1:0-11002 GCA_046291745.1 Pseudomonas sp. | reverse complement strand
ATGAACCGCCGTATGCGGAACCGCACGTACGGTGGTGTGAGAGGGCGGCGGGAGTAATCCCGCTCCCTACTCGATCCCGCAAAAGACGTTTTGTTAGCTGCTTAGCCCTGACACAGGTTGTCTGGCACCCTTATCAGCCCCCAACCAAATACCGGATCATGCCCCGGTGCACCCAGATCCTGGCTGTAGCCTCGCATGGCGCTATGCAGTATTGCCCAGGATATATTCGGATTCAGCCGCAGGTACATGGCAGCTACCGCAACCGCGTAGGGCGCTGCAAAGGAAGTGCCTGACCGGTACTGGCCACTTTCGCCGTGGCTGGCCGTCCAGATATCTACCCCTGGAGCAGAAAAGTCCAGGTAGTCACCCTGATTGGCAAAGGAATAAACCCGGTTAGCCGCATCGATAGCGGTTATGGCAATTACCGCCGGGTGTGCTGCGGGAAAAGCTGGGTCGCCCTGCAGTTTGTCGTTGCCTGCGGCGGCGAAGATCAACAGCCCCTGGCTGGTACCCAGGTCGAGGATTTTGTTCAGTACGCTATTAGTCCGTGATCCTGACAGGGAGATATTGACCAGCCTGACCTGTTGCGCAAGCAGCCAATCCAGTGCGCGGGCCATGGCTTCGGTGGTGGCCACGCTGCCATAGTCAAATTGCTCCAGTACCGAGGCTGCGACAAGTTCGGCGTCGGGCAGTAATCCGCTCAAGGCCTCTGACTGGTTGTTGCCGATCAGCAGTGCCGCAATAGCCGTAGCATGATCCTGATCCGGCCCGGATTGATTGCGGTGGAAGGCTCTGAGTTTGAGGCGTTGACCGACCAGGCTGGGATGATCAAGGGCGATGTCACCATCGATCATGCCAATGCGCAGGGGCTTAGCGCCGGGGGCTTGGCAGTCCTGTTGCGGCGCCCAGTTGATAAGCTCCCGGGCGTACTGCCGCGGTGCCGAGGCGCCCTGATAGTGATCATTGCGGTCCACTTCGGCGAAGCTGAAGCGCATGCGCAATTGCTCGATAGCCTCATCCAGTGGCCGGGTATCGGTCCTGATAACAAGCAAGCTGTGCTTCAACCGCTCAAGGCTGTGTTGCGCCACCGGGCTGTAGCCCAGGCTTTCGACCTCGGCTAGGACTTGCTGAAGATAGGCAGTGTCCATCAGCAGGACTATTTCCCCTGGGGTATGCCCGGAAGCTGGCGGCCGTGGCGCTAGGGGAATAAAGGTACAGGTGTGGATATCCACTGCGATGGGCTGCGGCTGCGACCAGGGATCAGTTTGCCTGAATACCCTATATATTTGCTGTGGCTTGATTCGGCTGTCGGCTGGTAGCAGGAAGCGGCCCTGGCTATCGTCCTGGCTGACCGGTTGCAAGGCTACAAACTCCCCATCGGCCTGGATGAACCACTGATAACTACTGGATTGCCCCTGCAGTTGCAGCGGCAATACCACAAGCTGACCCGGGTATGCGCAGTGCGTATTGGGTGCACGCAAGCCGGGCGTTGCTGGCTGCGGTAGCCGTTCAGCTGCTGAGTCGCTGGGTCGCGTGGGTACCGCCGTGCCCGGAATGCTGCCCGGGATAGCCCCGGGGCTGCCGCTTGGAATGGTGCCGGGGACAGCACCAGGAACAGTGCGGTGACCACCTCGGGTATCCGCCGACACCACTGGCACGCTCACACAGAGACTCATGCCTAAACCCAGGCAGACAGCCAGCATCAGGCGTTTCACCTCACTGCACCTGCAAGGATTCGATAATGCTTTGGGCTTCGAGCCAGGCAAGCGTCTGCTTGTCCGCGTCATCCACAAGCAGTTGGTAGATCCCCAGGGCTGAGGGACCATTGATGATCAAGCTGTTGCTTTCCAGCAGGACCGCCCGAATCTGCTGCTCGGTGGCTGAGGGCACAAAGGTCACGCTGACCAGTGTGCCGCTGACTTCAGCTTCGCTGCTGCCACCGGCGGGTATGTAATGGACAGGTTCGTCCCTTTGCCAGGTCACCGCTGTCTGCAGCATGAGCATGAACGAGGCGGCGATGGCCGCAATTCGCCACCCTTGCGTTGGAGGCTTGGACTTTTTGTTGTCCAGTTGCTGCTGCAAGCGCTTCAACCCCAGCTCACCGGGGCTGTTAACGCTGTTTTGCTGGCCTTCAAGGTGCTCACGCAAGGCGCTTAAAAAGGCCAACTCCTCTTGCAAGTCGGGATGCTCGGCCAGGGCTTGCTCGACGCTTTCGGTTTCATCAGCGCTCAAGGTGCCGTTCAGATAAAACGGCAGCAGCATTTCGGCATCAACTTTAGTCATCATGGCGAGTCGCTCCCATCAGTCGAGACAAACATTGCTTCATGGCTTTCTTGGCATGGAACATTCGAGTTTTCACGGTGTTTTCCGGACAGTCCACGACCATGGCAATCTCGCTATACGACATCTCTTCAAAAAAGGTCAGCTCCATTACCGCACGGTGAGGAGTGCTCAGGGTACTGATGCAGTGCCGCACCTGCGTGGCCTGTTCGTTACCTATCAGGCAACTCTCTATGCCCGGGCTCTCGTCGGCAATTTCCGCCAGCATTTCATCATCAAGCTGTTGTGGTCTGGTCTTTCGCAGACGATCAACCACCTTGAAATAGGCGATGCTGAACAGCCAGGTGGAGACTTTAGCGCGCCCCTGAAAGCTTCCGGCTTTGTTCCAGACCTCCATGAATACCTCGTTGAGGATGTCTGCCGCTTCGAAGGCGTCATTCAACTTGGTAAGAATGAAGTTGAACAGACGCTTCTCGTGGGCGCGATAGAAGGCTGCCAATGCCTCCTTGTCGCCCTGGGCAATCTGGTCCAACAGTATCTGATCCTCGCTACTCATGGTCTAGGGTGTCCGAATGGGTTGTCGGGGGGAAATGGCGATCACATTGCCGTCTGGATCGAATGCACGTATCTGCCACTGATAGGTCGACGAGGGTGACAGCCAATCCAGGGTCATTGCCGTCAAATCCAGGCTGGTTTCGCTAGCGGGGACCAGTTTTCCCGTTACCGGTAGGCTGTCGCCGCTGTTGAACACCTCCACCTGATAGGCGTGAGCATTGGCAACCGGCTGCCAGCTAAACAGGGTTTGCGAGTCGAGCAGGGCGTTTGCTTCTGGCTGTTCGACCATCAGCTGTTGCACCTCAACTGGTGGCGGAGGAGTGGTGCTATCGACAACGAAGTAGCGCAGGATCGGAATATCAATCTGCGCGGTGGTGTCCTGCACCGAGAACGCCAGCAGATACAGGCCTTGTCGCTCGGTTGGCAAAGGCGGGCTGACAACGCGCGTTCTGCCTTCACCGGCACTGACCAGGCTTTGGCGAACGACCTGCAGCACGCGGCCACCGCCACTGCCCTGGCTGGCGGTTGGGTCGATAATCCGCCATTCGCCCTGTAATACGCCACTGCTTTGAAAAGTGATGTTGGCCACGGCCCGCAGTTCGGCGCGTTGTTCGACCACATCGGTGCGTGAGGCATCATCGAAAGTCAGATCGATGCGTCTGACGGTGAGGCCCTCTGCGCTGCTGCCGCCGGAGTAAACGGCCACGCTGCCGCCTTGGGCTGTCTGGCTGTCACTGAACACCCGCACTATGTTGACGCTGCCGACAGGGCTGTTGGCGATCCGCCTGGCCAGTCCGACATTGATCTGGATGACATCATTGAAGCTCAGAGTGGCGCTTTGTCCTGCGCTGAGTACCGATGTTTGACTGAGTGTGCCGCCGACGGTCGCGACTGTGCTGCCGCCAATCTGCAGCAAGGCGTTGGGCGAACTTACCTGGCGGCTAAAGGGACCAGGGCTGGCTGTGTTGGTTTCCGTGCGACTGACCTGCCAGACCAGCCTCAAAGGCGTCGAGCTGTTTGCAGGCAGGGTCGCAGTACCCGGGTTGACGCTGACTGAATTGATATCAGCCCGCACCTGGGTACTCGCTGCCGTGGTCAATAGCAGCAAACTAAAAACTACCCGCCGAAGGTGAACTGATGCGCAGTACGGCGTATATCTGGTAGCGATCCCGGCCTGTTGAATACGAGGTTGTTTCATCATTGTTCTCCATTGAACCTCTCAGGGCTAAAGCCACTCCTGGCTTGCGTTGCGACGCTTTTAGCAGCGTCCAGCCTATCTGGGCATTAATAAGGTGTCTGTCAGGTAGGTCGAGATCACCGCGGGCAAGGTTCACATTGTAGTTCAGGCTCAGATCCAGCTTGTCGGGGATCAACAAGGCATGCATGCCCATATTCAGGTTGGTGCTGTAACTGCGCAGCTCCTCCGCTTTGCCGTCAAAGATGCCGTACTGCATGTCCGAGTTGAGCGATAAACGTTGGTTAACTTGCCTGCTGGCGGCAAGGGCAAGAAAACGGCTACGGGTACCTGCGCCCAGTTCAGACCGGTCGTCGAACTCCGCATGGGTATAGGAGCCGGACCATTGCCAGCTCTCATAGCTCGAGCCGCCGCCCAGCGTCAGGGACTCGGCCAGGTTATCGGTTTCAAAGCCCTGATAGCCTTCCGGCGTTCTCTGCCTGTCGAGCTTGCCGACAAGACCGGACAGGTGCAGATAAGGCGTTCCAAGCCAGGCCTTGGAGTCCGTCTGTGGATCGAAGGCATAGCTGCCGTTCCAGCTGAGGCTGCGCAAGCGGTCGGTTGGCATGGCCTGTAGCTGATCAACGTTGTTGGTTTCATGCGACAGCTGCAGATTCGCGGACAGCCTGCCCCAGTAGAGATCGCTGAAGACCGCAGCCACATCACGATCGGCCGCCAAACCGGGGTTGGCCATGCTGGAAAAAAAGGTATCGATGCGCTGGTACTCGGCGCCTAGCAGCACATCGGCGGGTTGGTCACGCCAGACAAGATTGGCAAAGGGCCTGACATCGAATTTCAGCCGCCAGGCATCGCTGCTTTCCATCAGGTTGGTATTGTCATTCAGGTCAGGATTAAAGCGGCTGTGGGCATGCTCTCCAGTGATATTCAGGCGGCCTTGCCAATAGGCCTTCTCCAGCATCAGTCCCCAGCCGGAGCCTTTGTTGACGCTGGCAAACTCGGTCACGCCCAGGCCTCCGGTACTGCCTTCACCCTCGTAGTACATCGCGGTAATGGCGAGAGCATTGGCATCATCGGATAACGGCTGCACCCGCGTGGACAGCCCCTGAATGCGGTTACGTCGGTCACTGACGCCATCAAAGTGCCTGGCTCCGACAATGGCGTCGGGGCGCAGGGCAAAGAACTGGGTGGATAAGCGATTGTTGTTGCCTTCGGCCTGTACAGACAGGCCCCGACGCTGCTGCGGAGAAAACAACAGGCCGTCCAGCCCAAGACTGTGGTGCCCTAGATTAACCCCGGTGTTGAAGTGCTGACCCTGATGCTGGCTGACGATGCTGTACTCGCCGATATCGATGATTTCGCCGGTCAGCGATTGCGCCCGCTGACTCTGCAACAGATAAGTGCCCTGGGCATCTACCTGCCAGTTGCCGCTCTGCAGTTGCGCCACACTTGCTCCGCCGCCGGACAGCTGCAAGCGATTCGTTGCGCCAGGTACATTGTGATCGTGGATGCGATAGCTGGCTTCAACACTGTTGTTGCTTGAGTAGGAGCTTGAACGCAACCACTGCTCTGCCGCAGCAATTTGCTGTGCATCGGGCAGCGCTGACGCACTTTGGCTAGCCCCTGCGGGCTGGGTGATCTGCCAGCTAGCCACCTGGGCGCTGCTGCCATCGGGCTTGAGCAGCATCAGGCGTATAGTGTGCTGGCCCGCAGGCAGGGGCTCTGGCGGTGAGTAAAGAAAGCTGCCCTCATCAAAGGATAAAAAAGCGGTTATATCGATACCGTTTATCTCAACCGCCAGGCGCGTCAGGGTGAGCATGTCGATGTCGCCCGGAAGCTCTATCAAGAACAATTGGCCCGCGCCTGGGTTGGATACCAGCTCGGCCTGCAGTTCATTGGCCCGCAGCATGGCTGCATGAGCCAACAGGGGTATGAGAAAGACCAGATAGCGCAGTCGATGTTTCATGGTGAAAAATCCTTTTAACGGGTGAAGCAGGGCTCCTCTGGGCCCTGCTTGCCAAACCTCTGGTTATATCGCCTTGTAGCTATCCATCATCATTGGCGTTTTGGGAGCGAAGCGGGTTGCTCTTCAACTGGTTGAACTCGCAGCGGGGCTTTGGGTTCAGGTGCGCTTTGCGGCTGTACCTTGTCGAGAGCCGGGGTGGCTGGTTTTGGTTGAACGCGGGAAGGGCCTGGCGCCGGTTGCGTCGGCTGTTGGCCGCTGTTGAATCCGCCCACGCCACCAGCGGGCTTGACGTTCAGTTGCGGTACACAGCGATGGTTCCAGTTGGCACTGCCGTAGGTCTTCCATTCACTCCAGCTGTCAGTGTCGGCAGCCTTGATTGAGGCCCTTATGCTCAGCGGGTGAGAAAAAGTCTGGTTTGGCGTATCCCAGCCAGCATTGTTCTCCTGAGCCAGTTTGCCAATCAACGGATAGCTGAAGTCGTGATGGGCGTTGAGGGTCGCGGAGGAGTCATAGGCAATATGTGGGCTGCCGTAAACCGGGTTACCGTTGTCTTCAACCGTAAACCGAACAAGGCCTTTGCCATTTCCGCTGTAGTTGATACGGATAACCGGGTCATTATCAGGTGCACACTTGCCGATATAGTGCGGCATATTCGGCTGGAAAGTAGCGGCGCTCAGTGCGAAGGGCAGGTCATGGGAGATCTGGTCGGGCATCTGCGAGTTCGCCAGTTGCGCGCTGAGCTGAACCGGCGCAATCAGATCCGGATCACCGTTGTAGATCACTGTCATGCCGATAGGGACAGAGGCCACTGCCGGTCTGGAGATGTTGCTGGTGTTGTTCTTGCACCACCCAGCCAGGGACAGGGTGCGATTAACCGTGATGTAGTGATCCTGCCGGTAGAAATCAATCTCGCTACCACCCTGGTTCAGGTGTTGCTGCAATTTTTTATTCAGCTCTTCCTGAGGATTGAATCTGACCGCAGGGTGGCCCTGCTGGATAGATGAGAGAGGGATACTGAGGGGGGTAGCATTACCTGCTTCGGTAATTCTCTTGTTGCCTTTTCCGGTGGTAAAGCTCGGATGGTAAGGCGCATCAAAGAGAGTTTGCGGCGACTGAACTGATTCGAGGAATAACGAGATTGGGCCAAAGTAAGCCCGCGCCTGGGCGAATCCGACTTGGTTACTAGCTGCGCAGGACACAAGCCCGTAGACGTCAACCTCAATATGGCTTGTTTGTGCTTGCAGCTGCATTGCGGTCAACTGCTTGCTGGCGGCAATATTCTTGAGGACCACTGAGTGTGAGTGGATTCCGGGCTCCACGTTGAGAGTCACGCCACTGATGTACTCGGGGTACTGGTTGGCAGGTACCGCAGTGGGTGCCAGGCTTATCGCCAGTAGCACCGCGATGCCTAAGCCTGGTCTGGTGTTAAGTATTCTCATGGTCAAATCTCCTTATGACATGGTAGAAAACTCGCTTACACCAGTTGTGTCGTGTCCAGTCCCTGGCACGTTCAAATTATTTTGCCCAGAAGTATAGACCAGCTTCTGAGTGCCTGATGTTCGCCCCATGATGCTGGTCGCCAGGGGGAAGGAGCGCGGCGCTTGTTGCGCGCCGCTGTCAAGCGTGGTAAAACCGAGTAAAACGGATCTAGCCGCTTGATAAAAAAGGAAAATCCATGACCAAGTCGGAGTTGATCGAGCGCATAGTCGAGCAGCAGGGGCAGTTGTCCGCCAAAGACGTTGAATTGGCGATAAAGACCATGCTCGAGCATATGTCGCAGGCCTTGGCGACCGGGGAAAGAATCGAGATTCGCGGTTTTGGCAGCTTTTCGCTGCACTACCGCGCGCCACGCGTGGGCCGCAACCCCAAGACGGGTGATTCGGTTGAGCTGGAAGGCAAGTATGTGCCGCACTTCAAGCCCGGCAAGGAATTGCGTGATCGGGTCAATGAGTCACTGCAAATGGCCTGAAGCGGTATCAAGCCCGGTTTGCCCTGCGCTATACTGCCCTCTACACGAATGGATCGGAGTGTTGTGGTATGCAATGGCTAAAGCGCGCAATATTAATTGTCATTCTTTTGCTTGTGGCCTTGGCAACCCTGGATTTCATGCTGGAAAACCAGCAAAGCATTCAACTGCAATTTCTTGAGCTGCAGTCCCCTGCCTTACCCCTGTCCCTGTACATCGTTATTGCCTTTATTCTCGGTAGCCTGCTCGGCGTCTTGGTCGGCTGGATCATTACTACCCGCCTGCGCTTGAAGCTGATGGTGCAGAGTAATGAGCTCAATCGTTATCGCAAGGAAGTCGACAAGCTGCGCACCCAAGCTATCAAAGGCTGATTGCCATGCAGGAACTGTTGTTCCTCGGGTTGTTCATGTTGGCCTTGGGTGTTGGTTGGTTTCTAGGGCGGCGGGAAGCCATCAAAGTCCGCTTCATGCTCGAGCCCCACGGTAGTGCACTTGATCGGCAGTATTTCATCGGTTTGAACTATCTGCTTAACGAGCAGCCTGATGAAGCTATCGAAACCTTTATCCGCGCGCTGGAAGTCAACCCGGAAACAGTCGAAACCCATATAGCGATCGGCAAGCTGTTCTGTCAGCGCGGCGATGTCGAGCGGGCCATCAAGGTGCACCAGAATCTCTTGGCTCGGCCTAATCTCACTCGCGAACAGGCGGACCGAGTTCAGCTTGAGCTGGCCCGTGACTACTTGGTCGTAGGCATGCTCAACCGGTCCGAGCGTCTGCTTGAAGAGCTGGTTGAGGCTGGATCGCCACTCAGGGGCGAGGCCTTGGCTGATCTGGTCCGGGTGCATGAGCGAGAACATGACTGGGACCGGGCTGTGGATATGGGCGGGCGGTTAATGCGAGAGCGTCCCGAGTTCGCAGTTACGCTAGCCCATTATTACTGTGAGCAGGCAGCGACTCTGATCAAGCAAAGTGAGCTGCCGCAGGCTAACAAGCGACTGCTTCAGGCGCTTGAGGTGGATGACAACTGCTCTCGGGCAGTGCTGATGCTGGCGGAGTTGGCATTGGATATGGTGCGTCAGGGCGATGCGGTGCGCTGGCTACGCCGGTTGGCTGAGCGGGATGCAGAATTTGTGCCGCAGGCCTTGCCGCTGGTACGTCGCTGCGCTGATAATGGCGCCTTGGACATGCTCGCCTATCTGGATAAGGTGCTGGCTGATCATCCGCAGCCTCAGGTTGCGGTCGTACTGGCCAGGGCAGATCAGATGAAAGGCCAGGTGCGACTTAGTGAAGTCAGTCATTTTGTGCTGGAGCATATCCAACGACAGCCATCCCTGCTGGGGCTGCTATACCTGATCGACCTGCATCTGGGTCATGCCGAGACCAAAGGGCGTGATAACCTGCTGATCCTGCGGGCCATTGTCGAAGCATTGGTGGTGGACAAGCCACCGTACCGATGCTCGGCCTGTGGCTTTCTGGCCAAGCGGCTGCACTGGCAGTGTCCAACATGTCACGGTTGGTCAACCATCAGACCCCTCAAGGGGCGTGAGGCTGCATGAGACAGTCACCCAAGACGTTTCTTATTACAGGATACCTGCATGCCGTGCTCCACCCCCGTTATCGTTGCCCTGGATTTTCCTGATGCACCGACGGCCATTGCGATGGCCGACCAGCTTGATCCCAATCTGTGCCGCCTCAAGGTAGGCAAAGAGCTTTTCACCAGCAGTGGTCCGGCGGTGGTCGAACAGCTGCAGAGCCGTGGCTTCGAGGTCTTTCTCGATCTGAAGTTTCACGATATCCCCAATACTGCCGCCAGTGCAGTGCGTGCAGCGGCGGAGCTGGGTGTATGGATGGTTAACGTGCATGCCAGTGGCGGCCGACGCATGATGGAAGCCTGCCGTGAAGCCCTGAATGCCCGCCATGGCAGCCGCCCGCTGTTGACTGCAGTGACCATTCTGACCAGCCTAGAGCAGGAAGACCTGCTGGAAGTCGGAGTCGATATCGAGCCCATGGTCCAGGTTCAACGACTGGCACGCCTGGCGCAGGATTGCGGCCTGGACGGCGTGGTCTGCTCCGCTCGCGAAGCCAAGGCGCTGCGTGGGGCCCTGGGTCAGGATTTGCTGTTGGTCACTCCGGGTATTCGTCCCGCTGAGACCAGCGCGGATGACCAGAAGCGTATCGTGACACCAGAGCAGGCCATGGAGAACGGTAGCAGTTACCTGGTAGTAGGCCGCCCAGTAACCAAGGCGCGTTCCCCGGCCCAGGCACTGAACGACATTCTGGCTACCTTGCCAGCCTGAGCCCGCTTACGGCGTGATGGCGACTTTGAGTACGCCGTCACGCTGGTGGCTGAATAGGTCATAGGCGGCGACTATGTCATCCAGCTTGAAGCGATGGGTGACCATTTTGCTCAGGTCCAGCCTTCCGGCCGCCAATACTTCCATCAAACGCCGCATGCGCTCTTTGCCCCCTGGGCATAGGGTAGTGATGATTTTATGGTCGCCGAGCCCCGCAGCTATGGCGTCCAGCGGCATGGTCAGTTTGCCGGAGTAGACGCCCAGGCTGGAGAGGGTGCCGCCGGGCTTGAGTACCCGCAGGCATGCCTCGAAGGTCTCCTGGGTGCCCAGCGCTTCAATGGCTACGTCCACTCCCTGTCCGTCTGTCAGGGCCATGATCGTTTCCTGGGGGTTCTGCTCGCGGAAGTTGATCGTCACATCGGCGCCAAGCTGTTTGGCCACCTCAAGGCGTTCGGGTACACCGTCGACTACGATGATACGTGTAGCGCCCATCAGTTTGGCGCCTGCGGTGGCGCATAGGCCAATCGGCCCCTGGGCAAAAATAGCAACGGTGTCGCCGATCCGGATGCCGCCATTCTCGGCTCCGCCAAAGCCGGTGCTCATGATATCCGGACACATCAGTACCTGCTCGTCAGACAGGGCATCCGGGATCGGCGTCAGATTGGCCTGCGCATTGGGGATCAGTACGTACTCGGCCTGGCAGCCATCAATGCTATTTCCCAACTGCCAGCCACCCATGGCCTTGCCGCC
>JBKBSI010000110.1:0-11065 GCA_046291745.1 Pseudomonas sp. | reverse complement strand
AATGACATGATCGGCGCCTACCCGATCACCGCATCCGTCCGACACCAGCAACAGGGTTACCGCGGCCTGGTGATAACTCGTAGTGACAGCGACATACACAGCCTGGAGGACCTCAAGGGCAAGACCGTGGGCTTTGCCGATGCACTCTCGACTTCCGGTTCGCTGTACCCCAAGCAGGCGCTGCGCAACATGGGCATTGATCCAGACCAGGATATGCGCTCGATCCTGTTGTCCAGCCACAGCAGCATCGTCATGTCAGTAGTGCGCGGCAAGGTTGATGCCGGGGCCATCTATCAGGATGCCCGCAGCAATCCGGAAATACTCTCAGCCGTGCCCGATGTGCACGCACAAACACGGGTGATCTACACCACCGAGCTGATTCCCGCCGACCCGCAGATCGTACGCAAGGGTCTGCATCTACCAACCGTCGAAGCTTTGCGCGCGGCACTGATCAAGATGTCCGGCGACCCCGAGGCGCAACAATGGCTGAAGGACATCTACGGCATTGATGCTGTCGCCAGCGCCAGCGCCGAGGATTACGAAGAGCTGCGCGCAGTAATCATGCAGGCCGACCCCGACTTTCTGAAACGGAGTAGCTCATGGGTTCAGTAACAGCGACGCAGCAAGACACGGGCCTCAATCCACCCGCATCCGCTACTGCAGCTTTGCGTTTGCAAGACGTCAGCGTCTGTTTCAAGGGCCAGCCGCAACCCGCGCTCAAGGGCATCAACCTGGAGATAGAACAGGGTGACTTTGTTGCCGTGATCGGCCCTTCCGGGGCTGGCAAATCCTCCCTGCTGCGGGTTATCTGCGGCTTTATCCCACCCAGCAGCGGACAGCTGTTTATCAACGACAGCCATCAGATGGCAGGCCGTGAGCAGCGCGCCAAGACGGTTTCCATGGTGTTTCAGAACTTCAATCTGATCGGCAGCATGGATGCCCTGAGCAATGTGCTGATCGGTCGCCTGGCGCACAAGAAGGGACTGCCCAGGCTGTTGGGTCGCTTTAATCGTCAGGACCGTGAAATCGCCCTGCGCGCATTGGCAAAAGTGCAGATGCTCGACTTTGTCTATCGCAAGGTCGATGACCTGTCCGGCGGCCAGAAACAGCGTGTGGCCATTGCGCGATGTCTGGCCCAGGAGGCACGAGTACTGCTGGCCGACGAGCCGGTAGCGAGCCTGGACCCGGTGAATGCGGTCAAGGTCATCGAGCTGCTCAAGACCCTGAATCGCGAGTTTGGCATCACGGTGATCGCCAACATGCACCAGCTTGAGCTGGTCGAGGAGCACTTTCAACGGGTGGTCGGTTTCCGCAACGGCCAGTTGATCTTCAATCTGCGGCTGGACGACAGCACACCCAGCCCCGACCTGCACCGCATCTATTGCTGAGGACCAGCCGATGAAGACGCTTCTCTGGACAGTACCGGGTCTATCCGACGCCGCCGAGCGCAGGCATTGGCTGGCGTTCCTGCGCCTCGGCCTGCTGGTCTTTGTGGTCTATAACCTGATCATGCACCTGGGGCCAGTGGCAGCAGCTCTGTTGTTGGCCTTGATTGCGCTGGCCAGTTTCAGCCGCGCTAATGAGGGCAGCTACCTGCGCCAGCTGCAAGACGAACTTGATGCCAGCCCGAACGCCGAGCACACCCAAACGCTGCTGATTGCCAGCATCAATCACCACCCGTGGTGGCGCCGAGCGCCGCTGAACTGGCCATGGCTGGAACTCGCCGCCTTCGCCTTTCTGATCCGTTTTCTGGTGGAAAGTACCCATTTCGATCTAGGCGAAGTGGTGCGCGGCTGGCCGATGACCCGTGAATTCGTCTATGGCTTTCTGAGTCCCAACTGGTCACTGCTGGAGTCGGCAGTCTTTGTCTATGCGCGCCAGACTCTGGAGGTCGGTTTGCTCGGTACGCTAATCGGCTTTGTCATGGCTGTGCCCCTGAGCTTCATCTGTGCCCGTAACCTGGTATTCCGCCACCCGGTAGCTCGCTACCTGTACAGCGTCACGCGCCTGCTGATGGTGGTGATTCGCGCCATGCCGACCTTTCTACTGGGGCTGATCTTTGTGGTTCTGGTCGGTCTGGGTCCGTTCCCGGGGGTATTGGCCATTTCGGTGTTCTCCCTCGGGGTAATGGTCAAACTCTTCTCCGAAACCATTGAATCGGTCGACATGGGACCGCTAGAGGCAATTGAATCTTGCGGCGGTAACTGGGCCAACCGGGTGTGCTTTGGCGTGATTCCCCAGGTCAAGCGCAACATGCTCGCGCAACTGCTGTACTGCGCCGAAATCAACATCCACAGCGCCACCGTACTGGGCCTGATCGGTGCAGAGGGTATTGGCTTGCCGATTCACGAATACCTCTCGGCCTTCGCCTTTTCCAGTGCGTCGGTATTTATCCTGGTGACCATTCTGATGACCGTGATCATCGACTGCGTCAGCAGCTATCTGCGCAATCGGATTCTCGCCTAACCCGTTACGGAGCCACCTGGATGCCCGACACTCCAGCATACCTGCTCGGCCAGCAGCGCAAGCGCAAACGCCTGCCCTTTTGCGAACACTACGCCGGGTTGCCACGCTACATATTCAGCGCGCTCAAGCACCAGGAGCGCGCACCCTACCCGTTCGACGTCACCATAGACCTGGAAGACGGCGCTCCGGTCGGCCAGGAGCAGGCGCACCTCGATGAAGTCATTAGTCTGCTGCAGGATCAGCCGCCAAACGACCGGCGCCTGGGCGTGCGCATTCACCCAATGGACAGCTCGCTCTGGAGCCAGGAGCTTGAGCTACTGATTCGCCATTGTGGTTCACGTCTGAGCTATATAACCCTGCCCAAGGCTACCTGTGCGGGCCAGGTCAGGGACCTGATCAATCGCATCGAGCAGCTGTGCCGACAGTACCAACTGGCTGCGCACTTGCCGGTGCATGTCCTGCTGGAAAACCAGCAGGGGATACGCGATGCCTGGACAATTGCCGCAGAGCCCGGTGTTGAAACCCTGGATTTTGGTCTGATCGATCTGGTCGCCGATTACGCTGGCGCAATTCCCGCCGCAGCAATGGAACACCCGCTGCAATTCCAGCACGGCCTGATCTGTCGGGCCAGGACAGAAATCGCCGCAGCCGCACATCATTACAGTCTGACGCCTGCCCATGCGGTAACCCTGGAGCTAACCCGCGAGGCCGCGCTGCGTGATGCGCGCATCGCTCGCGACCTGTTCGGCTACAACCGCATGTACAGCATTCATTCCTTACAGATAGACGGCATCATCGAAGCCATGAGCCCATCAGCTGCGGAACTGCAGGTGGCAACCGAGGTGCTGGAACGCGCTCGGGCAGCCAACTGGGGCCCCATTGCCTGGCAGGGCAAGCTGCATGACGCCGCCTCCTACCGCTACTACCTGAGTGTCCTCGACAACGCCCGCTACGCAGGCAAGGCGCTGCCTGCGCAGCTTGATGATTTACTTCCGTCGGAGCCCGTATGAATACAACACTTCTCGACTACCTGCGCGAACGACGTTCAGCTCCTCTGCTACAGGCTCCCGGCCCCAGCAGCGCGCAGATCTGCCAATTGATTGCCTGCGCCACACAGGTACCCGACCATCGGCGCCTGCTGCCTTGGCGGGTTATCGTCCTGGTAGAGGATGACCGCATTCAGCTCGGAGAAATCTGGGCGAGGCACCTGGCCCGTACCGACGCGGAAGCCGACGTACTGATGCGCAATGCTCTGCGCGCGCCAGTAATACTGCTGTGCATCTGCAGCCTGAAAGATGAGCCCAAGGTGCCCCCTGAGGAACAACTCATTACCGCTGGCCTGGCTACCTACACCCTGCTAATGGCAGCCAACGCGCTAGGCTACGGCGGCTACTGGCGTACCGGTCAAGCCGCAGGGCATACAGAGCTGAACCAGGAACTGGGGCTGCAAGCACATGAAAGCCTGGTCGGTTACCTCTATCTGGGCACGCCAGTCGGCCAGAACGCCGCCAAACCCAGACCCACAAGCGCTAACCTGCCCTTGAGGTTCGGACTCCCTCTACAGTCAGAATGCGAACAAATGGGCCAATAAGTCACATTTTTTCAACTATGGCCTTATTCATCAAAAATGTGAGCTGTATGTAAAAGCCAGTACCAGAGACGCTGGCGACAATAGCGGCGGATCAAGGATTACCGCGCAACACTTTCAGGAGAGCGATCATGGAAGAAGCTATTGCCAGCGCCGAGGACACATTCTCCAAGCCTGTAGGGATCAGCCCCGCGCCACTACCCGAGCGTTTCAGAAGCGTAATGTTCCTGCCGCTCAAGGGTGTCGACAGGATCGACTCATTCACCAGCGACTGGTTTGTCATCGACCTGCAGGACAGTGTTCCCCTCCCCAGCAAGGACAGCGTGCGCAACGCCTGGATCGAGCAATTGCAACGCCCTGCCCTGGCGCGGCAAAAGCTTGTAGTACGGGTCAACGAGCTGAGTGAGACAGAGCACCTGGACAAGGATCTGGATGCCTTCATTCATCCCGCCATCAACGCCCTGCTGCTACCGATGCTGGAGACCGCAGAAGATGTGAAACTCTTCGACGCATTGGTAACTCGCGTAGAGATGCTCAGACGCTTACCACCCGGGAGCATTCGCTTTGTCTGCCTGCTTGAAACCCCCGCGGCGATCATCAACGCCGGGGCCATTGCTGCCGCCTCGGCGCGCAACATTGCACTGTCATTCGGGCATGCCGACCTACTCAACTGCACCATGGGCGAGAAAGGCTGGGATACCCTGCTGTTTCCGCGCTCCATGCTGGTCATGGCGGCACGCGCTGCGCACCTCGAGGTAATCGAATCGCCGTTCTTCGAGCTGAACGACGTGCTCGCCTTCGAACAGCGAGGTGCGCGTTCCAAGCAGTTGGGTTTTACCGGCATATTCGTACTTCACCCGCGACAGTTGCAGACCGCTAACCGGGTATTCAGCGAACAGCGCAGCAAGGTCGAAGACGCCCGGCGCATTCTCAACAGCAACATCGATGGCTGCTTTGTCGACAAGGGCACCATGCTTGGCCCGCCCTTCGTCAAGCGACTGCGCAAGATCAGCGAGCGCGGCTATTTCGAGTTCGATATCGAGCACCCCGAGGGCCACGTTACCGGCAGACTGATAGACAACACCCAGCCGCTGGCTGAGATTCTGCGCAGTGGCAGCTTCAGCTCGCCCTATGAAATCACCCTTACCGGGTCCTGGCTGACCTTCTGGCAATCCCTGTGCTTCAGCGGCAATCCGCTTGAATACAACAGCAAACAGGCACTCGAACATGGCCTGGCAGGCACGCCGATACCCTACAATCTGCTGCTGTCCTATGCCCTGTGCGTAGCCGTGGAGGTGCTGACGGAAAAATGCTTCCTGCATCTTTGCATCGAACGCGCGCGATACCACCAACTGGTCTACCCCGGTGAAACCCTCAGCGCACGCATCAGCGTGATCCAGGCACAAGCTGCACGTAAGGGGGCGGCCAGCATTGTCACCACCCTCCACGAACTGCTCGACAGTCATGGCCATTTAGTTTTTTCGGTCACCAAAAAAACCCTCTATAACGAAATGCTACCCACTGCGCCCGAAGCCATTGCCACGCCGCTCCGGCACATCGAGCACCTGGGCAAACGCGCCATGCAATCAGTACTGAGCCGCCCCACCCGACTGGCATCCCAGGGACCAGTCGCTGCAGCGCAGCCCAAGGCGGGCGACTTGCTGCTGCACAGCGATAGCCGACTGCTATGCCGGACGGAAAATACCCAGTTCAACTCGCTGTTCCGCAACACCCTCCCGGTGCATGGCAACTACGCCCGGCACCAAGAAGAACAGATCGTCAGTTGTGGTCTGCTGACGTTGCCAATAGTGCTGGGCATCGCTGCCCGGGACCTGAAGCCGATCGTCGATCATCAGATCGAGTACTGCTTCCATACCAATAAGGTGCACCCCAATACACCCTTAAGTGCAGTCAGCTACGTACAAGGCATAGAGCCCTACAACGATCATTACGACTGTCTGCACCTGCGCACCCTGGGACTCAAACAGGTAGATGTCAGCACCGAGTTAGCCAGCACCCGATTCCCCCTGGCCTTGTTTGACATCAGCCTGCGCACCCCCGCGGAAGCGGAGGAGCTATGCCAGAGTTACCTGCCGCACCTGAGTGGCAAGGTCGTACTGATTTGCGACTGGACCCTTTACCGGCCACGGCAGCCCCGTTCATAACCCCCCACACAAGGAAGACAGCATGATTATCGATCAGCTCGACAGCATCATTCAGGAGAACAAGTACAGCAAGCACCCCTTCGTCGCCTACGTGGCCAGCGGCAATGCCGACCGCGAGGGACTGCGCGCCTGGGCTATTCAGAAATACTTCCAGGTCTACTATCAGGTACAAGGCTTCAGCGCGGTGCACTCCAACTGCGAGTACGAAGACGTGCGCCAGTTCATGGTTGAGCAGATCGTCGAAGAGGAAACCGGCGGCGGTTGCGGCACCGACAGCCACTACAACCTGATGAAACGCTTTGCCAAGGCCCTCGGCGCCCAGGACCACGACTTTGTAAGCACCCCGGTTGACGACGCGGTACGCAACCACGTCAGCCGCCTGCTGAACATCTGCAAGAACGAGCACTTCGTCTACGGGCTGCTGGCTTTTTATGTCTTTGAAAGCCAAACCTCCGAAAGCGCAATGAAGATGTTTGCTGGTTTCAAGCAGCATTTCGACATGTCGGACGAAGACCTGGAATGGTTTACCGTGCATGGCGAGGCCGATATCGAGCATTCCAACATGCACCGCAATTTCCTGGTCAAGTATTGCCAGGAGGTACCCGGCTTCGAGCGCCGCGCGGTCGAACTGGTAAAAGAGGGTTGCGCCAACTGGAATGCGCTGCAGGACTTTTACTACAGCCTGATCTGTCGCGAGTACGCATGATCAGACCAGTCCCCTGTCCGCGGCATACCAGGCTAACCCAGCATGGCTATTGACCAGCATCTGCGCTTTCGGACGTTGCCCGGCCAAGGCGTGTCCGTCATCGTCGCCGAGCCACACCTGAACCGTAATGGTGTGGCCCACGGGGGGCTGCTCTGTACCCTCGCCGACTGGGCCATGGCTTCTGAGGTGCTGGCCCGGGTCACCGCCGAACAAACTACTGCCACCATCGACATTGCCACGCGCTTCATGCGCCCCGCAGCACTCGGCGAGCGCCTTGTTACCCGGGTTCAGGTGACCAGTCATAGCCGTCGGCTGATTTCCCTGGAATGCGAAATACACAACAGCCAAGCCAAGGTCGTAAGCAAGAGCTATGCGACCTTCATGATCATCCCCAAGGAACACAGGAAAGCCCATGACGAACAGCACAGCGAACGTGAAATCTGCGAGTAGGGAAGTCTACGCCGAAGCCGCACAGCTGCTTGCGCAGGGCGGCCTGGTGGTGGTGCAAACACGCACCAACTACAACCTGGTTTGCGACCCGCGCAATGCCGCCGCCATTGATCGCGTATTTGATGTGAAGAAGCGCACCAAATTCGGCCCGTTGTTGATCCTGATTGATGCCGTGGAAGATGCACTGCTGTTTGGTGGCCTGCCAACTGGCTATAGCGTGGCAGATTTGCACGCCATCTGGCCCAGCGAGCTGACCATCATCATGCACAAACGCTACCCTTTTCCCAACCGCCTGACCCTGGGACTGGATACACTGGGAATCTCCTGCCAGGGGGATTCGGATGTGCGCGAAGTGATCCGCCAGTTCCGCTTTCCGGTGGCAGCCACCTCCGCCAACCTATCGGGTCAGGGCGATATCCTGGTCGACCTGGACAAGGCCGTTGCCGACCTGGGTGACAAGGTCGATCTGATTATCGACGCCGGACAGGATTCTGAAGCAGTTCGGTCCTGCATTCCGGAGAAGAGCAACAGCATCATCGACATCACCTTTGAGCGCCCCTACTTGGTACGCAAGGGTCTGGTCAGCATTGAACGCATAAGCCAGCACTTTACCCATATCGAAACCGACACCAGCCAATATCAAGCCAGGCTCAGCCAACGGGTTGAACAAATGCGCGCCTGAATAACCGCGGGCAAAATATTTATTTATGCGCCGGGCTAATACCTGTGCCGATTGTCTGCTATGACTGTAGGTAGATCTGCTTCGGTGCATACATGGAATTACTCGCCTCGCCTTTGCACAACCGCGCCGCCGCGGCCCTGACATTGATCCTGGCCCTGGCTTTTACGGGCATTCAACCTGCCCGGGCATCAAACCCTCTGCACGTTGGGATTTATCACAACCCACCCAAACTAATGATGGACGAAAAAGGCCAGCCCTCGGGCATCCTTGGCGAGTTGCTGCTGCACGTCGCAGAGAACGAGAACTGGGAACTGATCCCCGTGCCATGCGACTGGCAGGCCTGCCTGGACATGCTCTACGAACAGAAACTGGACCTGCTGCCAGATGTAGCCTTCAGCGAGCAGCGCGCAGGCCTGCTGGACTTTCATCAGATTCCCGCCCTGCACAGCTGGTCGCAGATCTACCAGGGCAAGGGCCCTCTGCTCAACGCCATCCCCGATCTTGACGGCATGCGGGTGGCCATACTCAGCGGCTCGATCCAGCAGAGTTACCTGAGCGATCTGGTTGCAAGCTTCGGCGTCAACGTGCACTGGGTCAACGTAGCCACTCTTGAGGAGGGCTTCGCCCTGGTGGAGCTGGGCGATGTTCATGCGGTCGTCAGCAATCACCACCATGGCGACCTGCAAGCGCTGAACATGGATCTGCGTGCCACCCCCATCATGTTCCAGCCAGCCAAACTCTTCTATGCCAGCTCGGGCTCACGTAGAACCCAGGAGCTGGCACAGATTGACGGTTACCTGAGCCGCTGGCAGAGCAATCAGAACTCGATCTATTACCGCGTACTGGAGAAATGGGCCGGCAAGTCGCCACGTCTGCGCATAACCCCGCTCCTGTACTGGACCATTGCAGGGCTGAGTTTCCTGCTACTGCTGACGCTACTGTTCAACCTGCTCTTGCGCCGCCGGGTGGAGGCCAGAACCCGCCAGCTCAAGCGCAGCGAGGAAAAGTTGAAAACCATACTCAACAGTGTCGAGGCGTACATCTACATCAAGGACTGTGACCTGCGTTATCAGTACGCCAACCAGAAGGTCTGCAACCTGTTTCGTGCTACCCCCGAGCAAGTGGTGGGCAAGAGCGACGAAGACTTCTTCGACCCGGAGACCACAGTCCGGCTGCGGCATAACGACCGCCAAGTAATTGAAGAAGGCGCCAAAGTCGCTACAGAGGAGCAAAACCTTCTGACCCACGGCGACCGAGCCCATACCTTTCTCTCGGTCAAGCTACCCCTGCGTGATGCCCAGGGCGAGATATATGCCCTGTGCGGCATTTCTACCGACATCACCGAGTACCGTGAGATTCAGGAAGAGATCCACCAACTGGCGTTCTACGACCCCCTCACCCACCTGCCCAACCGACGGCTGCTGCTTGAGCGTCTGCTGCACGCACTGGCCAACAAGGACCGCACCCGACTCGAAGGCGCACTGCTGTTCATCGATCTGGACAACTTCAAGAACCTCAACGACACCCTCGGCCACGTACTGGGTGATGAATTGCTCAAGGAAGTCGCCGGGCGCCTCAAGGAACACCTGCGCGCCACCGACAGCCTGGCAAGAATGGGTGGTGACGAGTTCGTCATATTGTTTGAAGGGCTGACCGTCGACCCAGACGAGGCCGCGCAAAAGGTCAAGCTGCTGGGACAAAGCATGCTTGAGCGTCTCAGCCAACCCTACCTGATCAACGGCGGCAGCCACGTCACCACCGCCAGTATCGGCGTAGTGCTGTTCTCAGACGCGCAGGACAATGCCGAAGAACTGATGAAACGCTCCGAACTGGCCATGTATGAAGCCAAGAAAGGCGGCCGCAACAACCTGCGCTTCTTTAACCCGGTGATGCAGGCAGAAGCGACCCGCCGCGCCACCATAGAAGCCGACCTGCGCCTGGCCATTGAGCGTAACGAGCTCGCACTCCACGTTCAGCCCCAGGTCAACCGGCACGCAGAAGTCATAGGTATGGAAGCCCTACTGCGCTGGACCCATCCACTGGAAGGCCCCATCCCGCCGGGCAGCTTCATTCCTATTGCCGAGTCCAGCGGCTTGATCATCAGCCTTGGCGAGTGGGTGTTGAACCAGGCCTGCGAACTGCTGAACCACTGGGCAAAAGAGCCGGAAACCGCGACCCTGACCCTGGCGGTGAACATCAGCCCCAGACAGTTCCGCCATCCGGACTTCGTCGAGTTGGTCCTGGGGCTGCTGGAGCGCAATCAGTTCAAGCCCGAACGCCTGGAGCTGGAAATAACCGAGAGCCTGCTGATTGAAGACATGGCAGCCACCGCCGAACGCATGCAGGTGCTGCGACAGCGGGGCGTACGCTTCTCACTGGACGATTTCGGCACCGGCTATGCCTCCCTCGCTTACCTCAAGGGTCTACCGCTCTATCAGTTGAAGATCGACCAGTCCTTTATCCATGACCTGCTTGATGATCCCTACGACGTAGCCATCGTCAAAACCATAGTCGCCCTCGGCAACAGCCTGGGTTTACGTGTGATTGCCGAAGGCGTCGAGTCGGCAGCGCAACACGAGCGACTGCTCGAATTGGGTTGTGAGTACTTTCAGGGCTACCTGTTCGGTAGGCCCGCAAAACCCTGATCCAGAGCGGTCTGGCTATTTTTTTCAAAATTATTACGGAACATTTTAAGAATAGCTCGGTCATTATTGTGTAGATTTTATACATTGATAGTGATCGAGGAGTGACAAAATGAAACAGTGGATGACAGGTATTATCTGTGCAGTAGGTATGCTTGCTCTGGTTGGTTGTGCCAGTGACCACCTGATTGCGACCAACGATGGCCGCATCATCGAGAGTCAATCCAAGCCCGAGATCGATGATGACACCGGCATGATCATGTACAAGGACGAGAATGGCCGCATGAACCAGATTCCGCAGTCTGACGTAAAGGAAATCAAGGAACGCTGAGTTCAAGCGAACCTGACGGACCGCCGCCCACTTTG
>JBKBSI010000010.1:0-31169 GCA_046291745.1 Pseudomonas sp. | reverse complement strand
GTGTTCCCGCAGCCCTGGGTTGCAGCCAACAAGTTCTGGCCTAGCGTGAACCGTATTGACAACGTCTACGGTGACCGCAATCTGTTCTGCGCTTGCCCGCCGATCGAAGCCTACGAAGACTGAAGCCAAAACGGCTGCCGTACCACCCCGGTGCGGCAGCCCCTTAGCTATAGCTGCGTGGTAACAACAATTCCGCTCTTACCCCTTGCCCGGGAATATTCAGCAGCTTGATGCTGCCCCGGTGCAGTTGCGCCACCTCACTGACCAGACTCAGGCCCAGGCCGGTGCTTTTGCGCTGGCCGTCCGGGCGCGCTAGCGAGTAAAAGCGCTCGAATACCCGCTCCAGCGCATAGTCCGGCACTGCCGGGCCATCGTTGCTGACGCTCAGCAGAATCTGCTCCGCCTTTGCGCTTGCCTGCACGCTGACCTGGCCGCCGGGCAGACTGAAGTCGATGGCGTTGTCGAGCAGATTGCTCAGGGCCTGTTCGAGCAGGAAGGACTCACCTTCGACCGTTAACCCGGGCTCCACCTGCTGGCTCAGGGTCAGTTGCTTGCGTAGCGCCTGGCTTTGTTTGGCGCTCAGCTCGGTATCGATCAAAGTTGCCAGATCGATGCTCTCCGGGCTGTCCAGGTGCTGGCGCTTTTCCACGCTGGCCAATGACAGCAGACGGTCGATCAGGCGCTGCATGCGCGCCGATTCCATCTCGATATTCTGGGTGAAGCGTTGCCGGGCCTCGGCTGGCAGATCGCCCTCCTGCAGCAGCTCGGCGGCGCCGCGAATGGCAGATAGCGGTGACTTCATCTCGTGGGTCAGGGTATGCACGTAGTTTTCCACATAGGCCTTGCCGTCGATTTCTGCGCGCATGGCCTCGGTAGCTCTGGCCAGGCGGTCGAGTTCGCGTTCGCCAAGCACCGGCAGAGCAACACGCTCGCCACTGCGCACCCGTTCTACATAGTTGACCAGGCGCCGAATCGAACGCGTGAGCCAGATCGACATGGTGCCGCCGAGTAGCAGCGCGGCCAACAGGATCAACCCGCCGCGTTGCCAGAAGTGCGCATTGGCCAGGGTAATGAACGGCTGCAGGCTGGCGGTCGGCTGGCCGAGGCTGAGCACCCCGAGCAGGCTGTCGTTGGCGTAGACCGGCGCGGCCACGTACATGAAACTGGTGGTTTCATCCTCAGGGTCGGTGCGTGTGGTGCGCGCGCCGTATTCTCCGCGCAAGGTCAGGGCTACATCGCGCCAGGTGGAGAAGTCCTCGCCAAGCAGGGCTGGTTCGCTGTGGTAGAGCACAGTGCCATGGTGGTCGGTGATGTAGAGCAGCAGCTCGGGGCGGGTCTTTTCGCGCGACCAGATCAGCGCCTTTATGGGCCGCTGCCGATAGGCTTCCAGTGCTTCACTGAAGGGGCTGCCCGGTGCGAAACCGGTCTCCCAATGCAGGGCGGCGACTTCGGCGAGCAGGTTGCTGCTGTCGACCAGTACTTCCTCACTGGCCTGGCGCATGGACGAGGGCAACTGGTTGATAATGCTGTTGTAGAACAGCAGGGTGCCGATACCGGCCAGCAGAAACCAGGCGGCGAATACTCTGGCGCCCAGACTCACTGCGGCACGCTCCCATCCTGCATGTCGATGCTGTAGCCCAGGCCCCTGTGGGTAATGATCGGGTCGGTGTCGGGGGTGATTCTCTTCAGCTTGGCGCGGATGCCTTTGATATGGGTGTCCACTGCCCGGTCAAAACTCGCGGCCGGATCTTCCCAGGCCGAGTCCATCAACTGGCTGCGGCTCATTACGTGTTCCGGGTGTTTCAGCAGGGTACTGAGAATCAGATACTCGTAACGGGTCAGGTCCAGCCAGTGATCGCGATAACGAATGCGTCGGCGTTGCGCATCATGCAGAAAGGCAGAACTCGATGCGTAGGTGTCTGCAGGCACCTGGGGCGTGTCGGTTGATGGCCGTGCGCGCCGCAGTATGGCCCGCACCCGGGCGGAGATTTCCCGTGGGCTGAAGGGCTTTACCACATAGTCATCGGCGCCAATCTCAAGACCGACGATACGGTCGACTTCCTCCTTGCGGGCGGTCAGGAACATTACCGGGACGCTGGAAAACTGGCGGATCTGCCGACACAGCTCGAAGCCGCTGATATCCGGCAGGCCGACATCTAGTACCACAAAATCCACCGGTTGCTGCTGCAGCCATTGCAGGCCGTCATACGCCAGGGCGCACCAATGCACCTCGAAGCCCTCGCTGCCCAGCGCGTAGAGCAGGGCATCGGCGATGGCCGCTTCGTCTTCAATAATCAGTATCCGTTCACCCATGGCGCCCGCTTCCGTGTCTGTCTGGGGCGATTGTCGCGGCTTTGCCAGGGTTGGTGCAATCATTCTGTGGGCTCCAGCCAGGCGCTGACCACATAGCGCAGCGGACCGCCGCTGGTCAGCGAGCCAAAGGGATAGCAGGTGACCAGACGCAGCTCGGCCAAGCCCTGGTGGAACTGCATCGCCTCCTTGCTGCTATCGATCACGCGGGTTTCAGCTATCCGGTAGTTGAACAGCTTGCCCTGCATGGTCTGCACTTGCAGGTCCTGATCGGCCTGCAAGTGTTCGAGAAAGGCGAAGTGACTGTCCTGATGACCGGCCAGCAATACCGTGGCCGTCTCACCCGGTGCGGCGCTGGCCGGATGATGGCCCGGGCCGAAGGCCAGTGCCTCGCCGCTGGTGCTGGCGAGTACATAGTGCTGGCCGCCGTTTGGGTCGGTGAGTCGAGCCACTGGCCAGGTGTCGGCCCAGGGCCAGGGCCGCACTGGTTCGCCTGATGCCAGGCTGGCCGTCCAGGCCTGGCTGATCAGCAACTGCGCCAACTCGGCCTTGGCCTGCAGCCAGAGGGCCTGGCCAGCCAGCGCACCGGCACTTGCCAGTAGCACTATTGCCGCCAGCCAGCGCAGACGGGTGCTGATCGATCTCATGCCAGGCTCCGCTGCCTCGGTAGCAGCACCAGTGCCAGCAGGGCCAGGATCAGCGCCAGCATCCAGTAGAGACGCAGGCCCAGGGATGTTTGCGGATAGGCATGGCTCATCTGGTGATCAATCGGGTTGCGGTTACCCAGCTCCTGGCTGTGCAGTGGATCCTGCGGGTCGCGCACCACTTCCTGGTCAACCGCGACGAAGCTGGTGTAGCGGCTCAGCAGGCGGTGCTTGAGTGCAACCTCGAGCACGTCCTCGCGTACCTGCTCTTCGCTTTCGCCACGGCTCAGGCGGTCCATCAGTACTTCGATCTTCTGTCTGGCCCAGAGTGTCGCGGCACCAGGGTGCTGGTGATGCAGGGGCAGGGTCAGGCGCTGCTGCCAGGGTTCCGGTTGCTTGCCGTGCAGGGTGATGTGCGCAGGCATCTGGTTGAGACGCATGGCGACGATCAGCGGCTGACCGGCATACAGGTCGGGTAGTTGTTCAGGCCAGTAGTCGGCAGTGATACCGTCGGGCAACTCTATGCGCAGGTCGGTCAGTACCGGCCGCTCAAGTTTCTCGAAGAGCCGGGCCATCTGCTGCTCGACTTCATGCGAATGGGCGATATAGCTGTAATCGCCACGACCCATTTCTGCAGCCTTGCGTAGCAGGTAGCTGTTCGGTGCCGCGCCTATTCCCACTGTGAACAAGCGGGCGCGGTGAATCTGGCGGTCGATCATGTCGAGAATGGCGGCTTCATTGCTGACGGAGCCATCGGTGATGAAAATGATCTGCCGCAGGTAATCCGGGTCATGCGGGAAGGCCATGGCGTCACGCAGCACCGGCAGCATATTGGTGCCGCCCTCGGCGCGTAGCTCCCGTACCCACTGGCGCGCCTGAAGGATATTTTCCTCGTCGGCAGCCACCAGATCACGGAACAGCAGGCGGTGGTAGCTGTTGAATTCCAGTACGTTGAAACGGTCTTCCGGCTGCAACCGTCCGAGGGCGTAGATCAGGCTCTCACGCGCCTGGCGCATGCGCTCACCACCCATGGACCCGGAGGTGTCGACGACCATGATTACTTCCCGCGGCATACGCTCGCTATCACTGGTCAGGTCGCCGGGCATCAGCATCACCAGTGCATGGTTGTCGCCGTCAATGACCTCGGAAAATACACTGGCGGTACTGGTCAGCTCGGTCTGTAGTTGCCAGTCCAGAACAAAGTCGCGATCCATCGGTACCTGCTCCGCTGGCAACACCAGGCGGTAGCCGCGACCGTCATATTCGCTTTTAACGGTATGGCTGGGGCTGTTCAGGCTTTGTAGCTGTTGTCCGGCATCCAGGTAGGTCGAGATCATCACCTGGTGTGATTGCGCAGGCAGCTGTTCATTGGCCAGGATGCGGCCCTCGGGTGACGGGTCCTGATGAGAGCTCTGTGCGCCTTCCGCGTCGGACGGCTCAGCCAACGGATTGAAGCGCGGCGTCATGGTCAGCGGTAGGCGCAGGGAAAAGCGATTGCCGTCCGGGACCAGCAGCTCGGTGTACTCCAGTGTCACGCTGATGGACTCTGCCGCGGGGATATTGGCCACCGACGTGCTGAACAGGTTGGGGCGGCGCTGTTCTACCAGTCCGGCGCGCTGACCGCTACTCAGGGCCTGCTGATAGATCTGCCGGGCCTGGGCTTTCTCATGTATGGCGCCGACGATGCGCCGCTGACCGACCTGCATTTGCATGCCGTGTACGGCGGAACGCTCGGAGAGCGGGAACGCGTAGACGCCCTCGGCAGTCATATTCAGGCTGTTGCTGAAATGCTGCTGCAGGGTAATGCGCGCAACGGGGCCGCTGATCTGAATATCCACTTCAGTGCCCAGCAGTAGCGCAGGGTGCCAGTCGCTCTCAGCGTCGTGGCGGACCATCAGGGTGCCGGTTTCGCTGTGATTGAGCCAGTTGTTCAGACTGACGGGGGTGCTGGTCGGGGTGCTCGCTAGAACACTGTTGGCCAGCAGTGAACCTATTACCAATAGCCATCCGGTGAGTTTGTGCATGACAGGTGCCTCTTGTGGTGTGTGCAGGCAGTGTCGAGGACCTATGTGGGTTAATGATGTGTGTTATGTGTGGGCGCGGTGTGACAAATCCCCACGCTCCCCTGGGGCTTGCAGTATGCTGTGACGGGTCGCCGTGCAACTCCCTAGCGGCTGCCAGAAAGTGCTTCGTAGCGCCCTGGCGGCGTCACAGCTCTGTTCGCTGCAACTCTAATCTGGCAGGTCAGGAGACGTATTCTTGAGTAGTGAAGACAGTACAGGCAACGTTCATACCGCACAGGATGCCGTGCTCGATGCGCTGGCCAAGGGCAAGCGCAAGAAGCTGCGCAAGCTGACGCGTGCCATGCATCCAGGCAAGCTGGCCAGCCTGCTTGAGGCGCTGGACAACGAGCAGCGCCACGCCGTATGGCAACAGGTAGCGGATGAGCACGAGCAGGCGGTGTTGCGCCACCTGGACCCGCAATTGGCCACCATGCTGCGCCGCGATTCCGACGAGGCCGGGCTTGAGGCGGAACTGGGCGCCGGTGGGGAGCAGGTGTTTACCCATATCGGTAACGTGCGTGAGGCGCTGGAAGCGGGCAAGTTCAAGCGCATCGGCAAGGTCTTCCGGCACATGCATCCAGCCAAGGCCGCTGGTCTGCTTGAGGCATTGCCGCCGGATGAGCGCAGCGCCGTCTGGGAAACCCTCGACAGTGAAAGAGCGGGCAAGGTGCTGGTGCACCTGCACGAGGAAGTGCGCGCCAAGCTGGCGCTGGAGATGGACGAAGACGAGTTGCTGGCAGCGGCGCGCAAGCTCGATCTGGATGATCTGGTGGATCTGATCCAGGCCTTGCCGTCAGGTTCGGGCCGCCAACTGCTGTTGTCCATGGATGAGATCAAGCGCCAGCAGTTGGTGGCCATGCTGTCCTATCCCGAGGACAGCGCGGGCGGTCTGATGAACACCGACCATATCTCAGTACGCGCGGATATCAGAGTCGGCTCGATTCTCAGGTATCTGCGTCTGCTGGAGGATCTGCCGGACCATACCGACAAGGTCATGGTGGTGGACCGCAAGAACCGTTACCAGGGCGTGTTGCGGCTGAGTCGGTTGGTCACCAGTGCCCCCGATGCCAAGGTCAGTGAGGTAATGGACGGCGAGTTCAAGGCGCTGCCGGTCACCCTGAGCAATCTCGAAGTAGCCAAGCTGTTCGAGGATCTGGACATGCTCTCGGCGGGCGTGATCAACGACCAGGGCGAACTGCTCGGGCGTATCACCGTGGATGACGTGATGGATATCATCCGTGAGGACTCTGACCGCACCATGATGAACATGGCCGGTCTGGATGACGAGGCGGACATGTTTGCGCCTATCCTCACCAGTACCCGCCGCCGGTCAGTGTGGCTGGGGGTCAATTTGATCACGGCGTTTCTTGCTGCCTCGGTCATTGGCCAGTTTCAGGCCTCCCTTGAGCAGATAGTTGCCCTGGCCGTGCTGATGCCGATTGTCGCCAGCATGGGCGGGATAGCCGGGAGTCAGACTCTGACGCTGGTCATCCGCGGCATGGCGTTGGGTCAAGTCGAAACGGGCAACTATCGGGTGTTGCTGGTCAAGGAGGTCGGCATCGCGGTGCTCAACGGCATGCTCTGGGCCACGGTTATCGCCGCACTGGCGATTATCTGGTTCGGCAGTTGGGCGATAGGCGGCATCATCGCCGTGGCTATCTGTATCAATCTGCTCTGCGCGGCGCTGGCAGGACTGTCGATCCCGATGATCCTCAAACGCTTCGGCATCGATCCGGCCCTGGCGGGCAGCATGGTGCTGATGGCGGTCACGGATGTTATCGGCTTCTCCGCGTTCCTTGGGTTGGCGACCATCATACTGCTCTGACAGCTCCTGCCTGCGCGGAGCATATACGCTATTCCATATATACGGAATAGCGTATATGCTGGCGATCACCTTGAACGGATGATTGCCCATGCCCCACGTCCTTACCCCACCTGTGTTGTTCAAGTGTCTGGCCGATGAGACCCGTGCCCGCGTCATGCTGCTGGTGGCGCGCGAGCAGGAACTGTGCGTGTGCGAATTGACCTGCGCGCTCAGCGCCAGTCAGCCGAAGATCTCCCGTCACCTGGCCGAGCTGCGCCAGTGCGGCCTGTTGCAGGATAGGCGGCAAGGCCAATGGGTGTACTACAGCCTGCCCGCTGACCTCCCTGAGTGGGTGGTTGCCGTCCTACGCACCAGCCTGCAGGCCAATGCCGAGTGGCTGGAGTCCGACCTGGAACGCTTGCAGGACATGGGCGACCGGCCTGTTCGACTGTCCCGTTGCTGCTAACAAGAGGAGCATGATCATGACCGATATGCCTGCATTGGATACAGAACTGCTGGCTTTGCCCGAACGCGAGCGCTTGGGTCAGCCGCTCAAACTGCAACATCCGCCACGTATCCTGTTGCTCTACGGCTCCAACAGGCCGACTTCCTTCAGTCGTTTGCTGGTGGAAGAGGCGGCACGGCTGCTGCAGCATCTGGGGGCGGAAACCCGCATATTTGACCCCTCAGGGCTACCCATGCCGGATGACGCACCCGAGGATCACCCGAAGGTGCAGCAGCTGCGCGAGTGGATGCAGTGGTCGGAGGGTCAGGTGTGGTGCTCGCCCGAACGCCACGGTGCGATGACCGGGGTGTTCAAGTCGCAGATCGACTGGGTGCCGTTGGCCATGGGCGCGGTACGCCCGACCCAGGGCAAGACCCTGGCGGTAATGCAGGTTTGTGGTGGCTCGCAATCCTTCAACGTGGTTAACCAGTTACGGGTGCTGGGGCGCTGGATGCGCATGGTCTGCATCCCCAATCAGTCCTCGGTACCCAAGGCGTTTCTGGAGTTCGAGAATGGGCGCATGAAGCCCTCGCCCTACTACGACCGAGTGGTCGACGTGATGGAGGAGTTGATGAAGTTCACCCTGATGCTGCGCGAACAGTCCGACTATCTGGTAGACCGCTATTCCGAGCGCCGGGAGTCCGCCGAGGCGCTATCGGCTCGGGTAAACCAGCGCAGTATCTGAGAACAGCCATACTCTATTGAGCAGCCCCGGTGCGCCGCGGCCCCTGTACAACTGATTCGGGAGCATGACATGACTATCAAGGTAGGTATCAATGGCTTCGGCCGTATCGGCAAACTTCTGGTACGGGCCGCCTGGGACTGGCCGGAGCTGGAGTTTGTGCAGATTAACGATCCGGCGGGCGACGTTGCCACCCACGCGCATCTGCTCAATTTCGACTCGGTGCACGGCCGCTGGCAGCATGAGGCGGGCCACGCCGACGGCAATCTGACCGTGGGCGACAAGCGGATCAAGCTGACCCAGAACAAGGCTATTGCCGATACCGACTGGTCCGCCTGTGACCTGGTGATCGAATCCAGTGGCGTAAATAAAACCGTCAAGGTACTGCAGGCTTATCTGGACCAAGGGGTAAAGCGCGTTGTGGTCAGTGCGCCGGTCAAGGAGCCCGAGGCTCTGAACGTAGTAATGGGCGTCAATCAGCATCTGTTTGATCCGGTCCGGCACAAGATCGTCACTGCCGCCTCCTGCACCACCAACTGTCTGGCGCCGGTGGTCAAGATTGTGCATGAAAAGCTGGGTATCAAGCACGGCTCCATCACCACCATTCACGATTTGACCAATACCCAGAGCATCCTCGATCAGCCGCACAAGGACCTGCGCCGTGCGCGGGCTTGCGGCATGAGCCTGATTCCGACCACCACCGGCTCGGCCAGCGCTATTGCGGAAATCTTTCCCGAGCTACGCGGCAAGCTGAACGGTCATGCGGTGCGTGTGCCGCTGGCCAATGCCTCCCTGACCGATTGCGTGTTCGAAGTGGAAAAAGCTACCAGCGTTGAGGAGCTGAACGCCTGGTTCAAGGCCGCCGCCGAAGGTGAGCTGAAGGATATTCTTGGCTACGAGGAGCGTCCGCTGGTCTCCATCGATTACCGCACCGATCCGCGCTCGTCGATCATCGATGCCCTGTCGACCATGGTGATCAACGGCACCCAGGTGAAGATCTATGCCTGGTACGACAACGAGTGGGGCTACGCCAATCGCACGGTGGAACTGGCCCGTCTGGTCGGCAAGGCTGGTTGACCATGGGCATGCTTGCGCGTCTGTCGCCGGATGTTCGCCAATACCTGGTGGTCACTGGTAACTACTGGGCCTTTACCCTGACCGACGGCGCGCTGCGCATGCTGGTAGTGCTGCACTTCTACAGCCTGGGTTATACCCCGCTGCAGATTGCCGCACTGTTCCTGTTCTACGAAATCTTCGGCGTGATCACCAATCTGGTGGGCGGTTATCTGGGTGCGCGCATTGGCCTGAACCGCACCATGAATATCGGTCTCGCGCTGCAGGTCATCGCATTGCTGATGCTCACGGTGCCAGCCGAGTGGCTGACGGTGGTTTGGGTAATGGCGGCGCAGGCCATGTCCGGCGTGGCCAAGGACCTGAACAAGATGAGCGCCAAGAGCTCGATCAAGCTACTGGTGCCAGATAGTCAGCAGGGTGCGCTGTACCGCTGGGTAGCCCTATTGACCGGGTCGAAGAATGCGCTCAAGGGGGTAGGCTTCTTTCTCGGCGGCGGGTTGCTGGCGCTGGTCGGTTTTGCTGGCGCGGTAGGGGTCATGGCGCTGGCGTTGGCGCTGGTGTGGCTGGCAAGTCTGTTCCTGCTGAAAAAGGATCTGGGCAAGGCGACGGCCAAGCCCAAATTCCGCGAGTTGCTGTCGAAAAGCCGTCAGATCAATATTCTCTCGGCTGCGCGCATGTTTCTGTTCGGCGCGCGGGATGTCTGGTTTGTTATCGCTCTGCCGGTGTATTTGAGTAGCGTTTTCGGCTGGGATTTCTGGTTGGTGGGCGGTTTTATGGCCTGCTGGATCATTGGTTACGGCATAGTGCAGTCGGTTGCACCGTCAATTACCGGCAAGAAATCCGGTCAGGTGCCGGGGGGGCGGGCCGCCTTTGGCTGGGCCGCAGCACTGGCGCTGCTGCCCGCCGCGATTGCTCTGGGACTTTATGCCGGATTCGATCCCAGATGGGTGTTGCTTGGCGGGCTGATGCTGTTTGGTGTGCTCTTTGCGGTCAACTCGTCGCTGCACAGCTACCTGATTGTTTCCTACGCCCAGGCTGACGGTGTGTCACTGGACGTGGGTTTTTACTATATGTCCAATGCCATGGGCCGCCTCATAGGCACCCTGCTTTCGGGCTGGGTTTACCAGGCCTACGGGCTGGAAGCCTGTTTGTGGGTCTCCAGCGCCTTTGTCGCTACCGCAGCGCTGATCTCCCTCGGTTTGCCGCGTCAGTTGCGCTCGGCTTGAGCTGCGGTGTCCGTGGCGTGATCATGCAGGTGCCAGGCGCAGAGCCCACCCATGATCGCCACACCTACTCCGGCCACACCAAGAAGTGACAGTGACAGGCTTTGGGATATCCAGGCGCCCAGCGCCGCGCCAGCACCCTGGCCAAGAAACATTACTGAGCCGTTCAGCGCCACAGCCACCTGCCGTGCATGCGGGGCTGCCTCCAGCAGTTGCGCCTGGACCAGTGGAGTCAGTGCGAACAGGGCTGCTGCTCCAAACAGAATGGCGCTGCCCAGGCCCAGCCAGCTGATCAGGCCATTTCCCGGAATCAGCAACATCGACAAGCTGTATAACAGCTGTGTCACGCCGATCACCACGAAGATGCTGGTGAGTACCAGCGCCGGGCGCCGGGGCGTACCTATGCGTCCGGCTATGACGATACCGATCAGCGCGCCCACACCGACCAGCATCTGGCTGAAGGCGACCTTGTCGGTACTGCCGATGATCAGCTTCATCACTGGCGCGATATAGGGGATAACGCAGAAGGTGGCGCTGAAGGCGGCCAGAGTCATCAGCAGCAGACGGCGAACCGATGGCTCCCAACCTTGTAGCAGCAGGTGCCAGCCAGCTCCATCATCGCTATGCACCTGGGGCAGGACTAGCCGTACCGTCAGGGCGGAGCCCAGGCAGATCAGCGCTGCCAGCACAAAGGTGGCGCGCCAGTCGAACATTTGACCGACCAGGCTGCC
Source organism: Pseudomonas sp. (assembly GCA_046291745.1). Classification (GTDB taxonomy): domain Bacteria; phylum Pseudomonadota; class Gammaproteobacteria; order Pseudomonadales; family Pseudomonadaceae; genus Halopseudomonas. The sequence goes on along the minus strand of JBKBSI010000010.1, from coordinate 20,133 downwards.
CAGGGGCATGCCGAGCAGAAATGCCAACACCATGCCACCGGTAACCATGGCCAGCGCCGGACCGCGCTTTTCCACCGGCAATAGCGCGGCAATGATCGGTGGCACCACCGGCATGATCAGGGTGGCAGCCAGCCCGGCGAGGATACGCAAACCTATCAGTTCGTTAAAGCTGCTGGCCAAGGCTGCCAGCAGGTTGATCAGACCCAGCACCAGCAAAGCTATCCATAGTAGGCGACGGCGCTCCAGGCGGCCGGTCTTCAGGGCAATAAACGGGGCGGTCAGGGCATAGGTGATGGCATAGGCCACCGCCAGGTAGCCCGCCACCGGCACGCTGATATTCATGTCGGCGGCCAGTTCAATCAACAGGCCGGCAAACACAAAGGTCTGGGTACCTACTGCACAGGTGGCGGTGGACAGGGCAATAATGGTTTTGGTGGTCATCTTTTTTATATTCAGTTGTTTACTGTCGGTTCCAGACAGCCATCATACCTTGGCATTTGGCTGCCCCGGAGGTTTATAGCTGCGCTGGATAGGCTGTAATTCGTCAGTCGTGCCAGCACTTGCGAAGAACTGCCGCGGTTGCTCCTGGTCAGGTGGCGCTGCTGTTGGTAACCGTGCCCTGGGTGGCAGCTGCGGCCGAGCGCGGGTGAAAGCGCAATCCGGATGGGTGGCGATTTCTGCGCCGGGTCACCTTGAGGAACTCGATTGTCGAACTGATCACCAGCGGATCGCCGAGCGGCCGGTTGTGCCCGCCCTGGTCGAGCCAGAGGGTTTGTGCCATACCGGCTTCTGCGTTCTTCTCCGCAGCGCGGATGGGCACAATACGGTCGTCGCGGGCGTGGATAATCAGTACTTCAGCGTCCAGGCTGCCCAGGCCGCGATCTACCTGAAAGCGCTCCAGTGGTGCGCCCAGATGCTTGTGGATCTGTTGCTCCATGCGCTTTAGTGCGCGTTGCGACAGACCGTTGGCGAGTGCCTGGCCCACAGCCTGGTGCCGGGCAGCCTGGGGTGCGCCTATGAGCACCAGGCGACTGCTGTCCAGACCATATTCCTCCATGGCCAATACGCTGGTAGCGCCACCCACCGAGTGGGCGATTACCCCATATACCGGAGTCAGTGTCTGTCCGACAGCGGCGATGGCCTGCGCCAGCAGGGGCAGGGGTGCAATACGCCCACTGGCCTCGCCGTGGGCGGGCAGGTCCAATGCGGCGACCGAAAAGCCCTGGTCGAGCAGCGGTTGAACGAAGCCACCCAGGGCAAAATGGTTGCTGTCCCAACCATGTACCAGCAGCACCTGCGGACCCCGGCCTTTACGCCAGACAGGTACTTGCTCACCCTTGACCTCGACCAGCATTTTCTCGAAGCCATTGAAGGCGGACTGCCAGTGCGTGGCCGACGCAGCAGCCTTGGGCTGGACAAACAACCGCGTGCCGATAGCGCCGAAGTAATCGGGGAACAGCCATGAAAGGCTTTGTACCAGCTTAAGGCGCAGTGCCTGAGCAAGGGGTTTACTGTTCATTTGACACCTCTCAATCTACCTACCGATAGGTAGTCTGGTTTTGCCTAAAAAAGCCCCTGCTACGGGGCGGGTCGAGCGCTTTAAATCAGTCAGCGGGCGTGCTGTTTATCCATTCGTGGCGCAGTTGCGTAATGCAGCGCTCCAATGGCAAAGGCGAGTTGCGTATTCGCGAGACCAGCATAGCGCCCTGAATTCTGATCAGGATCTGTTCTGCCCAGGCTTCGGCCTCTTCGCCGTTGCGCGCGTGCCCGCCCAGTTCAGCAATACGTGCCAGCCAGCTAAACTGCTCATCCAGCAGCTTGCGTGATAGTTGGCGTAGCTCGTCGCCCAGGTGGTCCCAGTCTCCGGCCACGGCGCTAACGGCGCAAAGCCGGCTACCGGCACCGATCTGGCGTTGATAGATATCCAGAAAGCCTTCCAGCTGCCTTTGGGCTGGCTGATTCTGCAGCGCCTCTATACGCTTGCGGAAGCCGTCCAGGCTGGTGCTCAGCACGTCGGCAACCAGAGCCTCCTTGTTCCGGTAGTGATGGAACAGGCTAGCTTTGCGGATGCCGACCCGATCCGCTACATCCTGCAAGCTGAAACCGTTCAGGGTTTGTCGCTGGAGTAGATCGGAGGCGATTTTGAGTATCTGGGTTCTAGTGTCCATGCGCCTACCATATGGTAGGCTTGGTTGTGCCGTCAAATAATTTTTCCAGGTCTTTTGCCGGGGCTGACAAGTAGATGCACCGCTTTAATATTTCACCTTTAACACGAGGCTGGCATACTGCCAGAGATTAAATGGGTTTCGCCGGGCTCTTGCCCTGCACAATACAGCGGGTCTGCGTGATTCAAGCAGGTAGCCGGACGTTGGGTAACGATCGCCATAAAATGGATGGGAGACTGAGATGGGAGAACTGACACTGGTTGTCGACGACAACGGTTACGCGGACCACAAGCTGGCCTGGCTGGATGCCATGGGAAAAATTCAGACGCTGAAGATTCCAACCATCATCGGTACTGACAGGTTGAGTTCCAATAGCGGTGAGACAGTGGATCGCTACCGTGCCGACGGCGTGGACTATACCTGCAAGCCTTCCGTACGCTCGCCGATCAACCTGCGCAACGCCAACTACCCTGCCTCGGTAGAGAACCGTGTGCTGGTAACCCATGCCCTGCGCAAGGCCAAACTGCTCAACAAACCGCTGCACCTGGGTGTGACTCTGTCCTTCCGTGACTACTTTTCCGAGAATGGCTCGCAGATTGTCGAGAACAAACAGGCCACCATTGCCAACTTCAACGGCAGTAACGGTACGGTTGAAATCGTCGGTAGCGAAGACCAGATCAAGATTGCCCAGGTGGAATGCTTCTCTGAGGCGCTTTCGGCGTTTTTTGATTTTGTACTGGATGACAAGGGCGAGTTTACCGAGGCGGCCAAGTACACCAAGGGCGATGTCGCCATCATCGATATTGGTGGTTCCACTACTGATGTGGTCAATCTGATTGTTGACGATAGCATCACCATCAACAATACCTACTCTGGCACCGACAAGGTCGGCGTTCTGGATCTGAAGTTTGCCCTGGAGAAGGCCATCAAGCAGGAGCTGATCAGCCTGGGCTTGATCGAGAATTCCCACGATGCGGAAATTCCACCCACTCTGGTGAATGAGGTGCTGGAAACCGGTTCGACCTTCTTTGCCGGTGAAGTACGTAATTTCGAGGTCCTGAGGGATGATGTAGCCTCCTCGGTGGCGACCAAGATCATCAACAACGTCAAATCGCGTCTGGGCTCCATCGGTATCTACCGGGCGATCATCATTACCGGTGGCGGTTCGGTGGTATTCCACCATTGGCTGACCCAGGCCTTCCCGAACCCGGTCATGCTCGACGAATTTTCCAATGCCCGCGGCGCGCTGAAGTTCATGCGCAATGTGGAGGCGGGGCGGGTCAAGGCCAAAAGCGGCAAGGTGACCACTAAGCAACTGGAAGATATCTGAAGCCAGTGCCCTAGCCAGTACCTGATTGGCCGACCCTCGGGTCGGCCTTTTGTGTTTTTGTCTCCAGATGTTTCCGCAGAGCGCAGGGAGGAAGTCCTCCGTTATGGTAGGCGCATCGTTATTCAAGGAGCTTGTCATGCAAAGCCGTCTGTTCGTTTCAATCTCTCAGCCCCGGCTGCTATCCAGTGTCCTGCTCGGGGCGGTCATGCTGCTCGGCGGGCTGGTGGCCAACGCCGCACCAACCCTGGACGACCCTAAGCAATTCGAAGGCAAGGTCGCGGTAGTAACCGGCAGCAGCTACGGTCTTGGCCGTGAACTGGTATTACTCGGCGCCTCCAAGGGCATGAAGATGGTGCTGGTGGATATTCGTCCGGAGCCGTCCAATGATCTGGCTGAACAAATCCGCAGCCAGGGTGGTGAGGCGGTGGTTATCGAGGTGGATCTGGCGGAAGCCGATCAGCGCCCACGAGTCATCGAGGGTGCAATGGAAGCCTTTGGGCAGATCGACTTCCTGTTCAACAATGCCGGTTATTCCTATCTGGCAACGCTCGAGCAGATGGACCTGGCTCAGGCCCAACACATGTTCGAGGTCAATTACTGGGCTTACGCTGATCTGGCCCAGCGGGTCATTCCGATCATGCGCGCCCAGGGTGGCGGCACCATTCTGAATGTCTCATCGATTCTTGGCATGCGCGCGGCGCCTCCGGGGCTCGGGCACTATGCCGGTAACAAGCATGCGCTGCATGGCTTGTTCCAGACTGCTGCCCAGGAGCTTGAAGAGGCCAATATCAAGGTCTTTATCGCAGCTCCGGCGGGCATGCGCACGCAGATCAGCAAGCACTCGGTAGGTCCGTTGGCCGACCCTGAAAATGACCGGGCCGCCAGTTGGGAAGATCCGGCCATTGCCGCGCGGGACATCTTCGACAGCATTCAAGGCGACGAAGTGGTGTTCAACCCAGGTTACATCGGGCGACAGTAGCTTCAAGCTTCAAGCGCCAAGTAAAACCCGGGCAGTCACGCGAGAGCCCGGGTTTTTTACTGTTCGCTGTCGGCCATTTCGAGGATGGCACTGACGATGTCGTTCATGGTGATGATACCTACCAGTTCGTTGGCATTGGTCACCAGAATGCGGTGGATCGACATGTTGACCATCAGCCGGGCGACGTACTTCACATCCAGTTCTCTGGATACGATCAGCGCCGGTTTGGTGCAAATGTCGTAGACATTGATCAGATCAATATCGCCCTCTTCGGCGACTATGGTCTTGAGGATGTCGTTGTAGGTGATCAGGCCGTAGGCGTCGTGTTCGTTGCCCTTGTTGACCACCAGTGACTTGATGCCGTGTTCGCGCATCAGGCGCATGGCCTCGCGTACCGTGGCGAAGGCTGACACCGTGACCACATTGGACTTCATGATATCTTTGACCAGCATGACAAGCTCCCGGGTGTTCAGATTTCGTTTTTGATTAGCTGTTCGAACTGCTCTATCTGGCCGTGGTCGATCCCGGCAATGTGCTCCAGTGGCAGGGTAAAGACCACGCCCCTACTGTGGTTGGTCAAGTCCAGATCCCTGACCAGCCCCTTCATGACCTTAAGCGACAGCTTTTTCTCCAGCACCAGAATCAATACCGACTGGCTGCCCTCGTAGGTCAGACCAAAAAAGGTCTTCTTCTGAGTTGCTCCTAGCCCGCGGCCGTTAAGGATGGTGATGCCGCCTGCGCCGGCGGCCTTGGCCGATTCAATTGCCTGCTCTTCAAGGTCTTCAGCCAGCATGGCTACCAGTACCGAGAATTTCATTGTTCTTCTCCTTCGGCGGGTCTGATCCGCTCCATGATGATGGCATATAGCATGACGGTGATAATCGGGAAAATCGACGCAAAGGCGATCAGCCCAAAACCGTCGATCAGTACGCTGCGCCCTTCAATTTGCGTGGCAAGCCCGATCCCCAGTGCGGTAACCAGGGGTACCGTGACTTCGGAGGTGGTTACCCCGCCCAGGTCAAAGGCCAGTGGCACGATAAAGCGTGGCGCCAGAAAGGTAAGGAATATGACCAGCGCATAGCCGGCCATAATGTAGTAATGAATCGAGTCGCCGGTAATGATCCGGTGTACACCGACGGTAATGCCGATGGCGACACCCAGGGCTACCAGTAAGCGAATGTGGTTACCATTCAGCTTGCCGTGCGCGGCTTCCTCGGCCTGGGCGCCAATGGCGATAAGGGCGGGCTCGGCCATGGTGGTGGCAAAGCCGATGGCAAAGGCGAACAGATAGACCCAGAGCAGGGTGTCCAGGCCGATCAACTGTTCCGCCATGCTTCTGCCGACCGGGAAGAGCCCGAGCTTGAGGCCGATGACAAAGGCATAGAGGCCGATGATGACCATGCCGAAGCCAAGCATCACGCGGCGCACGTAGGGAATGGCCTTGCGTATCACGCCGTACTGAAAGAACAGAATCACGACAATGATTGGCAGCACATCGCGGAACATCGTCAGCAGATCGCCGAGCATGCCCAGCAGATAATCACCGATGCTGGCGGTGGCTACCTCGGCGGCCGGGGCGGCTGCCAGGAGCTGTGCGGCAGCGGTATCCGCGTCCACGGGGAACAGGCGGTAGACCATAATGCCGTAGAACTGCACGGCGATCATTGGCACCATCACCGCCAGTGCCACCAACCCGAAGCCATGCGCTAACGGATTGCGGCCCTTGATCGATACGGCCAGGCCAATCCCCAGTGCGGCAATCAGCGGCACGGTGACGATATTGGTGGTCACGCCGCCGGAGTCATAGGCCAGACCGACGATTTCCTCCGGGGCAAAGAAGGTCACAGCCACTACGCACAGATAGCCGATGATCATGTACCAGTGCAGGGGATGACCGAGCAGTGTGCGTAGCACTCCCACGGCAACCACCAGGCCTACCGAAAAGGCGACCAACAGGCGCAGAATCAGAGCGTCGATACGGCCTTGGCTGATTTCCTGTGCCTGCTCGGCCACGGCGATCAGCGCCGGTTCCGCGACTACCGCAGAAAAGCCCAGACAGAAGCCGAAGGCCATCAATAGTGGCAACGAACCACGCCGGGCGAAGGCATTGGATAGGTTCTTGCCAACCGGAAAAATCCCCAGGTCCAGGCCCTGCAGGAAGATCGCCACGCCGAACACGACTATGCCCAGGCCGATCAACATACTGCCCAGTCCATCCGGCACCTGGCGGATGACCAGTAGCTGAAAGACACCAACAACCAGCACGATCGGCAATAGATTGCCAAAAGCGTGTTTCAGGGTATGCCAGAAAGTATGCAGATGATTCACAATAGGGGCGGATCCTTTCGCTTTTCATGTTGCGAGGCTCTGGCATCATCTTAGCAGACAGATGCAGCGCGGAAGCTGACTTCAATCAACAGGACCTGCAGAACCCATGGCCACCACCAAGACCACCAATTTACGAAGCTGGATGTGGCGCGCTTTTGTGCAGAGCGCGCTGATTCCCCTGATCCTGGTGGAAACCGTACTAGTAGTGGCTTACCTGTGGACCAATGCGGCGATCCGCGACGCGCAGATAACGCATCTGCGCGAGACTGCCCTGAGCGACCTGCAAACTACAGCTGCGCAGGAAGCATTGCTGGTCAGTCAGCGCCTGCAGACGGTGGCGCGCCTGACCGACCTGTTCGCCCGGCAGACGCAGGACGTTCTGCTGCGCCCGCAGATGCTGGAGGACGAGCAGGAGCTGTCGTTGCATGCCCGCACCGACAGTGGCGTGCTCTATAGCCAGCGTGATGTCGGACGGGCGGCATCCTTTTATTCGGCGATCACTCCGCCGGAACGGCAGGATATGGACAAGGTGCTGCGTCTGGCTCAACTGGACGGCCTGATGCGCGATATCGAGCAGGGCAACAATCTAGTCGCAGGCATCTATTTCAATACCCATGACAGCTACAATCGCATCTGGCCTTGGTTTCTTACGCCCGAGCAGTATCCGCATGATATGGATATACCCAACTACAACTTTTATTACCTGGCTGACGCGGTAAACAACCCCTCTCGTAACGTGGTCTGGACTGATATGTATGTGGACCCGGCCGGGCAGGGTTGGATGATGTCGGCCATGGCGCCGGTTTACCGTGGCGACTTTCTCGAGGGTGTCGCCGGGCTGGATATTACTCTGGGCAATATCCTTGAAGAGATCTCCACCCTGGCAGTGCCCTGGGGCGGCTACGCGATGTTGGTCAGTGATGAGATGAATATCATGGCCATGCCTGCCGCTGGTGAGCGGGATCTGGGGCTCGACGAAATGACCGAGTACAGCTATGACGAGGCGGTACGCCGGGAGATCTTCATGCCCGCTGACTTCAACCTGGTCAACCGCTCCGACACCCGCGAGTTGGCGATGCGCATGGAGGGGCAAGGGCAGGGCGTTGCCCCGGTGGAATTGGGCGGGCGTCCGCAGTTGGCGGCCTGGGCCAGCATTCCGGAAACCGGCTGGAAGCTGCTGACATTGGTAGATGAAGAGGCGGTGTTCAGCCAGACCAACAGTTTGGCTGCGCATTTCCGGCAGATCGGCTATTTGCTGATTGCCGGTCTGGTGGTCTTTTATCTGATGTTCTTCGCGGCCATGTGGGTTCGCGCCCGCCAGTTGAGTCAGCAGTTGCAGGCGCCGATTGGCGAAGTCAGTCGCATGATGGCCGAGATTGGCGAGGGCAACTGGTTTCCGCGTGCCAGTCCCTCGTCCTTGGCCGAGCTGGAGCAGATGGCGGAAAATACCTCTGCCATGGGGCGCAAGCTGGCTGATAGTGAGGAACAGCGCCGCCGCACCACCAACCAGTTGGAGCGAGTACTGGATTCCACTACCGAGAGTCTGTGGGAGGTGGATATGCAGCAGAAGCTGATTCACTTCCAGGGGCGCTTGCAGGAGCGTTTCGGGCTACCAGAAGGTCGGGTATCACTGGAGGCCTTTTTCCAGCGCATCCACCCCGATGACCTGGGTGCCGCGCGCGCCAGTCTGATGCCGCGCAATCAGGAACAGAAGCTGGACGCCGAGTACCGACTGCGTGATACCAGTGGCCAATACCACTGGTTGCTGGGACGCGGGCGAGTGGTTGAGATGGATACCCGTTTTCAGCGACCACAGCGAGTGGCTGGTACGCATGTCGACATTGATGCGATCAAGGCGACGCAGGAGGCATTGCGTGCCGCCAGTCTGCAGGCGCAGGCGGCCAACGTGGCCAAGAGTCGTTTTCTGTCGAGCATGAGTCATGAGTTGCGCACCCCGCTGAATGCGATCCAGGGTTTTGCCCAGTTGCTGGCACTGGACCTGGATGGCGAGCGTGATCGGTTGCCGCCGCGCCAGGTAATGAAAGGTCAGGTGGGTGAGATACTGCAGGCCAGCCAGCATTTGTGCTTGCTGGTGGATGATGTGCTGGATCTGGCGCGGATCGAGGCCGAACGCCCCGAGATCCAGTTGGAGTGCGTGGATGCCTGGGAGCTGCTGCTTGCCTGCGCTGAACAAACCCGCCCCGAACGTGAAGCAGCCGGGCTATCCCTGCAGCGCAACATGCCGAATCAGCCGGTAACCGTGCTGGCAGAGCCCCGGCGCCTGCGCCAGGTGTTGCTCAACCTGCTGAGCAATGCGATCAAGTACAACCGCCCTGGCGGCTCCATTACCTTGAGCTGCGAAGCGCTCGAGGGTGCCTGGCAGATCCGGGTCAGCGATACCGGCCGAGGCATTCGCCAGGCAGATCAACAAAAGCTGTTCAAGCCCTTCCAGCGGCTGGGTCACGAGAACAGCGCAATCAAGGGCACAGGTATCGGTCTGGCCTTGAGTCGGGAGCTGGCCATGCTGATGGATGGCGAACTGGGCTTTAGTAGCGAGCAGGGTGTGGGCAGCCAGTTCTGGATACAGCTGCCAAAGGCCCAGGCGCAACAGCGTCCAGGCAGTATCAAGGAAGCGGATTCTTCGCAGCGCTTGCTGGAGATTACCTACGTTGAGGATGATCGCTCCAGTCAGGTGTTGGTGGAGCACGCTTTGGCCGATATGGCGCGTGTCACGCTGATCGAGAACGGGCTGGAGGCCCTGCATCTGATTACCGAAAAGCCGCCGGAGATACTGCTGCTGGATATCGATCTGCCAGACATGCAGGGCGACCGCCTGCTGCGCTCGCTACGCAGCAGTGCGCGGACCCGGGATATTCCGGTGATCGTCATCAGCGCCGGGGTGATGCCCGCAGACCGCGAACGGGTGCGGGATCTGGATGTGGCCTACTACCTGACCAAACCGCTGCAGATTCAGGATCTGCTGGAGACCGTCCGCAGGGTGCTACGCAGTCTTGAGGGTTGAGCTTTAGTCGCTGGCAAGCTCGACCATCAGGTCGTCGGCAAGCTGTTCCAGGTCGTCGCGCAGGGCGTCGAGGTCGGTCTGCGGGTAGATGCCCAGTCGCGCATAGGCCTTGAACAGCAGGTCTGCGCTCATGGGTGCGGGGGTGCACTCGGTCTCGAGTTTTTCCACGTTGACGCCGTGGCGGGCAAGGATCTGTGATACTTCGTGAACAATACCCGGGCGATCATTGCCGAGCAGGTTCAGATGCAGGGTGCTCAGCTCCGGCTCGTCGGCCTGCCCGCTGACAGCGACCTGCACATTGATACCCAGGCTAGTTAAGCCGTCCAGGTCGACCCGCAGGGCTTCGACTTGGTCAGCATGGATATCCACGCGCAAAATACCGGCAAATTGTCCGGCCATCCGTGCCATACGGCTTTCCAGCCAGTTGCCGCCGTGGCGGGTGATAACCTGGGCGATACTTTCGACCAGGCCGGGTTTGTCGGCAGACATGACGGTCAATACGAGCGGGGTAGTCATAGGGTGTTCCTGTTATGGCTGCCTCAGTCCTGATAGTAGCGGCCTTCGCCGCTGGTCATCATTTCCCGGCAATTGAATTCAATGTTTTCGAAATCGTACTCGGTCAAGCCTACATATTCGAGTATGTGGCTGCCCACGGCGTTCCATTCATGGTCGACCGGCTGGCTGGCCAGTACCTTGTGGGCCTGGCAGATATGTTCGGCCATCTTCAGTATGGCCAGCAGGTTTTTCAATCCGGCATCATGATGGTCTTCTTCGACGAATATCTGTTCGGCATTGTGATGGCTGGCAATCGCTTCGCACAGGTGGCGCGGCAGTAGCCAGGACTTGGCGGTAAAGTAGCCGATCACTGCATGGTTGGTGTTCAGGCGCTGGTTTTCCACATCGACTATGCGCTGGCCAGCCTGGGAGTAAGATTCTTCCAGTACCTCGATATAGTAGGGGAAGCGCTTGAGCATCAGCGGGATGCCGCAATTGTGGAACAACCCGAGGGCATAAGCCTCGTCGGGCTCGACGCAGCCGATCTTCTTCGCCAGGGTCATGCAGGTCATGGCGATATCCTGGGCGCTGTCCCAAAAGCGGTTCAGGTTGACGATGTTTTCGTCGGTCATCTCGCCGCGGATGGACTGGGCGTTGACGATATTGATGACGCGTCGTACGCCGAGCAGATTGACTGCCTGCTGAATCGAGGAGATGCGGTTGGCGAGGCCAAAGTAGGGCGAGTTGACGATCTTCAACAAGCTGCCTGACAGACCTGGGTCCTGGCTGATAAGGCGGGCGATAACCTTCAGGTCAGGATCAGGCATGACCTGTTCCATCTGCAGGTCCACCATGATCTGGGGCTGCGGGGGCACACTGATGCCCTGCAGCGCGTGCTTGATCTGCTCTTCCGTTAGATCTTGTGTCATGCTGCTTTTCGTCCACTCTCATGCCGGAAACACGAGTTTAGCCGCAGACTGGCGGGCTGCACAGCCTGTATAATGCCCGCCCGGCGGAATGAACTGCCGCCCGATAGTGAGGAACCCGCCATGACCCTGCCAAGCCTGCGTCTGAAGTCCAACAGCGATCGCCGTATCAAAGCCGGCCATCTGTGGGTGTTCAGCAATGAAGTGGATACTGCCCAGACCCCTCTGACCGCCTTTGAGCCTGGTCAGGAAGCACAGCTGGAGACCGCGTCGGGCAAGCCTTTGGGTCTGGTGTGCATGAGCCCTACCAATCTGATCTGTGCGCGTATGCACAGTCGTGACGTGGCCCATGGTCTGGACAAGTCGCTGCTGGTACACCGCATCCAGGTGGCTCTGAGTCTGCGTGAGAAACTTTTTGATAAACCTTTTTACCGGTTAGTCTATGGTGATGCGGATTTGTTGCCAGGCTTGGTGGTGGATCGTTTTGCCGATCATCTGGTGGTGCAGATTGCTACGCCAGGTATGGAGCGGGTGCGCGAGGCGATTGTCGAGGCGCTGGTTCAGGTGCTAAAACCAAGCGGCATTTTGTTCAAGAATGATAGCGGTGCGCGCAAGGCTGAGGATTTGCCATCCTATGTCGAGGCGGCTTTTGGTGAGGTGCCGGAGCGCGTGGCGCTGGAGGAGAACGGGGTACGCTTTGAGGCACCAGTCTGGACCGGGCAGAAAACCGGTTGGTTCTACGATCACCGCATGAACCGTGCGCGCTTGGCGCCCTATGTGGCAGGTAAGCGGGTGCTGGACCTGTACTCGTATATCGGTGGTTGGGGTGTGCAGGCGGCGGTGATGGGTGCCAGTGAGGTGATGTGTGTGGACAGTTCGGCTCCGGCGCTGGATCTGGTTGAGCACAATGCGGGCCTCAATGGTGTGGCGGAGAAGATGGCGGTGGTTGAGGGCGATGTGATGGATGCTCTGCGCGAGCTGAAGTCCTCGGGCGAGAAGTTCGATGTGGTGATTGCTGATCCGCCAGCTTTTATCAAGAAGCGCAAGGACATGCGCAATGGTGAGGCTGCTTACCGGCGGTTGAATGAGCAGGCGATGCGTTTGCTCAACAAGGACGGCATTCTGGTTTCAGCTTCCTGCTCGATGCATCTGGCCGAGGAAAGTCTGCGCGATATTCTGCTGGCCTCGAGCCGTCACCTGGATCGACATCTGGTGATTACTGAGCGTGGCTTCCAGGGTCCGGATCATCCGCTGCACCCTGCGATACCGGAGACCGGTTATATCAAATCGCTGTTTTGCCGGGTGTTGCCGGTCTGATTTTGATTTGGTTTTGGGAAAGCAGACTCAGCATCACTCGGAAGTGATATAGCGCTCGGTCTGACAGGGCGGAGAAAGTGTCGATAACAGGGATGTTATCGTCAAGCCTCCAGGGATGGATTCACGGCGTCTTTCGGAGTCCTGTCAGATCGGGCGCTACCCACACCGATGGGTCGGAGTTTTGTGTTGGCCTTCGCAGGCATGCAGGGCACGCCGACACGCAACAAGTACGTCCCTGTAGCTCGACGATGGCATCCCTGCCATCGACGGTCGGCTTAGCCCTGACACCCACGCCGGACCAACTAGCTACGAGTGATTCAGAGAAATCAAACCTAGATCTTGATGAAGCTAAATAGCCCCAACCAATCCCCCACCAACACGAACCCTGATAAGCCCTTTCAAACAAGCGTTTGAGCTTGTTCACGCCGCCCCACTGGATTAGATTAGCTGATTGTCCATGCCCCCCATTATAAGGAAAGCCATGAGCGCTACAGACCAGGCTACCCAGATCCGCGAAGGCGAAGAGCTGGATGTACAAGCCGTTGACCAGTACCTCAAGAGCCAGATCCCTGGACTCGAAGGCCAGCCCACCATCACCCAGTTTCCTGGTGGCGCATCCAACCTCACTTATCTCGTAGCCTATCCCGCCCAGGAATTTGTGCTGCGCCGTCCGCCCTTTGGCAAGAAAGCCAAATCGGCCCACGACATGGGCCGTGAATACCGCATTCAGAAGCAGTTGGGGCAAGGCTTCCCCTACTGCCCCAAGGTTTACGCGCATTGCACCGACGAATCGGTACTGGGCTGCGAGTTCTATGTTATGGAGCGGGTCAAGGGTGTCATCCTGCGCTCCGAACTTCCCGCAGAGCTTGGCCTGGATGAAAGCAAGACCCGCGAACTGTGCAAAAGCTTTGTCGACAAGTTCGTCGAGCTACATAACCTGGACTACGCCGCCTGCGGCCTGGCCGACCTGGGCAAGCCCGAAGGCTATGTGAAGCGTCAGATTGAAGGCTGGATTGATCGCTACCAGAAAGCCGCCACCCCCGACGCCCCCAACTGGGAACCGGTCATGGCCTGGCTGCGTGACAAGATGCCCGCAGATCATCATAAGCCCGGCCTGGTGCACAACGATTACCGTTTCGACAACGTGATTCTGGATCCCGAAAACCCGATGCAGATCATCGGTGTTCTGGATTGGGAAATGACCACTATTGGCGACCCGCTGATGGACCTGGGCAACTCCCTGGCCTACTGGATTGAAGCGGGTGACCCGCAGCCGATGCAGGCCATTCGGCGCCAGCCCAGCCATGCACCAGGCATGCTGACGCGTCAGGAGTTTGCCGACTATTACGCGGAAAAAGCCGGGATAGAGATCCCCAACCTGGATTACTACTACACCTACGGCCTGTTCCGTCTGGCCGGTATCGTGCAGCAGATCTACTACCGCTTCTACCATGGCCAGACCCAGGACAAGCGCTTCGGCAACTTCATTCACATGAACAAGTTGCTGGAACAGGTGAGCCTTTCGGTCATCAACAAATCCACCCTGTAAGACAAGGACACACCCATGCAAAAGACTCAATTGTTCGATCTGGACGGTAAAGTTGCCCTGGTAACCGGTGCCAGCCGTGGTATTGGCGAATCCATTGCCAAACTGCTGGCCCAGCAAGGCGCCCACGTAATCGTTTCCAGCCGCAAGATCGAAGGCTGCCAGGAAGTGGCTGACGCTATTGTTGCTGCGGGCGGCAAAGCCACTGCGATGGCTTGCCATATTGGTGAGATGGCGCAAATCACTGCGACTATCGAGGCCATCCGCAGCCAGTTTGGCAAACTGGATATCCTGGTCAACAACGCGGCCACCAACCCCTACTTCGGCAACGTGCTGGATACTGACCTGACGGCATTCCAGAAGACTGTGGACGTGAATATCCGCGGCTACTTCTTCATGTCGGTTGAAGCAGGCAAGCTAATGCGCGAGAACGGCAGCGGCGCGATCCTGAACGTGGCTTCCGTGAACGGTATGGTGCCGGGCGACATGCAGGGTATTTACTCGATCACCAAGGCCGCGGTGATCAACATGACCAAGGTATTTGCCAAGGAGTGCGCGCAGTTTGGTATCCGCTGCAACGCCTTGCTGCCGGGCCTGACCGACACCAAGTTTGCATCGGCGCTGACTACCAATGATTCGATCCTGAAACATGCACTGCAGCGCATTCCGCTGCGCCGTGCTGCTGACCCGACTGAAATGGCCGGCACTGTGCTGTACCTGGTAAGTGACGCATCCAGCTACACCACAGGTGCGGCTCTCAACGTTGATGGCGGCATGCTCGCCTGAAGACGACATAGCCCCGGTTATTGCCGGGGCTATGTGTTGTTACTCGAAACGCGTAAGCGCGTCCTTGGCCTGCTGATTGACCGGCACTGGTGTCAGTCCGGTACTGCCTATCTCGATATTGAACAAGGCGCCATCAGCCATCGGCATGAAGCGGATAGTGAAGGCGTCGGCTTCCACCACCGCACGGCTACCACTGCGATCCAGCCAGTGCCAGGTGTCACGCCACCTTGGCGTTCCATGCAGGCCTCCTGCTTGAGATCCAATCTCGCCCCGCTGCTGCTCTAGCGCCAGGTAACGGCCACTCAGTCGATACAGCCGAAAGCCATCCTGCAGCCCTATCGCATGGCCAAAACCGCGCCAGCGCAGGATCTGCGCGTCCATCTCCCAGAGATCGCCGTTGAGGCGCAAGCGTCGGGTCTCGGTGGTGGTCAGCACTACTTCAAAATCCTGCGGTGTGATTTCACGGAACTCGAGTGTGGCGATATTGGAGCCTGACTGCAGCGACTGGAACTGATGCATATCCCAGGCGGCCAGACCGAGGGCGACACTCAGCCCCAGTGCCGCAAGCAGCAGGTTGCCCTTGATCCAGGGCCACAACCAACCCAGGCGCCAACCACGGGAAACAACCAGCAGCAATATCAGCACAGCAAGCAAGGCTAGCAGAGTGGCCAAACCGTAATACTGCATACTCTCTCCTGGGCGGGTCAGGCCGGAACGGGTGGAAGGGGCTGGCCGCCCAGGCGAGCCAGATAGCAATCAATCAACCAGCGGGAAATGGTGCCCTGTGGCGGTATGCCCGGCAACTGATCGACCGGCCACCATTGCGCCTCCTCGATCTCGCCGGGTTGCGGCACGATATCACCTGCCACATAACGGGCATGAAAACCCATCATCAAGGAGTTGGGAAAGGGCCAGCTTTGACTGCCGAGGTACTCGAGCTGGTCAACCTGTACGTTGACCTCCTCCATCACTTCGCGATGCAGGCACTCCTCGACCGACTCTCCGGGCTCGATAAAACCAGCCAGGGTACTGAAAAATCCGGGTTTGAAGTGTGGCGCGCGCGCCAACAGTACCTCGTTGCCACGGGTTATCAGCACTATGATGCAGGGAGCCAGCTTGGGGTACTGACGCAGGTCACAGGCAGGACATTCCATTGCCCGCTCATCGCCGCGCTGCTGCATGCCGGTGCCACAACGACCACAAAAGCGGTGGCTGTCGTACCAGCCATCCAACTGTTGCGCCAGCCCCAGCAACCTGAAGGTGGCATCGTCCAACTGCCCGATCAGCCCGCGCAAACCATGCCAGCTCAGACCAGGCAGATCGACTGGATCCTTGATGCGCATCAAATGACAGAGCTTGCCGTCAAGCTCACCGAGGGTCAGCTGAAAATCCAGCTCACCGAGAAAACGCACGGCATCCGGATCAAGTAGAAAGGAGCCTTGATACAAGGCAAAGCGCTGCTCACAGCACAGCACTACCCTGTGCCCCTCCTCTATCACCGAGGAGCGGGTTGCCGGTACGAAACGCCCCGTCAGCGATCCCACCTGCCTCAGGCCCCGGCCGACTTGTAGCCCAACTCAGCGAGACTGTCCTCGGCCAACGTCAGCACGTCGGCGGTCGCCACGGCAGAGCGCTCGGCTGACTCCAGGTAGAACTCGATGCTGGTCAAGGCATCTGCCAGGACTTCCAACTGTTGGGCATGGGGTGTTTCGCGTCGACCGAGCATACGGTCCTGAATGAAGTGTCCGGACAAGTTGATGATGCTGGCGGCGCGGGTCATGCCCAGGAAGATCAGCCCACCACGCACGGTTTCCAGGGTCGAAGGCACGTTCATCAGATGCATGATGTCGTTGCCCGATTCCATATAGGCGGTGATCGCCCGCTTGGCCAGCGACAAACCCGCCTGGGATTCCTCAATCAGCACTATGCGTGCTTCCTTGAGCTCGACCGGCTCATTACTGTCGCTTGCGCTAGCCCCGGCAACCGGGCCGACATCACTGCCGCGCTCGTCGAGGCGGTTGACCGCTGTTTCAGCCTGCAGTACCGCATCGGCAACCTGCTCAAGCACGCCGATATCGGTCGACTTCCAAGTGCTCAGCTGAGCAGCAGCAGCCTCAATAGCGCTGGCCACCTGCGGCAAACTAAGCATGGACAAGGTCTTCCACAGGCGCTGTAACGCAGCAGCCAGGGTTTCCAGGGACTGCTCGGGGTCTCCGGCATTACGCGCCAGCAGATCCAGCAGGTCCTTGATTGCGGTAATTTCCTCACGCAGGGCTTCGGCTACCGAGCGCATGACATCAAGACCGGGGCCACGCAGACGGTGGAAGGAGGCCTGCAATTCGAATTCGGTAAAGCCGGTGTCCGGCAGACTCAGGGCCGCTTTCACATCCTGACAGCGGTCGCAGCTGGCGTCGCCCAATGCCACCAGAAAAGCCAGCTCGCGCAGCAGCTCGGGATTACCCTCAAGGGCTTCTGGCGACTTGTTGCCAGCGCGTAGTTTGATCTCGCGATCGAGCTGGGAGAACAATCTCTTGCGCGGCAGCGTCAGTTGCAAGGGCGTCTTTTCGATAGCTTCCAGCGCGGCAGCAGCAACCCAGCACAAAGTCGCTGCGCTGGGGTCCAGCGTACTTTCCCAGCGCTGCAGTGCGCGGTGCATGAGCGGAATGGATGCAGCAAGACCATCATTGCGGATCAAACCGAGCAGACCCAACTGATACATTTGCCGCAGCCGGTTGAAGGTCCTTACATCCAGCACTTGCCGGTCATCACGACCACGCAGGGTGAGCGGCAAAGTATCCGCCGCCAGGGTATAAAAATGGCTTTCACTCAGGGCGGGTACGCCGGGCCTGTTGCTACGCAACTGGTTTATCGTCGGAAGCAGCAGTTCGGGCCGTTCAAAGCCCTGGTGTCGGCATTGTTGCAGGTAGCGTTCAAGCAGAAACAGGCCATCGCACAGTGCCGACAAGGGCTCGTTACGATCAGTGCCGTCATGCTCGGGAATATCAGTGGCCAGGGCAACCATTTCCGCCAGCAATAACGCAGCGCCGCGCAGTTCGATCAGGGTCAGCGTACCCCGTAGCTGATGCAGGCCTTCAATGGCGCGCTGCAACAAGCTGCCATTATGTCTATCCTCGAGGAACTGCTGCAGCATGTCCTCGACTTCGCCCATAGTGGCGAACAACTCTTCCCTTACAAGGTCAAGTGATGTGGCACCTGTTAACATCTTGTTTTATCTCCCACCGTCCCTGCACTCCCCCGATGCGCTATCAATCAGCGAAATCAGCGGTCTTTTTAGCCATATGGGCAGCCATGGCCAGCTTGAGATCTTCGGACTGGAGCATGGCAGCGTTCCAGCTCGCAATGTAATTCAGCCCATCCTCTACACTGTGATCCCTGCTGTAGCGGATCATTTCCTTGGTGCCGCGGATGGCCAGAGGCGATTTGGCAGCGATCTCACCAGCCAGTGTCATCACGCCATCCAACAACTGTTCGTGACTATCAAAACAACGATTGACCAAACCCAGGCTGGCCGCCTCCTGACCGTAGAAGGCACGGCCGGTGTAGGCTAGCTCTCGCATCATGCCATCACCTATAAGGTGGGGCAATCTTTGCAGCGTACCCACATCAGCAGCCATGCCCATGTCGATTTCCTTGATGGAAAAATGCGCATCCGTTGTGGAGTAGCGCATGTCGCAGGCCGTGATCAGATCAATCGCGCCGCCAATACAGTAACCATGGATGGCTGCGATGACCGGTTTGCGACATTGATCAATCACATTGAAAGAGGTCTGCAAGCGCAGTATGTTGCGCCGAATGGCTTCGGCGTTGCGACCAATATCCTTGCCCATGTGGCTCGCCGCCTGAGCCAGCAGTGCCAGATCAATACCGGCAGAGAAATGCTTGCCCGCGCCGGATATGACCACCACACGTACGCTGTCGGTCTGGTCCACCCATTCGAACGCCTGGATTACTTCTTCCCAGAAAGCCGCATTCATGGCATTGACCTTATCCGGCCGGTTGATCTGGATATGGGCTACGTGCCCAGCTTGGTCAACCTTAAGCGTCTGATAATCGGACATGCTCAGCAAACTCCTCATCTTATTGCGGGCTACCCGCAAAGCAGTTCATGCCATTAGCCTGTAACAAAATAATGACTATAACAAGCATTATGGATCAAAGGCATAGCTCAGGCTATTAGGGTAAAGGGTGATGATGGGCGAGGCTCGTCAACACACAGGCCTCGCCAAGCTCAACAGCGTCCCCTCAATCGCCCGTCGGAGCGCCCCTCCAGAGCACCGCGCCAGCGGACTTCTCGATGGCATCCAGGCGCTCGGTATGCGCGGCAAGCTCCGGCTCACTGGCAGCAATAACCCGCAATGCCGGAATCAGTTGACGATCAAGGCGACGAATACTACTGACGCCCTGGTTGTCCTGCTCCCCATCGGCACCCTGGCCTGCCAGCAGCAACGCCGTCTGGCCGCCGGTCATGATCAGGTAAACATCGGCAAGGATCTCGGCATCGAGCAAAGCGCCGTGCAGGTCACGCTGCGAGTTGTCGACCATATAGCGTTTGCACAGGGCGTCCAGACTGTTGCGCTGCCCCGGATGCTTCTCACGGGCCATCATCAGCGTATCCACGACGCCGCAATGCTCGGCCATGCGCCCATGCAGCCCACCCAGACGCTGCAACTCCATATCCAGGAAGCCGATATCGAAGGCCGCGTTGTGAATTACCAGGCGCGCACCTTTGACAAACTGCATGAAGTCGTCAGCCACATCGGCAAACAGCGGTTTGTCGGCGAGGAACTCATCACTGATACCGTGCACCGCAAAGGCACCCTCCTCGACTTCACGCTCGGGATTGATATAGACATGGAAGTGACGGCCGGTGAGGCGTCGGTCCAGTAGCTCGACACAACCGATCTCGATGATGCGATGACCATCCTTGGGATCAATGCCTGTGGTTTCGGTATCCAGTACCACCTCACGCATGGCGCTTACCCCCTTTCTCCAATACGTCTTGCACGCCCAGATTGGCCAGTTCGTCGGCTATCTCATTTTCCCGGTGGCCACTGTGGCCCTTGACCCAACGCCATTCCACTTCATGCTGGTTCACTACCTCATCCAGCTGTTGCCAGAGGTCGGCATTCTTCACCGGTTGGCGACTAGCGGTCTTCCAGCCACGTTTCTTCCAGTTGGGCATCCATTCACGGATACCCTTCATGACATATTCGGAATC
>JBKBSI010000109.1:0-11148 GCA_046291745.1 Pseudomonas sp. | reverse complement strand
TGGGCCAGCAGATTTTTGGCCAGGAGCAGCTCATCGACCGCATGCTGATCTGTCTGCTCGCTGGCGGTCACGTTTTGGTAGAGGGTGCGCCGGGGTTGGCCAAGACCAAGGCGATCAAGGCCCTGTCCGAAGCCATAGAGGCGGACTTTCACCGCATCCAGTTTACCCCCGACCTGCTTCCGGCGGACATTACCGGTACCGAGATCTATCGCCCGGAAACCGCCAGCTTCAGCTTCCAGCAAGGCCCCATATTTCATCATCTGGTACTGGCTGACGAAATCAACCGTGCCCCGGCCAAGGTCCAGTCGGCACTGCTAGAGGCCATGGCCGAGAGGCAGGTCAGTATCGGCAGAAAGACCTACCAGTTACCCGAGCTGTTCATGGTCATGGCGACCCAGAATCCGATCGAGCAGGAAGGTACCTACCCGTTGCCCGAAGCACAGCTGGATCGTTTTCTCATGCATGTGCGTATCGGCTTTCCCGACGCCGCGCTGGAACGCCAGATCCTGCACCTGGCCCGCGGCGAAGCCCAGGGCGTCAACAGCCAGATCGAGCAGCGCATCAGCCAGCAGGCGATCATGGGTGCACGTCAGGAAGTACTCGGCCTGTTCATGGCCGAAGCGGTTGAGGAGTATCTGATCCAACTGGTCATGGCCAGCCGCCGCCCGGAAATGTACAGCCCGCAACTGGCGGAATGGTTGCAGCTAGGCGCCAGTCCGCGCGGCACCATTGCCCTGGATCGCTGCGCCCGGGCGCACGCCTGGCTGGCGGGTCGGGACTTTGTCAGTCCGGAAGATGTGCAGGCGATTGCCCATGATGTGCTTCGGCACCGGTTGATGCTGAGCTTCGAAGCTGAGGCTGCCGGGGTCGATGCCGACCGGGTGATCAACCTGCTGATCGAATCAGTCGCTGTGGTATGAGCATGAAGGGCCCCCAGCCTCAGTGTCATGTGCATGTCACCCTTGACGACCTGCTGGAGAGTCGCCAGCACTGTCAGCGCCTGCCCCTGTTCAAGGGATCGACACGCGCCAGCCGCCAGCTCGGGCAGCAGTTCAGCCGCCTGCGCGGTCGCGGTGTCGATTTCGACCAGGTCCGCAGCTATCAGCCTGGCGACGATATCCGCAGCATTGATTGGCGTGTAACCGCGCGTACGCTCAAGGTACACACCAAGGTCTTCACCGAAGAACGGGAACGTCCGGTATTCATTATCTGCGAGCAGAGTGACCGCATGCATTTCGGCAGTCAGACCTGCTTCAAATCGGTCCTTGCCGCCCAAGCCTGCAGCCTCATCGCCTGGACCGCACTGGCACATAATGACCGGGTTGGTGGCGTGGTGTTCGGCAGTACCTGCCACGAGGTGCGCCCGCAGCGCAATCGCCGCGCAATACTGCGCCTGTTCAGTCTGCTACTTGAGGCCAACCAGCAACTGCAACCAGCCCAAACCAGCGCCCCGCCTGAGCCGCTGAATCTGGCCCTGCGGCACAGCCGCGAAGTGGTCAAACCGGGCAGCATTCTCTACTTGCTGTGCGATCACTCAGCCATCGAACACCTGAACCCCTCGCTACTGATGACCCTGGCAGCCCACAATGATCTGGTACTGCTGCCAGTCTATGACCAGTTGGAGGCAGCCTTACCCGCAGTGCCGTACCTGGAGTTCATGCAAGCTGATCAGCGCCTTACCCTGGCCAGCCATGACGCCCTTGTCCGCGAGGCTTTTGCCAGCCAGTTCATTGCCCAGCAACAGGCCTGGGAACGCCTGTCACGTCGGCTGCGCTGCTCTCTTTTCAGCCTGCATACCGGTGCCAGTGCAGTAGATCAATTGCGCGACATGCTTGGTGGCCATCGGCAACGGAGTACAGCATGAGCGAGCTGGCCACCGCGCTGATTCATCCAGCAGCCCCCCCACCGGTTGCCTGGTGGCCACCCGCCCCCGGCTGGTGGGCGCTGATGCTGCTGGCCTTGCTACTGGGGCTGTCGTTGCCCTGGCTGCTGTACCGGCTGAAACTACGCAGACAGCGGCGCAAAGCGGCCCGGCAGGCGCTGCAGAGCATTTCCACCGAACTGACCGACCAGCAATGGCTGAGCGAGGTCAACAACCTGCTCAAGCGCCTGCTGAAAAAGCGCGGCGAGCTAGCCTCCACCCGACTCTACGGCCAGGCCTGGCTTGACTACCTGTGCCAGCACTACCCTCGCCCCCAGCGCCAGGCGCTGGAGCCACTGGCTGCGGACCTGTACCGCAAGACGCCGCAATTGCCGCCCCAGCAGCGTCAGGCACTCGAGCGTGAACTGCAGCGCTGGCTGAGGCACAACCATGCTTGATTTCGCCTGGCCCGCAGCCGCTCTGTTGCTACCCTTGCCCTGGATACTTGGCTGGCTGCTACCCCCGGCAGCAAACCGCACTGCCGCCCTACAAGTCGGTTTTATCGAACGTCTGCAACATATCGAAGCCAGCCAGCATGCCCACGGCAGCAACCGACTGCGCTGGCCACTGGTGCTGATCTGGCTACTGCTGGTGACTGCCGCCGCGCGCCCTCAATGGCTTGGTGACCCTTTGCCGATCAGTGTCAGCGGCCGCGACATGATGCTCGCCGTCGATCTATCGGGCAGCATGGAATACCGCGATATGCAGTTGAACGGCGAGGAGGTAGACCGCTTTACTCTGGTAAGACATCAACTAGGCGAATTTATCAGGAGCCGCCATGGCGACCGTCTCGGCCTGATCCTGTTTGGCTCCAGCGCTTATGTTCAGGCCCCCCTGACCCATGATCTGAACAGTGTTAGTGAATGGCTGGAGGAGGCATTTATCGGTCTGCCCGGACGACAGACCGCCATCGGTGATGCCATAGGCTTGGCGATCAAACGCTTGGCCCAGGAAAATGCTGAGAGCCGCGTACTGGTTCTACTCACTGATGGCGCAAATAACGCCGGACAGCTTAATCCGCATCAAGCTGCTCGGCTGGCAGCCGCCGAGCGTATTCGCATTTTTACTGTTGGCGTAGGCGGTGAGAGCCTGCAACAGTCACTTATCCCAGGTCTGTTCAGTCGCGAGATCGACCCCTCGGTAGAGCTTGACGAAGCAACCCTGAGCGATATCGCCCTGCTAACTGGTGGCGAGTACTTCCGCGCCCGGGACGGCGACAGTCTGGCCGAGATTTATCGGCGTATCGGGCAACTGGAGCCAGCCCTGCGCGATGGCCGACCACAACGCCACGCACAGCCGCTGTACATCTGGCCATTGGCCTTGGCAATGCTGCTCAGCCTGCTGGCCGCCTGCTTGGCGGTCATGCCGCGCAGGAGGCGTCATGTTGCCTGAAAGCCTGTTCGGACTCACCTTGCTGCGCCCCTTCGCATTGTTGCTGCTGATTCCTGTCCTGCTGCTTTGCTGGATGCTATACCGACGGGTCAACCGCCATTCGGCCTGGGATCGCCTATTGCCCGCAGCAGCCCGCAAGGCCTTGTTGCAGCGTGATCCGGGCGGACGCCACTCGGGGCGCTTCATTCTGCTCGGCAGCGCCTGGCTGCTGGCGATAGTGGCGTTGGCTGGACCAGCCTGGGAAAGCGACGAACCGGCACCCTACCTGGACCAATCGGCATTGATCGTGGTACTTGATCTATCCCGCAACATGCTCGCCAACGACCTCCAGCCCAATCGCCTGGAACGGGCGCGAATGAAAGTGCGCGACCTGATGCAACTGCGTAGTGACAGTCAGTTGGCGCTGATTGTCTACGCCGGGACCGCCCATCGCGTCACCCCGCTGAGCAACGACCAGGCCACTCTGGACAACCTGCTTGCCGCGCTGGAGCCGGATATCATGCCCGAGCATGGACAGAATCTGCAGGCGGGTATGCGTCTGGCCACCGAGATGGCCGCAAGCCTGCCCCGTGACAGCACACGCGTACTGCTGATTACCAGCGGCGTAGCGCCGCAACAACTACAGGAACTTGACCGTATTCACGCGCAGCTCGGCAGCCAGCTATCGGTATTGGGTGTCGGCACCCGCGAAGGCTCTCCCGTACCGCTACCCGAAGGTGGCTTCATGCGTGACAACCAGGGCCAGATACTGCTCCCGCGCCTCGACAGCAGCACCCTTGCAGGCATCGCCCGTCGCCATGGCGGGCGCTACCAGCAGATCACCGCAGATGACAGCGACCTGCAAGCGCTAGTGCCTGCCACTGCACCGCAGAGCGCTGCTGGCGAAGCATCAACCCGCATTAGTGACCAGGGCCACTGGCTAGTGCTACTGCTGTTGCCGCTGGCTGCACTAGGCGCACGCCGGGGCTGGCTTGCTGTGCTGCTATGCGGCCTGTTGCTGCCAGCCACCAGCGAGGCGCAGCTCTGGCAGAATCTCTGGCAACGCCCCGACCAGCAAGCCATGGAACTGCTCCGAGACGAACAACCCGATGCCGCAGCACAGCGCTTCGAGGACCCGCAATGGCGCGCCTGGGCGCTGTATCAGAGTGGTGATTATGCCGCTGCCAGCGAGGCCTTTGAGCAACTACTGCGTGCCGACCCGGATAACGCCGAGCACCACTTCAACCATGGCACCGCATTGGCTATGAACCAGCGCTATGAACAGGCGCTGGAAGCCTACGAGCAGACCCTGACCCGCGCACCGGAGCACCAGGCGGCCAGACATAATCGCAGTCGCGTTGAGGCGCTGCTTGAAGCCCTGAAAGCTCAACAGCAAGCCGAGCAGGAACAACAGCAGGGGTCTGATGAGCAGGCAGAGCCCGGTGGCGCTGATGAGTCTGCATCCCAAGGCAACCCGCCGGAGCAGCAGCGACCCACGCCCGCCGACGAAGCCGCAACCGCCGACAGCGCCGATGAAGAGGGTCCCAGCGCCCAGGGACAGACGCCGCAGACCGCAGAGGGTGCGGAAGTCGACGGTCAAAACGCCTCCAGCCAAACCAGCGATATGGTGGGCCCAGGTGACAGCGCGTCCGAGCCGAGCAACAATGAACAACAGGCGGCATTGCAACAGTGGCTGCAAGACGTTCCGGACCACCCTTCAGAGCTGCTAAGGCGCAAGTTTCTCTACCAGCGGCTACAACAACTGGAAAACATCTCGCAATGATCGGACGCCTGCTTCTCAGCCTGCTGCTACTCTTCACCAGCCATGCAGCCCACGCCATCATCGAGGCCAGCGTCGACCGCACCCGTCTGGTCGAGGGTGAAACCCTTGAATTGACGCTGGAAAGCGGAGCGGCAAACCGCTTCAGCAGTCCCGATCTGGCCCCCCTGGAAGAGCACTTCGAGACGCAGGGCACACGCCAGTTGAGCCTGGTAACGCAACTGGATGGACGCACCCAGCCAGTCACTCGCTGGGTCATTACCCTGGCGCCCAAACGCACTGGCTACGTGGTCATCCCACCAATAACACTGGATGACAGCCAGAGCGACCCGATCAGTCTGCACGTTCTCTCCGCTGCCGAGGCCACACGTGACAGCAGCGCGCAGATGGCGCCGGTGTTTATCGACACAGAAGTCGACACCGAATCACCCTACGTACAGGCCCAGGTGCTGCTGACCCTGCGTATCTATCACTCGGTATCTCTGTACGACGACTCCAGCCTGACCGGACTGGAAATTGCCGACACCCGGGTCAAGGGCCTAGGCACCCCGCAGCACTATGAACGACTGATCAATGGCGTGCGGCATGGCGTCATCGAGGTACGTTACGCCATATTCCCCCAATACAGCGGTAGCCTGGAGATCCCATCGCAACTGTTCAGCGCTACCACCATGCCGGCACGAGATCCCAGTGCGCCCTTCGCCTCGCGCACCGGCAGGCTGGTTCAGGTGCGCTCACCAAGCATAGTGCTTGATGTCAGACCGGTGCCTGATGATTATCCTGCCAATACACCCTGGCTACCCGCTACTGAACTGACACTAAGCGAGGACTGGCAACCCGAGCCTGGCCTGGACTTGCTGGTCGGAGAATCACTCACGCGCTCTATTCGTATCCAAGCCAGCGGCCTGCATGCCAGTCAGCTACCAGACCTCACGGCGCTCAACGGCAAGAGCATGGAGGGCCTGCGCCAGTACGCCGATCAGCCCAAGCTGGAAACCAGCATCCAGCAAACCGGCGTGCTCGGGTTACGCCAGGATAGTGCAGCATTGCTGGTACAGAGCGCAGGTCAGTTTCGCCTACCGGCACTTCAACTGTATTGGTGGAATACCCAGACGGACTCGCTGCAAAAAATTGAACTAGATGCCGTGGAGCTCAATGTGCTGGATAGCGACAGCGTTATCGGCAGCTTGCCAGAGCAGGAGACGCCCCAAGTCATCGGTGCTGTTCAGGCCGCGCGAGTCTGGCCGTGGCAACTGGCTACCCTGATACTCGCCCTGCTACTGAGCCTGAGTCTTACCCTGCTGTACCGCAGTACCCGGCAATTGCGCAGTCTGAATGAACCGGACCAGGACGAGACCATCTTTGATACCGAGATACAGGGCAACCCCCTGGCCGACCTGCAGGCTGCATGCCGCAGCAACCATGCCAGTGATGCGCGCAAGGCACTCGAAGCCTGGGCCAGACAACAGGATCAGGAAGGGCTTATTGCCCTCACCCACCGACACCCGGAGCTGGCCGACGCATTGGATGACCTCAATGCCAACCTGTTCGGACAATCGAAACACCCGTGGCGCGGCAAGCCGCTCTGGCGCGCCGTACGCCTAGTAGTCCAGAGCCAACAACGCCAGGTTGTCGCCGAAGATACCCTGGAGCCCCTCTATCCGCAGGTCTGAGGCTCGCTGCAGTAAGCGGGCTTTCCCACCTATGTAGGAGCGGGCTTGACCGCGAACAGCTCCCAGCCACCCCCCTAACCCCTTCGCGCTCAAGCGCGCTCCTACGACCGACACCACAACCCCACCTCGCAAGCCTCACCAACCTATGTAGGAGCGGGCTTGACCGCGAACAGCACCTAGCCATACGCCCACCCCTTCGCGCTCAAGCGCGCTCCTACGACCGACACCACAACCCCACCTGCAATCCCTAGCCAACCCCCAGACAAAAAAAAACCGCCCCATCTCTGGGGCGGTTTGATCGGTCTTGCGTTACAGCCAAGCCTTTACTTGCGCAGCTTCTCCGGACGAATCAGGAAGCGTGCCAGGGCTGGCAGCAGCCACAGGGCTCCAAACATGTTCCAGAGGAACATGAAGGTCAACAGGATACCCATGTCGGCCTGGAACTTGATGGCCGAGAAGATCCAGGTCGCCACACCGATAGCCAGTGTGAAGCCAGTGAAGGTCACCGCCTTACCGGTGGTCTTCAGCGTCTCATAGTAGGCTTCCTGCAGCGGCAGCCCCTGACGCAGGTAGGTCTCGAGTCGACTGTAGATATA
The DNA here is from genome assembly GCA_046291745.1 of Pseudomonas sp. Taxonomy (GTDB): domain Bacteria; phylum Pseudomonadota; class Gammaproteobacteria; order Pseudomonadales; family Pseudomonadaceae; genus Halopseudomonas. The sequence goes on along the minus strand of JBKBSI010000109.1, from coordinate 3,807 downwards.
GATCCCGTAGTCAACCCCGATGCCTACACCCAGGGCGATTACCGGCAGCGTTGCAACCTTGACACCAATCCCGAGGAACGCCATCAACGCGTTGGCCAGTACCGAAGTCAGAGCCAGCGGAATGATGATACAGAGCACTGCACGGATCGACCGGAAGGTGATCAGACACATGAAGATCACCACGCCGTAAACGGTCAGCAGCATCTTCATCTGCGAGGCTTCAATCACCACGTTGGTCGCCGCTTCGATACCGGCATTACCGGCAGCCAGCTTGAACTCGAGCGTATCGGTGTTGTACTCGGCAGCAAACTCTTCCACCGCATCCGTAGCGCGGGTCAGGGTGTCGGCCTTGTGATCTTCCAGGAACAGCATCACCGGAGCCAGCGAGCACTCAGCATTGAACATGCCTGTCGGCGCACGGCTGATGGCGTTGTTCAGGTTGTCCTGGTTACGCGACAGGCTCTGCCACTTCAGGTTGCCTTCGTTGTTGCCCATGATCACCTGTTTGGCCACAGTCACCATCGAAACGGCGGACTGCACACCTGGCAGATTCTGCATGCGCCATTCCAACTGGTCGATGGCTTCCATGGTCTCGTAGGCCGAGCACATTTCCGGCGGCGTCTTGACCATCACTACCAATACATCCGAGCTGGTCGAATAGTTGCTGATGATGAAGTCGTTATCCAGGTTGTAGCGTGAATCCGGGTGCAGCTCTGGCGCGCCAGGATCCAGGTCACCGATCTCGACGTTCTTGCCATGGTAGATACCAAAACCGAAGGCCAGGATAGCCAGCACTACGGAAATCGGTGCCACAGTCGGATGCGCGAACTTGGCTACGGTCAGCCACAGCTTCTGCGGACGCGAAGACATCTCGCGGTTACGCTCTACCGCACGCTTGCTGATACCAATGTAGGACATCAGGATCGGCAACAGCATCAGGTTGGTCAGGATGATTACACCCACACCGACCGACGCAGCGATACCCAGCTCGCGGATAACTTCAATCTCGATCAGCAGCAGCGTGACAAAGCCTACCGCATCCGAAACCAGAGCCACGATGCCCGGGATATACAGGGAACGGAAGGCACGACGGGCAGCGGTATTCGGGTCATCGGCATTGCTGTACTCGATGGCCATTCCGTTGATGATCTGCACACCGTGGGAAATACCGATAGCGAAGACCAGGAACGGCACCAGAATCGAGTAGGGATCCAGACCAAAACCCATGGTCCGCAGCAGACCCAATTGCCAGATTACCGCGATGACCGAACAAACCAGCGTGGTCAGCGAGCTCTTAAGGCAGCGGGTGAACATCATCAGCAGCACGAAGGTGATAAGCAGTGCAGCGCCGAAGAACATAACTACCTTGATAATACCCTCGATCAGATCACCAACCTTCTTGGCGAAACCGACGATATGAATACTGATGTTCGGATTTTCTTCCTGAAACTCGTTACGGATCTTTTCTTCCAACTGGCGGGAAAAATCACCGTAATCAAGACGAATCAGCTCACCCTGGTTTTCAGGGTTGGGATAAAACTCCTGGAGCGGTACCTCAATGATCGAGGATTTGAAGTTGTTCGCCACCAGACGACCAATTTCACCTGACTTGAGCACGTTCTCACGCAGCTCATCCAGGTCATCCTCATCCAGGTAGGCCGGGCGATTGGCAACCGGCCCGCCATCAAAGCCATACTCGGTCACCTCGGTCCAGCGCACGTTGGGGGTCCACAGCGAGCGCAGGTTGGAACGATCCACGCCAGGCAGGAAGAACACCTCGTCGTTAACACGCTTCAGCGTCTCCATATACTCGCTGGAGAAAATGTCACCATCTTCAATAGCAACGGCAATGCGAATGGAGTTCCCCAGGTTCGCCAGATCGTTCTGATGCTCGATCATGTTGACGATATAGGGGTGCTTGAGAGGAATCATCTTCTCGAAGCTGGTGTCGGGCTTGACCTGAGCTGCCTGATAACCCAGAACCAAGGTTATCAGGGCAAAGATCAGCAAGACGATCAGCCTGTTATTAAATATCAACCGCTCGATAAAAGGCGCGGTTTCCTGATGATGTTTGGACATCCAGTTTTCTCCTGGCGTTTAATTATTATCGAGGGGCCGGTACGGCCTTGATGGCGCCACGCTGACCAACCAGCAACAGGCTGCCGTCTTCCAGCACCTTGCCTGAGGCCAGGGCTACTCGATCCGGACGGGTGCTTACTTCAAAGGTGCGACCACGATCTTGACTGGTGATCACCACGCCACCCACGCCAACTACGACCAACTTGCCGTCATCGGACACACTGCCGCTGGAGAGTGTTGCCTCGAGGGCACCATTGCCTGGAACAGTCAGGCGTACGCGCTCCCAGCTATCACCGAAATCATCGGAGCGGAACATGTGGCCACGCAGACCCCAGGCCAGTACGACACCCTCGTCACCAGTACCGGTAACACCAAACAGCGAACCGTCATAGGGGACATCTTCATAGGGGTCGAAGGCTTCCCAGGTATCGCCATAGTCAGGGGAGCGGTACATGGTGCCCATCTCGCCAACCATGAACAGGCCGCTACCAGCGATCTCGCCAATGGCGTTGTAGTGGAAGCCGTCGGGGTTGTCGATCTCGTCAGTCAGATCTTCCCAGGTTTGGCCGCCATCATCGGTGCGCAGGAACAAACCATAGCCACCGATGGCAAAGCCGGTCTGGGTATCACGGAACCATACGTCCATCAGCGGGCGTTCAAGCAAACCGCCGTCCTGATCAGCGCGGGATTCTTCCAGGGTCGGATCGCGGTACTGGACTTCCCAGCTTGCGCCAGCATCACTGGTGTGCAGGATCAATGAATCATGACCAACAGCCCAGCCATGCTGAGCATCGGCAAAGTACACCGAGGTGAGCAGTTGACGCACAGGCACTGGGGCCTGCAGCCAGGTCTGGCCCTGATCATCGGAGTAAACGATATGTCCGCGACTGCCCACCGCGACCAGACGGTCACCAGCCTGGGCCACGTCCAGCAGGAGTACACTGCTGGCCTTGAGGGACATGACCGCCGGCCTGAGCTCTCCGGCAATACTGTCTTGCGCCAGCACCGCAGTAGCAGGCAGGCAGGTCAAGGCAGTCGAGAGGCCCAGAGCAGTCAGAATCTGACGTGATAAAGATGATTTGCGGCCTTTGCCTGCGGCAACAGCTGTACTGGCCTGGCAAAGAGATAAAGCGCGCCGCTCGATGGGCTCACGCATACACCATTCCCCCTTTATTCTTATAGGTCGCCTGTCACATAGAACAGGCATGGCAACCGCTCAAGGCGGCCTGCCAATAGTAACGGCCTTTGACAGGCCGTGCCAACCGGCCACGGTTATCTTTTGTTAATCACCACGGTAATGGTGGCCGGTGCATTTTCGCTTTCTAGCTCTCAGCCTTTTTCATGGGCCAAGGCCCGAGCGCGCATTTTTGTCGGATTGATCAAAAAACGCGCCAGTGCCGGTAGCAGCAAGAGCGCGCCGATCATGTTCACCAGGAACATGAAGGTCAGCATCAAGCCCATGTCCGCCTGGAACTTGATCGCCGAGAACACCCAGGTCGCCACGCCGATGGCCAGACACAGGCCAGTAAAGAGCACCGCCTTACCGGTAGAGCGCAGGGTCTCATAGTAAGCCTCCTGTAGTGGCATACCGGCACGCAGGAAGGTCTCCAGCCTGCTGTAGACGTAAATGCCGTAGTCAACGCCGACTCCCACCCCCAGAGCAATAACCGGCAGGGTGGCGACTTTCATGCCTATCCCCAGGTAGGCCATCAAGGCATTGCCCAGTAC
>JBKBSI010000108.1:0-11170 GCA_046291745.1 Pseudomonas sp. | reverse complement strand
CATAGCGGCCCTGCCAGCTTCACCTATACCGTCAGCGACGGGCAGGGTGGATTTGATACTGCAACCGTTACCTTGAACGTCAAAGCGGTCGAAGCTGCACCCTTCGTCGAGATCAGCAGCGTCACCCGGGTTACCGGGGGAGACACCACGGACGTAATAAGTGAGACGCTCCCAGGCTTCGGCAACTTGAACTTTGGTGTGCGTCACAACTTTACCGTGAACCCCAACGACCTTGAACAGGGCGTAATGGCGAATACGCTGAACCGAACCGGCACCACCAATCTGGTGATACAGGCGACAGCACAGAGTGGCGAAACCTACCTGTTCAATGCGGGCAATCAGTATCAGTTGAGTTGGTCAGAGGGCTCGACCAATTACAACATGCTCGGCACTGTGACCCGGTCTGACCAGATCGATATTCAGGGCGGAACCCGTGATTTGGTTGTGTTCTCAGGCACAGTAAATGGCCAGAACGTCGTACTGGTCATAGATAACACCGGTATTGTGAACAACAACACCACCAACTACCTGACCAACGACCGCTCACCTACTACCGTCGGCTTCCAGCAAACCGAGATCAGTGGCAAGGCTACCGCAGGCAGCACCGTCGAACTCACGGACCAGAATGGCAACCTGATTGACACCATGCTGGCTGATGCCGATGGCAACTGGAGCACCTTGGTAAACCCGGCGACAGTCGCCAGTGGCACACTTACCGCCGTAGCAACTACGCCGTCTGGGCTGACTGCTACCGATACCAAGAACTACCTGCTAGGCACTGATCGCTCGGAGACGCTGACCGGTACCAGTGGCGACGACATCATCTTTGGTGGTTCAGGTAACGATATACTCATCGGTGGTGACGGTGACGACATCCTGATTGGCGGGCTTGGCAACGACACTCTCACCGGTGGTAATGGTGCGGATACTTTCGTCTGGCAGGCGGGTGACCTAGGCAACAACGTGATCACCGACTTCAACCTGTCCCAGGGAGACCGGATCGATATCAGCGATCTGCTGCAGGGCGAAAACGAGGGTAACATTCTCAACTACCTGCAAGTAGATACCGCCACCTCGACCTTGCAGATCAGCAGCACCGGTCAGTTGGGCGCGGCTGGCAGTCCGGATGTGACTATCCGGCTGGATGGCGTCGACCTGACACAGCTCGGCAGTACTTCCTCCGAGATTATTGGTAATCTGATAGCCGGTGCGGATCCTATGGTACGAGTGGACCATAGTTAAACTCGCCAGTATCGCCATGGCGGCCAGGTTAAACTGGTCGCCATGGCTTCAGCGGCATTGGAGAACCCATGTACTACGTCAAACGAGATGCAGCTGGCCTGCTATGTCAGGTAGAAACTCGGCCCTTCGACGACATGCATGGCGAAATGTCGGACGAAGATCCAGAGCTGCAACAATGGCTTACCGCTCGCAAATTGGCGGACAACCTGCAGCGCCTGGAATCCAGCGATCTTGAGATGATCAGGGTTCTAGATGACCTGATTGCGGTACTGATCAACAAAGGCGTCATCCGCATTACTGACCTCCCCCCTGCCGCACACAGCAAGCTGATGCAGCGCACCCACGCGCGCCAAGCTGTCAGCAACCTCAGTAGTTTGATAAACGATGATGAGCCCGGCCTGATCTAGCTCGGACGGCGTTAGAAAGGTGCGAAGCCCGCCATACGCCAACAATCGCTGGCATCCACCAGCATATGAATCAATAACCCCAGGCCCACTAGCCGCAAGGGTTTCCAGAGACTCATTAGTAGGTAGCCGGTAATGGCGGTATAGCTGTGTAACGGATGAAAACCTATAGAGCAGCGGCCCGGATCAAAAATAGGGTCGGCAATCAAATGATCCAGATCAACCAGCATGGTCAGCATCATGATCAGCCAGGCTTTCTGCCATTGGCTACGAAAAAACAGTAGTGCCACAGCCAGGGGCACCAGGGCGTGCAGCGCCAGATGAATAAAGGTAGCTATCATGCCTGCTTTTCAGCCTGCCCGGCCAACAACCAGCGCTCCAGAAGAGGCATTACGTCTGTGGCGGATTGGTAACCGTTGGTCAACAACGCCAGTTGGCCGTCGCGCTGAGCCAGCAAGGTCGGAAAGCCGGCAATACCCAGATCCCGGGTCCAGGAAAAATCCGCCGCCACCGCTGCCCTGACCGGCTCACCGTTGAAACGTTCAGCGAAGGCCTCACGGCAGAACCCTGTCTGCCCGGCCAGATCAATCAGAGCAGAAAACTTGGTCACGTCCACCGCATCGGCATAAAACGCGTGCTGCATGGCTTTGACTAACGACCAGACCCGCTCCGCATCCAGCTCCCGCGCAACGATCAGCGCACGACAAACCGGCTCGGTGTTGTAGATGAACTCGGCTGGCAGATCGCTCGGCGTCAAAAAAGGTTGGCCCGAGGCAATCGCCACCGCTTCCCAATGCTCCGCCAGCGCATCGCGGCTGGCATCATCCAGTGGCAACCGGTGTCCGGGACGCAAGCCCCCTGCGACCAGGTGGATATCAAGATCAGGATGGGCCGCGCGAATGGCATCAATCACCGGAGCAAAGCCCCAGCACCAGGAACACAGGGGATCCATTACATAAAGCAGGCGCTGGGTCATGGTGTGGCTCCGTCAGGACTTGCTGTTGTGAGGCGACGCCGTAGCCTGAGGTTGGCCAATCGGATGCGGCTGATTACGCAACTTGGCCAGGCGAACCTGCTTCTGCCGCTCCTCGGCCCGGCGCCGAGTCTTTTCCGGTAGGCTGTCATAGCAACGCGGACAGCTTACCCCTTCCTGATACTCCGGCGAGGCTTTTTCTTCGGCAGAAATCGGGTGCCGACAGGCGTGGCACTGATCAAAGGAGCCGGGCGCCAGATCATGCCGCACCGTCACTCTGTTATCGAACACAAAGCACTCGCCGTTCCACTTGCTCTGCTCGGCGGGTACCTCTTCAAAGTACTTAAGAATGCCGCCCTTGAGGTGGAACACCTCATCAAAACCCTGTTGCAACATATAGCTGGATGCTTTTTCGCAGCGAATGCCTCCGGTGCAGAACATTGCCACCTTCTTGTGTTTTTCCGGATCGTAATGGGCCTTGATGTACTCGGGAAACTCACGAAAGCTCTTGGTCTTGGGGTCCACGGCCCCCTCGAAGGTACCAATGGAGACTTCATAGTCATTACGGGTATCAATCAGCAGCACTTCCGGATCGCTGATCAGCGCATTCCAGTCGCCTGGCTCCACATAAGTACCGACTGTCTCGTTGGGGCTGACATCCGGCACCCCGATAGTGACGATCTCCTTCTTGAGCTTGACCTTGGTCCGGTAGAAGGGCATCTCCTCACACAGGGATTCCTTGTGGTCCAGGTCGCTCAGGCGTGGATCAGCGCGCAGCCACGCCAGCACCTTGTCCATCCCCTCGCGCGGGCCTGCAATGGTGCCATTGATACCTTCGCGCGCCAGCAACAGTGTGCCCTTGACCCCAGAGTGGGTCAGGACGTCGAGCAGGGGCTGGCGTTTGGCTTCGAAATCTTCCAGCGTAACGAACTTGTACAGCGCTACCACAACAATCTGCGACATGGGTCTACCTCGGCAATGCAGTTATCGCCCCCGTAAAGGGCGCACCAGTTGAGGCGCGAATTCTAGCAGAGCAGTCGTCTCCCGTCAGGCGTCCGCCTTGCTGCCGCCCAGACAATTGGGTGAGGCCGGGGCCTGTTGGCGCGCCGCCCATTCTTCCGGGGTGTAGGTATGCAGCGCCAAAGCATGAATGCTCGACATCAGGTCGCCGAGCGCGCGGTATACCGCCTGGTGACGCTTGACCGCATTCAACCCGGCAAACTGCTGGCTGACTACCACTGCCTTGAAGTGCGACTCGGAGCCCGGCGGCACGCTGTGCATGTGGCTCTCGTTGACCAGCTCAAGGTGCTCCGGTGCGAGGCTTTGCATGGCTTGGCTTAGCGCGTTTTGTGTTGTGCTCATAATCAACTCCTGAAAACCGGTCCACAGTGTACTGCAACTACAGCGGCTATCGCAGACCTGCCTGCCGGGCCTCGACTTCCTCGCCCATTTCATCGACCAGGGCCTGAATGCGCGGACCAACCTTCTCCTCCACGCGGTCGCGACTGATCGCCATGGAGTCACGGGTCAGCTCAGGCAGGTGTTGCATCAACTTGCGGCCAACCTCGGACTCATAGAAATCCGCCAACTGCTCGAATTCCTCCTCGGTAAACACCGGCAGATAGAGCTCGATCAACTCATCACGCATGGCCTCCCAGGCCAGCTCCTGATCCAGCTCCGCCTTGGCACGCGCCTGATACTCACGCAGGATCGACTCATACTGCATGGACCCACCCATCTGGGAAAACTGCGCCGTCAGTAGCCGAGCCACCTGCTGATACACCGGCGCGGTCATCCCGTCAGCATTGGCCAGCCGCAGAAAGCGCTCCGCGCTGGCACGATGCGAGGCGTCATCCGCCCACGCAGGTGATAACAGCAAGGTGGAGCAAATGCCCAGTAGCACTAGAATTCGCATGGAATTTTCCGCTCTGCAAAGGTCAAAAGGCCAAGGCTCTATACTGACAGCCAGAGCCATCCTATATCAACGCGGAGAGTCAGCATGAGCACACGCACTGAATCGGACAGCATGGGCAGCATAGAAGTCCCCGCTGATCGCTATTGGGGTGCGCAGACCCAACGTTCTCTACACCACTTTGCCATCGGCGAGGAACGCATACCTGTCGCCGTGGTGCATGCCCTGGGCGTGGTGAAGCAGGCCGCAGCTCGCACAAATCGACAGCTCGAGCAATTACCGGAAGAGATTGCCGCGCTGATCGAGCAGGCCGCCGAGGAGGTTATCAGCGGCAAGCTGGATGCACACTTTCCGTTATCCGTCTGGCAAACCGGCAGTGGTACCCAGAGCAACATGAATGCCAATGAGGTGATTGCCGGGCGGGCCAACGAATTGGCTAACGGCAAAGCTGGCGGCAAGTCGCCCGTGCACCCCAACGATCACGTCAATCGCTCCCAAAGCTCCAACGATACCTTCCCTACCGCCATGCACATTGCAGCCGTGCTGCAGACCCGCGAGCAACTGATACCCGCTATTACTTCGCTACGCAACGCTCTGGATAGCCAGGCGCAGGCGCATGCTGACCTGATCAAGATTGGCCGCACCCATCTCATGGACGCCACACCGGTGACCTTCGGCCAGGAACTCTCGGCTTTTGTCGCCCAACTGGACATGGGGTTGGCGGCCATTGAGCAGGCCTTGCCCGGGGTATACGCCCTGGCACAGGGCGGGACTGCCGTAGGTACCGGGCTGAATAGCCCTCCCCGTTTCGCCAAGCTGTTTGCCGAAGAAGTGGCACAACTGACCGGTCAGCCTTTTACCAGCGCCGCAAACAAATTTGCCGCGCTTAGCGGACATGAACCTCTAGTGCAGTTGCACAGTGCCTGCAAACAGATAGCCGTGACCCTGATGAAGCTGGCCAATGACCTGCGCCTGCTCGGCAGCGGCCCGCGGGCCGGCTTTGCCGAAGTGCGCTTGCCTGCCAACGAACCGGGCAGTTCGATAATGCCTGGCAAGGTCAACCCGACCCAGTGCGAAGCGCTGTCGATGCTCAGTTGTCAGGTGCTGGGCAACGACATCACCCTGGGCATGGCTGCCAGCAGCGGTCACCTGCAACTGAACGTGTTCAAACCGGTGATTATCCATACGTTACTGCAGTCCGTCCGCCTTCTGACTGATGGCTGCAGCAGCTTTCGCGAGCATTGCGTGGAGGGCATGCAGCCGGATACCCAGCGCATGCGCGAGCACCTGGACAACAGCCTGATGCTGGTCACCGCCCTGAATCCGGTGATCGGTTATGACAAGGCTGCGGATATCGCCAAAAAGGCGTATCAGGAAGGCACTACATTGAAACAGGCGGCGTTAGCGCTGGGGTATCTGGACGAGGTCGAGTTCGATAAGGCAGTACAGCCTGAAGCAATGCTGGGGGATCCTGACTAACCCCTTTCGCGGCCAGGCGGCCGCTCCTACCGCCCGGCCATACTGAGTGCCAAACGAGTAGAAGCGGACACCTGGCCGCGAAGCTTTGAAATCAGGACCCCGCCGGTGGCGGCGTGACCGTCAGACGTCGCAGGCGGCGATTCTTCAGTTTCTGAATCAGACTTGGCGCCAGCGCCACCAGCGCCGAACCTGTTACCACCATCAATGCACCCAGATAGGCCAGGCTGTTTAGCAGCTCAGGCTGGACGATGCTCGGCCACAGCATGGAACCCAGAGCCACCATGCTGAAGGTAAACAGCGGCGTGGTGGCGATGGTCGCGCTGACTCGTGAAGCTTCCCAATGCACCAGGGCTTCGGCAAAGGCGCCGTAGGCAATCAGGGTATTCAGGCAACAGGCAACCAGCAGCCAGAACTGCAGCCCGGTCAGTTCCAGAATGGCTAACGGTTTGACCAGTGGTAACAGCAACAAGGAACAGGCCAGGTAGATGACCATCATCACCGTAATCGACGACCAGATGGTCAGCAACTGCTTCTGTGCCAATCCATAGAGTGCCCAGGTGAAGGCGGCGGCCAGGGTGATCAGAATGCCGACCGTGTAGCTGCTCATCTGGGTAAACAGCTCCTCCAGCCGCTGATTGAAAAACAGCACAAAGCCTGGAAGCAGAACCAGCACACCCAACACCTGACCCAGCCCAAAGCGCTCGCGAAAAACCAGCATACTGCCAAACATCAGCATGATCGGCGCCGTCTGAATCATCAGTTGCATGGTGCCGGGAGTAAGGCGGCTCAGGCCCATCAGATAGAATACATAGTTGCAGGCCAGCCCGACAATCGCCACCGCCAGCAACCAGCGATTATTGCTCGATAACGCGCGAATCGAGGGCAGCCTGCCGCGTACGGCCAGCCAGATAAACAACACCAGCCCGGCGCTGAACAGGCGATACCAGGTCACCGTATAGGGGTCCATGCCCTTGAGTACTTCCTTGAGCATGATCGGAAGTACCGCCCAGAGCACGGTGGTGATCATGGCCAGAGCAAAACCGTACAACCAGCGACCGGAGGACACGTGCATGACATTAACTCTGAGCTTGCGGAAGGACGCCGCATTGTAATTCTGGGCTTGTAGTGACGACAGTTACAGATGGGCGTGTGTTGCTAGTCGAACTGTTCCGATGCAGCAACAGGCTGCGAGACCCTCCAGACAAATACGCAGGCAAAAAAAACGGCTGCGCCCTAAACAGGACGCAGCCCAAGGAGAGCAGCATATCTACCATCGGGAGTAGATAGAGGTATCGGTCAGCGTAATTCTACCTGTGCCGAATTGGGGGGTTAGCATGGACACTGATACAACAAGACAGCTCCGTATCTTTTGCCATGACCACAGTGTCCTTTCCAGCGACGGAATGAGCCATTGGACCAAGGTCTAAGCTTTGGCCTTCGGATTGTCCACACCGCGCACCCTATGCCATCCGGATTCATCCTGCTCGACAGCGTAGCGGGCCCAGCTCACGAATCTGGACAGGCTGCAGATACCAGCGGTGCCCTCACCTTTGCCCTTGATAGTCTTGTAGCGCACGCGCCCGGTGCGGCCGGGTCGTCTCGGGGTTACCTGGGTAACCTCGCGCACAGCCCAATTGTCGCCTGGCAGGCCGTTGCTGTAATAACCGCCGACCAGCAGGTCTGCCTCCCCCACGCTTTGTGTGCGCGCGTGATTGTTGGCCAGTTCAACCAGCTTCAGTAGCTCGTCGAAACGAATATCCACAAAGGAATCCATCTGCCGTAGCGCATGGTGAAAATCCTCGGGCGCGATGCCCGGCGGTCGACTTACCTGATGATGTGCCAATGCCAGCGGATAACGGCGCCAGTCAAACAGGCTGTTGAACAGGATCGCCGCGCCAACTATGACTGCGGCATCCAGCAGAATGGGATAGAGCACGAAATGATAACCGGCTTCCTGTATCGCCGGTCCGCCTAGCACCACAATCATTGCCGTCGCACCACCAGGCGGATGCAGGCAGCGCGCATACATCATAAGGATAATGCTGCCGCCGACAGCCAGCGCGGCTACCCAAGGACTCGCTGGCAGCCACTGCATGCAGGCCACGCCAAAGCTGGCGGAAATCACTTGCCCACCAATGACCGGCCAGGGCTGCGACAAAGCCCCGTGCGGCATGGCAAAAACCAGAACCGCACTGGCGCCCATGGACCCGGTCACCCACAGCGCCCCTTCACCATCGAGCCCGATGTGGGTGATCCAGTAAACCAGCAGCAGCGACAAGGTCGCTCCCAATGCGGAGATCAGCTTTTCCTGATGGCTGGTGTTATCCGCTCGCCACCCGATAAACCGCAGGCTCTCGCTCAACCATACCCGCCGCCGTCCCATACCCTGCCCCAATGTGCAATCAACCCGGCCATGATACCCGCTGACACATTGAGCGCACTAACTGACGGTCCAGGCTGCTATGCTCAAAGCTCACACAGGCAACAGGAGAAACAGCATGAGTACATTGCCCCGTGAGTCGCTGAATTTGAGTGACTCTGCAGCTGTCGCCTTGGACGAGCAAGCGATCGAGGACCTGCTGGACGAGATGCAGGAATGGATCCTCAAATATGTAGATGGCGTGGCGCGTGTAGAAAAACGCTTTCACTTCAACAACTTTGCCCAGGCGCTGGCCTTTACCAACAAGGTTGCCGAGCTAGCCGAACAGGCTGGCCACCACCCGGCCCTGCTGACCGAGTGGGGCAAGGTCACCGTGAGCTGGTGGAGCCACTCACTCGGCGGCGTGCACCGCAATGACCTGATCATGGCCGCCCGTACCGATCAGCTAAGCTGATTTGGACAGACCGTCCTGATCAGGCTGACTCAAAAGATTGAGCCGCTGGCCGCCTTGCTCAACAGCAGGGCTGGCGGCTCGAACCTCTCACCATAGCTTTCAGCCAGATAACCCGCCCTTGCGACAAAGGCGGGCAAACCATACTGGTTGATAAACTGCAGAGCCCCTCCCGTCCAGGCTGCAAAGCCAATACCAAAGATCGAGCCAATGTTGGCGTCGGCAGTGGACAGCAACACACCCTCCTCCAGGCAGCGTACCGTTTCGATGGCTTGAACAAACAGCAGGCGGTCACGTACATCCTCCAGCGCAATGGACGCTTCAGACCTTTCGAAATGCGCCTTGAGTTCAGGCCAGAGATGCTTGCCTGCCCCTTTTGGGTAGTCATAAAAGCCCGCACCGGCGGCTTTGCCCGCGCGCTTGAAGGTCTCGACCATCTGCTGAATAACCGCAAAGGCCGGATGCTCAGGCAGGGCCTGACCCAGCGCCGCCATATCCTGGCGGGTTTGCTCGCGGATATGGCTCATCAGGCTCAGGGATACCTCATCGGATACCGCCAGGGGGCCGACAGGCATGCCTGCCTGCCGCGCCAGGTTTTCTATCAGAGCCGCCGGTATGCCTTCACCGAGCATCGCAATACCTTCACTGGTATAGGTACTGAATACCCGTGATGTAAAGAAGCCCCGGCTATCATTCACCACTATCGGCGTCTTGTTGATTTGCATGACAAAGTCGAAGGCACGGGCCAGGGTCGCGTCACTGGTGCGCTCGCCACGGATAATCTCGACCAGTGGCATCTTGTCTACCGGACTGAAAAAATGCAGACCAATAAATCTGCCTTGTTCAGGCACGGCGGTCGCCAGTCCGGTGATCGGCAGGGTCGAGGTATTCGAAGCGATGATTGCATCCGGCAAGGCATGGCGTTGCGCAGCCTGAGTCACGCTAGCCTTGAGTTCCCGATTCTCGAATACCGCCTCGATAATCAGATCGCAGCCTGCAAAGTCGGCACCCTCGGTAGCCGGATGAATCCGCGCCAGAACCTCTTCGCGCCGCTCCGGGCTCATCTTGCCTCGAGCAACCTGCTTGTCCAGTAATGCTACGGAATAGCCTTTGCCTTTTTCTGCGGCGGCCAGAGACACATCCTTGAGAATCACCGCAATACCCGCAGTTGCCGCGACATAGGCGATACCCGCACCCATCATCCCGGCGCCGATCACACCGAGTTTCTCGGTTGTGACCCTGTCGAAACCCGGCGGGCGCGAACCACCGGCCTTGATCTGGTTAAGCTGAAACCAGAAGGTGCCGATCATGTTCTTGGCCACCTGACCGCAGGCCAGCTCGGTGAAGTAACGCGTCTCGATCAACTGCGCCGTATCAAAATCTACCTGTGCACCCTCAACTGCAGCACAGAGGATCTTCTCCGGCGCGGGGAAGCAGCCCTGGGTCTTGCTGCGCAATACCGAAGGCGCAATGGGTAAGATCTGAGCCAGCCCCGGCTGGCTGGGCGTACCACCGGGCAGGCGGTAGCCTTTGGCGTCCCAGGGCTGGACCGCCTGCGGGTTCGCCAAAATCCAGCTCCGCGCCTGCCTCAGCATATCCTCGGTGCCTGAGGCCAAAGCGTGAATCAATCCGGCGGCGAGCGCCGGGGCGGGGTGAAGCTGTTTGCCTTCAGCCAGATAGGGCAAGGCCTTTTCCACACCAAGCAAACGCACCATGCGTACCACCCCGCCACCGCCCGGCAATAGCCCAAGGGTAACTTCAGGCAGTCCAAGGGCGACATGCGGCTGATCCAGCGCGATACGATAATGGCAAGCCAACGCCAGTTCCCAGCCGCCGCCCAGCGCCGCGCCGTTAATGGCCGCCACCACAGGTTTGCCCAGGGTTTCCAGGCGCCGCAGTTGCGCTTTGAGACCCAACACCATCTGGTAAAAATCCTGCGCATCGGCAGGCGTGACCTTGACCAGTTCGTTAAGGTCTCCGCCAGCGAAAAAGGTTTTCTTTGCCGAGGTAATGATCACCCCGGCTATGCTCTCGCGCTCCTGCTCCAGGCGCGCGACCGTAGCGGCCATGGCCTCCCGGTACAGCGCATTCATGGTATTGGCACTTTGACCCGGCATATCCATGGTCAGAAGCACAATATTGTCCTGGTCCTTTACGTAGCTAATGGCATCTGTCATTGCATTGTCCTGTCTGGTCGTAACGCGGCCGGGAGCCGATGGTGCAAGCGCTTACAGCCGCTCAATGATGGTGGCGATACCCATGCCGCCGCCCACGCAGAGCGTGATGAGCGCCGTTCCTTTGCCGGTGCGCTCCAGCTCGTCGAGCGCAG
>JBKBSI010000107.1:0-11220 GCA_046291745.1 Pseudomonas sp. | reverse complement strand
AGCGCAAAGCTGACCACAAAGCTCAAGGCCACCAGCGCACAGAGCACCGCGAGCAACGGCGTTGAACCAAAGCGCTCGAGAATCAGCGCTGCGGCGACCGGGCCGGTGGCCTGGGCCAGCAACATGGGGCGGGCCAGCAGGCCCATGCGAGTGCCAAACCCCTCAGCACCAAACAGCGCCAGTGGCAGTGTGCCGCGGGCGATGGTCAGGATGCCCACGCCTGCGCCATATAGCCCCATGGCGACAAAGGCCAGCCAGGGCACGGCAGGCAGTAACAGGGCGATACCCAACCCGCAGAGCACGATGGCGATGCGCGTTGACCAGGTAGGGTGCAGGTTGCGGCCAATGGAGAATTCCGCGAGCCTTGCCGCAACCTGGGACGGGCCGATCATCATGCCGACGGCCAGTGCTGTGGCGGTGGCAATGCCGAGCAGCTTGAGCACGTCCAGCAGATGCACTGACAGGGTGGAAACAACCAGTGATTGCAGGGTCAGCAGGACTGCCAGGAATAACAGCAACTGGCTGGCTGATCTGGCGGGGCTGTTGTTGGCGCTGGTGATAGCAGTGTCGACTGGAATCGGCTGGACTGGCGTCTCAAGTGGCATGTTCTGGTTGCGGGGGATGGCCAATAGATAGATGGGCAGCCCTATTGCCAGATGCATGCTAGCCAGCACAAAGCAGCTGTAGCGCCAGCCTATCTGATGTTCCATGCCTGCGATCAGCGGCCAGCCCAGGGTGCTGGCAAAACCGCCAATCAGGGTAAGGCCGGTGATGGAGGCGCGCGCGTTGTCGCCCAGCAGACGGCCCAATGTCGAGAAGGCGGCGTCATACAAACCGGCAGCCATACCCGCGCCGATAAAAGTCCAGGCCAGATAGTAGGTCAACAGATTCTGCGCCAGGCCCATCATCAGCATGCCAAGGGCCAGTAACAGGGAACTGCTGGCCAGCACCGAGCGGCCACCAAGGAGGTCTATCTGCCGACCCGCCAATGGCGAGCAGGCCCCGGCAATCAGCAAACCCCATGACAGCCCAATCACCACGCTGGTAATCGACCAGCCGGTATCCTGGGCAATGGGTGTGGCCAGGACAGCTGGCAGGTAGTAGGTACTGCTCCAGGCGAGTATCTGGGCAATGCCCAGCGCGCTGACCAGTTTGATTCTGTTGAGGGGTGGTGCGTCAGCGCGGCTCATGCCTGGCTTGCCTGGTGCGACAATACGGGGCTTAGCTCAACCTGCATGCTGCGAAGATGATCAAGCAGATGCGGCATCAGGTGCGCAGCATCCGGCCCTACGCCGCGCAGCGTCGCGGAGGCAAAGTTGCGCTGCTTTGGCAAGCCGACAAAGAACAGGCCGGGGACCAGCATGGCGCGGCCGTCGTCCTGAATCACGCCGCCCTGATCATCCACTACCGGCAGGTCGCCGAGGAATCCCAGGTTGGGTCGAAAGCCGGTGGCGAAGATCAGCGTGTCGACTGCCTCATGCACGCCATTGGGCCAGACGATGCCCGTGGGTGTGACCTGGCTGAACATCGGCTTTTGATTGAAACGGTCGGCTCTGAGCGCTGCCTTGTAGGTGCCGTCGTCCAGCACCGGCGTGCTCTGGTCGTTCAACCAGCGGGTCTTTTCCAGGCCGGTCCATTTCAGCCAGGCATGAAAATCCACCCCGAGAATGCGCTGGGGCACGAACTTGATGGTCTCGCGGGTGGCCAGGGTGACGGTAGCGGCATCGCAGAGGTCATGGGCGATCTGTACGGCGGAGTTGGCAGCGCCAATGACGATCACTCGCTGGCCGTGAAAAGGCTGAGGATTCTGGTATTGGGAGCTGTGCAGCAGTGTGCCGCAGAAGCTGTCCAGACCGGTGATGTTGGGCAGGTAGGGGCGACTGAAAGCGCCCGAGGCGATGATCACGGCCTTGCTCTGAAACTGCTGGCCGTCAGTGGTGCTGAGTTGAAAGCCGCTGCCGAGTCGATCAACTCGGGCTACCTGGGTGTTCTGGCGGATGGGTAACTGGAACAGTGCGGCGTAGGCATCCAGGTATTGCACTACTTCATCGCGGGTCGGGTAGTGGCTGGGTTCGGCGGGGAACGGCAGGCCGGGTAGCGATGAGTAGGCCGCCGGGGAGAAAAGCTGCAGGCTGTCGTAGTAGTTGCGCCAGTTGCCGCCAGGTTGACTTTGCTCCTCCAGGATCAGGAATTTCAGCCCTTGCTGCTGCAACTGCCAGCCGCTGGCGAGCCCGGCCTGACCGGCGCCGATCACTAGTACGTCGAAAACTTCCTTGTTCGCGTTCATATATGCGCACCTATACACGTATTAAGACAAAAAATCAGTCGGATCTGCCCGGACAGCACAAGGGGGCGAGGCTCTTGGTGTGATGGAGGATGTCTTCCAGGCGCTGAACTATGGCCGGGCCGTCCACCTCGTAGAACACCTGTCTGCCGACCTTGTTGGCGCGCACTATGCCTGCGTCCAGCAATACTTGCAGGTGCCGCGATACCACCGAGCGTTCCTGCGGTAGCTGCGCTGCAATCTCGGTCACATCAGCCCGACCCAACTGCATCACACGCTTGAGCACGGCGACGCGGGGCGGCTCGCACAGGGCCTTGAAAAAGGCCCCGTCAAGCGATTCGATAGCGGCTTCAATCGCCTGGTTGCGGGTAGTGGGCGTGGTCATGTGGCTAATATATGTGCATGTTCGTGCACATGTAAAGCCTGAAGGATGCCCTGATTGTCATGCACGAGACAGACACGGCTGTGTACAGGTACTACTTTTACTACTTTGGGGGCCACTGGCGGCCCGCTGGCAACGGAGGATAGTTATGTCATTTGCATCCCGGGTCGTTTGGATTACCGGTGCTTCTTCAGGCATTGGCGAGGCGCTGGCCAAGGCTCTGTTGGAGCAGGGCGCGGAGGTGATTCTGTCCGGTCGCCGTGCCGAGGCCTTGCAGGCCGTGGCCAATCTGGCTCCCGAGCGCACACTGGTGTTGCCCTTTGAAACCACCGATTATGCGCGCCTGCCAGCACTGGTAGAGCAGGCCTGGAGCTGGCGTGGACGGGTTGATCTGCTGATCAACAACGCCGGGATCAGCCAGCGCAGCCTGGCGCTGGACACCTTCTTTGATGTCTATCGCCAGTTGATCGAAGTCGACTACCTGGCACCACTGGCGCTGACCCAGGAGCTGCTGCCACGCATGGTCGAGCAGGGCGGCGGGCAACTGGCAGTGGTGAGCTCGGTTGCAGGCAAGGTCGGTACGGCGCTGAGAACCGGTTACTGCGGGGCCAAGCATGCGGTGGTCGGCTATTTCGAGGCGCTGCGGGCGGAAGTGGAAGAGGCCTACGGCATTGGTGTCAGTATCATCCTGCCTGGCTCGGTACGGACCGACATTGCCAAAAACGCGCTGGAAGGTGCGGGCAAGGCGCGCGGCCGTTCGGATACCAATATCGATAACGGTATTGATCCGGTCGATGCGGCCAAGACCATTCTTGATGGCCTGGCGGCACGTCAACATGACATCGTGGTGGCTGAGGGTATGGAGCTGGGGGCGCTGCAGCTGCGCACGGCTGATCCGGCCAAACTCTTTATGATCACCGCCAAGGAAGGGGCACGCCTGGCCAAGGTGCGGGCTGAGCTGGGCGCTGGCGCTTCAGTTGATCCGGACGCGGTGAACAAGCACTAAGCAGCTCCAACAAAAACGCCCGGTGCACTGCACCGGGCGTTTACTGCAAGGTCAGGTTTGCTGCAGCATTACTCGAAAGCTGGCAGTACGTGGCCTTGGTACTTCTCTTCGATAAAGGCCTTCACCTCGGGGCTGTTCAGCGCCTCGGCCAGTTTCTGGATTGCATCGCTTTCGCTGTTGTCCGAACGCGCTACCAGAATGTTCACATAGGGCGACTCGGCACCTTCAATGACCAGCGCATCCTGGGTCGGATTGAGTCCGGCTTCCAGGGCGTAGTTGGTGTTGATCAGCGCCAGATCTACCTGACCCAGTACCCGCGGCAGGGTGGCCGCTTCCAGTTCGCGCACGCGGATGTTCTTGGGGTTCTCGGCGATATCGCGCGGCGTGGACAGGATGTTGCCCTGGTCCTTCAGGGTAATCACACCGGCCTTTTGCAGTAGCAGCAGTGCCCGGCCGCCATTGGTGGCGTCATTGGGGATCACTACGTTGGCGCCCTTGGGCAGGTCATCCAGGCTCTTGATCTTGCGTGAGTAAGCGCCGAAGGGTTCTACATGCACACCGGCTACGCTGACCAGATCAGTACCGCGGCTGCTGTTGAACTCTTCCAGGTAGGGCAGGTGCTGGAAGAAGTTGGCATCCAGGCGCTTTTCCGCGACCTGTACATTGGGCTGCACGTAGTCGGTGAACACGCGGATATCCAGTTCCACGCCATCTTCTGCCAGGCTCGGTTTGATGAACTCGAGGATCTCGGCGTGGGGTACGGCGGTGGCCGCGACGCTGATTTTTTCCGCGGCCAGTGCTGGCAGCGAGGTCAGAGCCGCAGCAGCGGCCAGGGCAGTTAGCAATTTCTTCATGATTCAGCTCCTTGTGGGATGGGGTGCAGGCTTGCAGCGGATAGCCGGTGGCCTGCCTTTCTTCTTGCGTTCAATTTGTCGTCACTTGCGTGAAAAGTGCACTACCAGCCGGTCACCAATGCTTTGCAGCACCTGCACCAGTACCAACAACAGCACCACGGTAACCACCATGACATCCGGCTGATAGCGCTGATAACCATAGCGTACCGCCAGATCACCCAGGCCGCCGCCGCCGATCAGGCCGGACATGGCGGTATAGGACACCAGGGTGATGGCAGTGACGGTAACCGCCGCGATGATGCCCGGTAAGGCCTCGGGCAGCAATGCGCTGGTGACAATCTGTCGGGGTGTGGCGCCGGCTGCCTGAGTAGCCTCGATAATGCCGCGGTCGACTTCACGCAGGGCCGTTTCAACCAGCCGGGCAAAGAACGGCGTGGCGCCGACCACCAGCGGTGGAATGGCACCGGCTACACCCAGTGAAGTACCTGCAATGACCACGGTAAAGGGGATCATCACAATGAGCAGTATTACAAAGGGCACCGAACGGAAAATATTCACTAGCAGCGACATCGACTGATAGAACAGCTTCTGCTCGAACATCTGCCGCGGTCCGGTAAGAAACAGCAGCACGCCGAGCGGCAGGCCGAGCAGCACGGTAAACAACATGGAGCCGCCGAGCATGGCCAGGGTGTCCAAGCTGGCCTGCCAGATCTCCGGCCAAAACACGTTGGGGAACAGAGCCTCCATCAGCGTAGTACCTCCAGATGCACGTTGGCCCGTTCAAAACAGCCCAGTGCCGCCTCGATATCGCCCCCCGTCAGTGCCAGGGTCAACTGACCGTAGGGCGTGTCCTTGATGCGGTCGATACGTCCAGCCAGGATGCTGTAGTCCACACCGGTTTCTCTGGCCACGCTGCCCAGCAGCGGCGCATAGGTGGCCTCGCCACTGAAGGTCAGGCGCAGGATACGGCCCTCGACATGGGCATAGTCATCACGCTGCTCACCCTCATCCAGTTGCTCGTCTTCCAGCACGAAACGCCTTGTGGTCGGGTGCTGGGGGTGCAGGAATACATCGGTCACCGGACCCAGCTCGACAATCACCCCGGCATCCATGACCGCCACGCGATCGCAGACGCGGCGGATCACATCCATCTCATGGGTGATCAGCACTATGGTCAGGTTTAGCTCGCGGTTGATCTGGGCCAGCAACTGCAACACCGATGCGGTGGTTTGCGGATCCAGGGCACTGGTGGCCTCGTCACACAGCAACACCTTGGGATTGGTCGACAGGGCGCGGGCGATGCCGACGCGCTGCTTCTGGCCGCCGGACAACTGCGCTGGATACTTGTCGGCATGATCGCTGAGGCCGACCCGCACCAGCAGCTCAGCCACCCGCGCTTTGATTTCCGCACGGCTCAACTCTCCCGCCAGTCTCAGCGGCAGCGCGACATTGTCGGCAACGGTCTTGGAAGAGAGCAGATTGAAGTGCTGGAAAATCATGCCGACCTGTCTGCGAAACCGGCGCAGACCTTTGGCGTCCAACTGGGTCACGTCTTCGGCGTCGATGACAATGCTGCCGCCGGTGGGCTCTTCCAGGCGATTGATCAGGCGCAGCAAAGTGCTCTTGCCCGCACCCGAGTGCCCAATAATGCCGAACACCTCGCCACGGGCGATCTGCAGATCTGTTGGCTGCAGGGCGGTTACTGACTGACCGGCTACGCGATAGGCCTTGTGAACCTGCTTGAATTCAATCACGCATCAACCTTCCACTGTACAGAGCAGGGCCCTGTGTCATGGGCCCGAAAGGCGGCTAGTTTACCTTACTGCAGGGCAAGACGCGCGCTTGCGCATGCTTTGGGTGGTATGAAGTGCTCGCGCGAGGATTGATTTAGCCGCAGTGAATTAATTGAAACCGCAAGGCTGCTAAAGCCTCTAACTTTGAGACACAGGAGGCTATTAATGAAATTCATATTCGAAGTGCGCATGAAACCCGGCTACACAGTTGATGAGTACGCCGAAGCCTGGATTCAGGCCAGTGAGGTGATCCAGCGCACGCCTGGTGCGCTGGGTACCCGTTTGCATCGCAAGATCGGTGAGCCGGATACGCTGCTGGCGATTGCCAGTTGGGAGTCCAAGGCTGCGCGGGATGCCAAGGACGACAGCCGTGACCAGATGGTCAAGTCGATACTGGAAAAGCACGCGCGCAATTGCGAGATCACGCTGATCGGCGAGTTCGAAGAGCCGGAGTGGGTTGTATTGCCAGGGCAGCGCTAACTGGCTTTGGCTTGCAGTTCCTGTAGCAGGCTTTGTAGTTGCTCCATCAGCCAGATCATATAGGGCTCTTCGCTGAGTGATTTGCGCCAGTACAGGCGCACTGGGATGCTCCGGTAGTCGAAGGGTACCGGTAACAGGCGATTACCGTTCAGTTTGGCCAGGCTGCGTGCGTAAGTGCGTGGTATGGTCAGCAGCAGGTCGGTATCGGCGACTACCTGAGCAGCAGCGTGGTAATGCTCGCAGTGCAGCGCGATTTTTCTCTGGCTCCCGCCGATACCGCGCAGGTCCTGATCGATCAGCCCACGTTCGCGGTCGTTGAGGGTGACCAGTACGTGGTCGCTTTCCACATATTCCTCCAGGCTGAGTTGACCGCTGGTGTAGGCCGGGTGTTTACGTCCGACCATGACGCTGAGTTCTTCCCGCAAGAGTTCACGACTGGCGATCTGGTCCCCTGCTGGATACTCAAGGCTTACAGCCATATCCAGGGCGCCGGAAAGTATCAGGCCCTCAATGTCTTCCCCGGATACACGCTGGCTGTGAAAGCGTACCTGCCATTGCTGTTGTCGGGCCCGTTGCATCAAGGCTGGCATCAGCAGGTATTCCAGCGCATCGCGTAGCCCGCATTGAAATGTCATGGCCGAGAGGGTGGGGTCGAACGGTGTGCTGCGCAGGGTGGCGCTGGAAAGATCATCCAGGGCATTGCGCACTCTGGGTAATATGCTGCGGGTGTGGGCGGTCATGACCAGGTGTCTGCCGTTCTTGACGAACAGCGGGTCGCCCAGCATCTCACGCAAGCGGCGCAGGGCATGGGATACCGCCGACTGCGACAGGTTCAGCTGGACGCCAGCCTCGATGGTGCTGCCGGTATCGGCCACCGCCAGCAGCACGCGGAACAGATTGAGGTCGCCTCTCGAATGAGGTTCGTGCATTGGTCCGCCTGAAAAATCCTCATTATACACATACTAGTGCCTGCGCTAATGTTCCGCAGGTGAGCCACGCCGGGCCTTGTAGAATGCGCTTTGCGGCTGTGGTAGTCGACTTTCAGGGTCACAATAATAATCGGCGTCAGGGGTTGCCCTGACCGCGCAAAAGCAGCAATTCAGATCCGCTCGAGAATTGCGGCCACACGCTGGCGTAGCAGAGGAATGACCTCTTCCTCGAACCAGGGATTGCGGCGCAACCACATATTATTTCGCGGGCTGGGGTGGGGCAGGGCCAGTTTGTCTGGCCAGTACGCCTGCCAGGCCTGTGCCCGTTCGGTCACGCTCATGGCAGGGCCGGGAAAGTGGTAGGACTGGGCGTAGCGCCCCAGGGCCAGGGTCAATTCGATATTTGGCAGGTGGGCCATCAGCTGTGGCCGCCAGGCAGGTGCGCATTCGGGGCGCGGTGGCATATCTCCCGATGCTCCGGTACCCGGATAGCAAAAGCCCATGGGCAGCAGGGCGATCTTGCTCTCATCGTAGAAGGTATCCCGGTCTACTCCCAGCCACTCGCGCAGCCGTTGGCCGCTGGGATCATTAAAGGGAATGCCGGTTTCATGCACCCTGCGTCCTGGTGCCTGGCCAACAATCAGAATGCGCGCGCTGGTATCTGCCTGCACTACGGGGCGTGGTCCCAGTGGCAGGTTCTCACGGCATAGCTGGCATTGGCGGACCTCGGCCAGCAGGTTGGAAAGGGAGCTCATGGGCGGACGTACTCGCTGGTCGGCGGGTGACTGAAAGCTCGAGGGCTACCACGTTAACATGCTGACCAGCTCGCTTTCAGCGGCAGTTGCCAGCCTTGCGGTAACCCTGGGCAATGGCTTGCTGTTCAGACCCGAATTCGACCCGGTTGTTCTCACCAATCTGCGCGTAGCCGGGGCAGCCGGTTGGCAGGTGATACAACTGGCTGCGGCGGTTGCCACGCACGCCGAGGTTTGCCTCCGGTGTTTCTGACGTTCTGTTGACCGACACGCTTTTGAGTCCGGCCGCCTGATTGCGGTGATGCGGAGTCCAGAAGCGGGTGCCGCTGACAAAGGGATTGTCGTGGCCCATCAGGGTGCTGATACGTTGGTTACGCAGTTGCTCCCATTCGCTGACCGGAAACTGCTTGTCCCAGGCCATCAACAGGCGTTGCTGTTGCTCCGACAGTCGCAGGTCGTAATGGTCGTGCATGTAGAAGTAGGTGCGGGCAATTTGACCCTTGACCGCGTCACGCGGCTCGGCCACACGCGCTTTGAAGTCCACCTTGAAGTCGCACCGTCCGTGCTGTCGCGGCGCCGATGGCAGTACGCCAAAGCGGTAGTTGCTGCGGTCGGCGTTGACTTCGCCGACTGTGGGGGTGAGGTTGTGCAGATCGGCTTCCATGCGATTGAATAGCGGGTCGACGCGCTTGCAGTTGCTGCGTCCGCCGTGCTGCCAGCACTGGCGCTGTTGCCCGAACAGCGAGGCTGGGACGATATGCTCCCACTCGATGCGCTGGGCGCGATTCTGCTGGGCGCGTATCTGGTAATCGCAGGCCTGCAGATCAGGGCGACCACCTGAGCGGCCGGTCCACTCCCAGTTGCAGCCACAGTAGAGACTGCCGAGGGTATTGCGATCATGGTAGACCTGTTCGCGGGCCTGGGTTTTGGCGGCCTCGAACGAGACTGGAGCGGCAAACAGGGTACTACTGAACAACCATAGCGCCAGCAGGGAGGCGCCAAGCCCGTAACGGCTAAATCGATACATTGAACGGCTTATAGCAATGTACAACCGGGGTCCCGGCTACTTCTGGGCGGGAGTATACCTGATCTTTTTGACCCTGCGGTGCAACGTTCAGACGTCTGTTCAGACGCCTGGATGCGATGGCTTATTCATGCTGTGAATAGGGTTTATTGGCGCTAATCATTTCAAATTGCCGGTGCTTTTGCGTAATGTGTTGGGCCTTGTTTATGCGACCGGACGGTCAGCACTGAGCGTCCGCTTTCGAGCTGTGATTTCTGAACTGGAGGTAAGCTGCAATGGCTTCATTTGAAGGTATCAAGAAGGTAGGTGTAATCGGTGCGGGCACCATGGGCCGTGGCATTGTGATGAACTTCGTCAACGCCGGTTATCCGGTGACCTGGCTGGACGTCAACGCTGAAATGCTGGAAACCGGTCTGACCGATATCGCCAGCGTCTACAAGCGCTCGGTAGCCCAGGAACGTTTCGACGACGCCGAAGCTCAGGCCCGCCTTGGC
The DNA here is from genome assembly GCA_046291745.1 of Pseudomonas sp. Lineage (GTDB taxonomy): Bacteria > Pseudomonadota > Gammaproteobacteria > Pseudomonadales > Pseudomonadaceae > Halopseudomonas. The sequence continues at coordinate 1,222 of JBKBSI010000107.1, read as the reverse complement.
CGTATCACCACTACTCAGGATTATGCTGCGCTGCAGGACATGGATCTGGTGGTCGAAGCTGTGTACGAGAACATGGACCTGAAAAAGAAGATCTTTACCGAGCTGGACAAGCAGGTGAAGGCCTCTGCCATTCTCGCTACCAATACTTCTTACCTCGACATCGACGAAATTGCCTCCGCCACCGGCCGTCCCAACCTGGTACTGGGCCTACACTTCTTCAGCCCTGCGCACATCATGAAGCTGCTGGAAGTGGTACGTGGCAAGGCCACCGGTCAGGACGTCATGGACGCCTGTCTGGCCGTAGGCAAGAAGATTGGCAAGCAGGCGGTACTGGCGGGCAACTGCCACGGCTTTATCGGTAACCGCATGCTCGAGAAGTACTCGCGCCAGTCGCGTGAAGTAGTGCTGGAAGGCTCCAGCCCGTGGGAAGTCGACCAGGCTCTGCAGGGCTTTGGCATGGCCATGGGTCCTTACCGCATGTATGACGTGGTGGGTATCGATCTGGGCTGGCGCTCACGTCAGTTGGCCGGTATCGGTCGTGGTGAGCCAATCGTATGGCTGGACAACAAGCTGTGCGAGATGGAGCGTTTCGGTCAGAAGAGCGGCCATGGTTTCTACAAGTACGAGCCCGGCAGCCGTCAGGCCATCCACGATCCGGAAACCGACATGCTGGCCCGTGAAGTGGCTGAAGAGGCCGGTTACACCCAGCGTGATGTGGGGGCTGAAGAGATCGTGCGTCGCTGCATCCTGGCCTTGGTCAACGAAGGCGCGCGCATTCTCGACGAGGGTTTTGCCGAGTCTGCCGAGGACATCGACCGCGTTTACCTGTATGGCTACGGCTTCCCCGCTGAGCGCGGTGGTCCGATGAGCTATGCCGACAGCCTCGGCCTGGATGTGGTGCTGGAGCAGATCCGTGAACTGGAAGCCAGCCAGGGTGAGTTCTGGAAGCCTGCTGCAGGTCTGGTCAAGCGTGCTGAAGCCGGTGAGCGTTTCACCAAGGCTTGAGCCCTGTTTGACAACCCAAGCATCAACTACCGCATTCAGGTCTGAATGCGGTAGTTGTCTCCCAAGCTACTCTGCCAATGTGACTCCCAACCCCTAAACTGGTCCAGAACCCACAAGCCCTGCTCTGATTGCGCAACTTCTTGCGCACTTACCCCATTGAATCCAAACGGCTTTTTCCTACACGACGAATAGCCAATCACGTGCTCCGTTTTGTCGA
>JBKBSI010000106.1:0-11233 GCA_046291745.1 Pseudomonas sp. | reverse complement strand
CGGTGACTCATGAGATCGGCCATCTTGCGCGCGTCCGGACGCTCGATCACGCCTTTTTCAGTGACGATGGCGTCAATCAGATCAGCAGGCGTGACATCGAAGACCGGGTTGATTACCGCTACGCCTGTATCCAGCGATCGCTCGCCCAACTGCAGCAGCTCGCTGGCGCTACGCTCCTCGATCTCCACCTCGTCGCCATTTTCCAGGGCCATGTCGATGGTCGAGCTGGGCGCTACGACCATAAAGCGCAGGCCATGATGCATCGCCAGGATGGACAGGGAGTAGGTGCCAATCTTGTTCACCACATCGCCATTGGCGGCAATACGGTCAGCGCCGACGATCACCCAGGTGATGGATTCGGTTTTCATCAGGTGCCCGGCTGCGGAGTCGACATTAATAACGGCCTCTATGCCCTCACGGCCAAGCTCCCAGGCGGTAAGACGCGAGCCCTGCAGCCAGGGACGGGTTTCATCAACAAACACCCGGTCTACCAGACCTGCGGCATGCGCTGCGCGGATCACCCCCAGCGCCGTGCCGTAACCACCGGTCGCCAGCGCTCCGGCATTGCAATGGGTAAGCAGATTCTGCCGGGCCTTCTGATGTTTGCGAATCAGCTCCATGCCCAGCTTACCCATGGTCAGGTTGGCTTCATGGTCGCTCTGATGAATCGACTGTGCGGCCTCAAGCAAGCGACCGGGCACGTCTGCCCCGACGCCCAGGCGTGCGAGACGATCGCGCATCATCTTCAGAGCCCAGGACAAGTTGACTGCGGTGGGCCGGGAGGCCTCCAGCAAAGCAAAGTCGACCGCCAGGGCCTGAGCCCAATCGTCGGTACTACCAATACGACGTGCCGCCAAGGCTATGCCGTAGGCCGCCGCGATACCAATTGCCGGGGCGCCACGCACCTGCATATCACGAATCGCCTCTGCTACCTGGGGCGCATCGGTGCAGTCGTTATACAGCTCACGGCCTGGCAGCAGACGCTGGTCAAGCAGGCGCAAGGCATTGCCCCGCCACTCCAGAGCCTTGACCTTGTCCGATAGTGCCGCGTGCGGGGCTGACTGCATGAAAAACTCCCAAAAGGCCATTATACCCCCTGACAGTGAAGCCTGACGAACGCAGAAATGAAATCCACCTGCACGCGGTGCAAGGCAGACGGTATACTGCCCCGCATGATCCAGAACGAGCTACCCATGACACCCCTACCCGATGAGATTGATCTGATCATCTCGCCTCGCTGGCTGGTTCCCGTGGTGCCTAGAGGCCAGGTACTCGAACAGCACGCCATCGCCGTCCATCAAGGTCGCATTATTGCCCTGCTGCCCCAGGCAGAAGCGGCGAAGCTGAAGACCCGCGAGCGCCGGGAGCTGCCCAATCACGTTTTGATTCCAGGACTGGTCAACGCCCACGGGCACGCCGCCATGAGCCTGTTTCGCGGCCTGGCTGACGACCTACCGCTGATGACCTGGCTCAACGAGCATATCTGGCCGGCCGAGGGCCGTTGGGTCAATGAGGATTTCGTGCGTGTCGGCACGCGTCTGGCGGTGGCCGAGATGCTGCGCGGCGGCACCACCTGTTTTGCCGATATGTATTTCTATCCGGACGTGGCCGCACAGGTAGCCAGTGAAGCAGGCATACGTGCGCAACTGGCTTTTCCGGTGATAGACAACCCGATTCCCGGCGCGCGGGACAGCGCAGAAGCCATTTCCCGGGGGCTGCGCCTGCATGACGACAGCAAGTACGACGACCTGATCAGCGTCGCCTTTGGCCCGCACTCTCCTTATACGGTCGGCGACGAAACCCTGATTCGCGTCCGCACCCTGGCAGACGAGTTGGATCTGCCAGTGCACATGCACGTACATGAAACCGCCTTTGAAGTTGAAGAAGCCATCCGCCAGAGCGGCATGCGCCCGCTACAGCGGCTTCGGCAACTGGGCTTGCTGAGCCCACGCCTGCAAGCCGTGCACATGACCCAGATCGACCAGCAGGATATGCAACTGCTGGTCGAGTTCGGGGTGCAGGTGATTCACTGCCCCGAATCGAACATGAAACTGGCCAGCGGCTTTTGTCCGGTCCAACGCCTGCTCGCCAGCGAGGTCAACGTGGCCCTGGGTACCGACGGCGCTGCCAGCAACAACGACCTGGATATGTTCGGCGAGCTGCGTACAGCAGCACTTATCGCCAAGGGCATTTCCGGCATGCCTACCGCCCTGGACGCGCACAGCGCCCTGCACATGGCTACCTTGGCGGGTGCGCAGGCCCTGGGCCTGGGCGAGCAAACCGGCTCACTTGAGGCTGGCAAGGTCGCCGACATGGTCGCGGTCGATCTCTCCGCCCTGCCGCGCCAGCCGGCCTACCATCCGGTTTCACAACTACTATATGCCTGCAACGCCAGCCAGGTTTCAGACGTGTGGGTAGCGGGCAAACAAAGGGTCCGGGCCGGCGAATTGCTACTTTCCGACCAGGACGGCCTGATGGCTGCGGTTCAGCACTGGGCTCAACAGATTCAACAAGGGGATACAGAACATGACGCTTAATGTCGACCGGGCGGAAATCGCCAAATTCGAAGCCCTTGCCAGTCGCTGGTGGGACCGCAATAGCGAATTCAAGCCCCTGCACCAGATCAATCCATTGCGTACCAACTGGATTGACGAGCGTGCCGGACTGGCTGGCAAGAGTGTGCTGGATGTCGGTTGCGGCGGCGGCATTCTGGCCGAAGCCATGGCCCTGCGTGGCGCCACTGTGACCGGCATCGACATGGGCGAGGCACCGCTGGCGGTAGCGCGACTGCATCAACTGGAGTCTGGCGTACAGGTCGACTACCAGCAGACCACCGCCGAACAGTTGGCCGAGCTGCAGCCAGCCAGCTTCGATGTGGTGACCTGCCTGGAAATGCTCGAACACGTGCCCGACCCCGCCTCGGTTATCCGCGCCTGCGCAACTTTGGTCAAACCCGGCGGCCAGGTGTTTTTTTCCACCATCAACCGCAACCCCAAATCCTTTGTGTTTGCCATCGTCGGTGCCGAGTACGTGCTGCGCCTGCTGCCCCGCGGCACCCATGAGTTTGCCAAATTCATCAAACCCGCTGAACTTGGCGGCTGGTCGCGGGAGGCTGGACTGGACGTGCAGGACATTATCGGCCTGACCTACAACCCGCTGACCAAAGTCTACAAGCTCGAGCAGAACGTCGACGTCAATTACATGATTCATACCCAGCGTGGCAAGTAAGCCGTTGCTGACCAGCGTTCTGTTCGACCTGGACGGCACCCTGCTGGATACCGCCGACGACTTTATGGCGATCATCCTTGCGATGCGCCAGGAACGGGGCCTGCCCGCCATGGATCCACAGGGGATTCGCGACCGTGTCTCCGACGGCTCGGTCGGCATGCTCAGTTGCGCCTTTGATCTTACCCCCCAGGCAGCTGGCTTCGAGGATCTGCGCAACGAATTCCTGCAACGCTATGACCGGGATTTGGCGATTCATACTCGCCCCTTCCAGGGCATAGTTGAATTGCTTGACTGGCTGGATAGCGAAGGGCTGCCCTGGGGCGTTGTGACCAACAAGCTGAGCCGCTTCAGCGTGCCGCTGCTGGATGCCATGGGTCTGGCCTCACGCTGTCGCAGCCTGGTTTGCCCAGATCAGGTAACACAAAGCAAACCGCATCCGGAACCCTTGCTCAAAGCCTGCGTCGATATGCAGGTGGATCCGCTAAAATCGGTTTACATCGGCGACCACCTGCGCGACATCCTGGCCGGAAGAGCCGCAGGCATGCCGACTGTCGCCGCCCTTTATGGCTACATACCGCCCGGCGAAGATCCTGCGCAATGGCAGGCTACGCACAGCATACAAACCCCCGCCGAACTACGCCCATGGCTGGCGCAACGGCGACTTCAGGAGGCACCCCATGTTTGACTATCAGGCCCCCAAGGACCTGCTCAAGGATCGCGTTATAGTGATAACCGGCGCTGGCGACGGCATCGGCCGCGCCTGTGCCTTGAGCTGCGCGGCCCACGGCGCGACTGTGGTGCTGATCGGCAGAACGCCGTCAAAGCTGGAGGCGGTGTATGACGAGATAGAAGCTGCCGGCTACCCGCAACCTGCGCTCTGCCCGTTGAATCTGGAAACCGCCCTGGAAAAGGACTATCAGGACCTGGCTGATCAGTTATTTGATACCTTCGGCAAACTCGATGGCCTGGTACATAATGCCGCCCTACTGGGACCGCGCACGCCAATGGACAACGTCAAGGCCGAGGCCTGGCTGCAATTGATGCAGGTGAATGTGAACGCGCCCTTCCTGCTGACCAAGGCAATGATGCCGCTGTTGCGCGCCGCGCCAGATGCCTCGGTAGTCTGCGTATCCTCCAGCGTGGGACGCAAGGGCCGGGCCTACTGGGGGCCCTACGCCGTAAGCAAGGCGGCACTGGAAGGTCTGATGCAGGTATTGGCTGACGAACAGGACGGCACCAGCGCCATCCGCGTTAACAGCCTGAACCCCGGTGCTACGCGCACCAGCATGCGTAAGGCCGCCTACCCTGCTGAGCCGCCCGAGCTGAATCCGGAGCCCGCTGAGATCATGCCCGCCTTTCTTTACTTGCTGGGGCCCGACAGCGCCGGCACCAATGGCCAGGCCCTGGACGCCCAATAAGCCAGCTTCTTGACGCAACACGAGCAGCCTGACGGCAAAAGGCTATCAGGGCGGCAAGAATCTGCCGCCCCCAGCCGTGCTACCCCGCCACTCCATATCTAAGCCAATGAATAAAAAGGAATTTAAAGAGTTGGCTCGATTTCTGCATTTACCTTGCCATAACCTTCGTTAGGCAGGGCGCCACATGATTCCATCACCGGGCAACACCATCGACTTCGACTCAGCCAGGCTCAAGCTGGGCAGGGTCGCCCAGCCTGGCACCGCCAATACCGTCGACCCTGTTCGTGGCAAAACCCTGCCTGCCCTGCAGGAAAGCCTCAACCTGCAGCTGCAAACCTCTCTGGAACTTGATCGGATACTGGAAATGTTCTTCCAGGCCCTGCGCGATCATATTGGACTGGATTGCCTGGAATATCGCCACGAAGCACAAAAGATCCATCAACGAATCGGTCAATTGAGCCTGCACCGCTGCAGCTACCGCATCACTCATGCCGGTGATTTTCTCGGCGAGATCCAGTTCAGCCGCAAACGCCGCTTCAGCGAAGCTCAATTGCTTGAGGTAGAAACGCTGCTTGCCAGCCTGTTGTATCCGCTGCGCAACGCCCTGATGTATCGAGAAGCGGTCTACTCTGCACTGAATGACAGCCTGACTGGCATTGGCAACCGGATGGCTCTGGAGCAGGCGATAGATCGTGAGGTCAAGCTGGCAATACGTCACCGCACACCCTTGTCGACGATAGTGCTGGATATCGATCTGTTCAAACAGATCAATGACCAGTATGGCCACGCCTATGGCGATGCGGCGCTACGAGCAGTAGTCAATTGCACCCTGTGCTGTCTGCGTGATGTAGACGGGCTGTTTCGCATGGGCGGGGAGGAGTTTGTTGTACTGCTGGGTAACACACCTGCGTCGGCAGCCCGCCTGGTGGCCGAGCGTATCCGTAGCAGTATTGAGCAAATGCAATTCGAGATTGACGGTATTTCCATACCCATGACGGCTAGCCTGGGTGCGGCTACCCGTGATCAGGATGAGGACGCCAAGCACCTGCTCGACCGCTGCGACAAACTCATGTATGCGGCCAAACGCGCTGGCCGCAACAGGGTTTGCTGCTAACGCGGCTTGTGCGGCACCTTGGTACGGCGCAGGGTGCGCGGCTGATGCATGGACGGCTTGCGCGCCAGGCGTTGCTGCTTTTCGCGGTCACTGGTCTTCATTGCTGGCAGGGCTACAGGCTCCAGCCCCACTTCTTTACTCAGCGCATCTATTTCGTTCTGCTTCATTTCGCGCCAGCGTCCAACCGGTAGCTCCGGCCCCAGAAATACCGGCCCGAAACGCACCCGCTTGAGGCGGTTTACGCGCATACCTTGCGACTCCCAGAGGCGCCGCACTTCGCGGTTACGGCCTTCCATCAAGCACACATGGTACCAGCGGTTGATACCCTCGCCACCTGAAGCTACGACGTCGGTAAAGTGCGCAGGGCCATCATCCAGCATGACTCCGGTCTTGAGGCGCTCAATCATTTCCTCGTCGACTTCACCCATAACTCGAACAGCGTATTCCCGGTCCATCTGGTAGGAGGGGTGCATCAGACGGTTGGCCAGCTCACCATCGGTAGTGAACAGCAGCAGGCCCGAGGTATTGATATCCAGACGACCGATATTGATCCAGCGGCCGTGCTTGAGACGCGGCAGGCGATCAAACACTGTGGGCCGACCTTCAGGATCATCACGGGTGCAGACTTCACCCTCGGGCTTGTTGTAGAGCATGACCCGGCGAGCTTCCTCGTTGGCGATATCACGCTTTACCGGACGCCCGTCAACCAGGATCTGGTCCAGGCTATCGACACGGCAGCCCAGGGTGGCTGGCTGGCCGTTGACACTGATGCGACCGGCTTCTATCCAGGACTCTACTTCCCGGCGCGAACCCAGGCCGACTCTGGCCAGAACCTTTTGCAGTTTTTCCCCGGAAACGGGGCTTGAGGGACTATCAGAGGGAATATCAGTCATGCTTGGGCACCTCCCGGTGTGATCAAAAGAACAATGACCGCGTAGATTAGCACCAAGAGCGATGCTCAGCCAGCTGAAACTCAGGAGCGAGGGCTGTCCTCTGGTTCCTCGCCAGAATTCTGGCCGAAGTCCTCATGCTCATCTTCATCATCCGTGGCAACCGCGCGATCAGGCAAAAAGTCATCAAAATCGGTCTTCAGGTTCGCCTCCATGGCCCCCAGCTCATCCAGCAGCGCATGAAAGCCGCCAGCTGCCCCGCCTTCTTCCAGCGGCTTCAGCGGCTCAACCGGCATCCATGGCGTATCCGCATCATCTGCCGCATCAGCACCTTCATCCTGCAACGCCAGCTCGGGCTCAAGCTGATCCAGATCTCGAATCTCCGCCAGCGGTGGCAACTCACTGAGGCTACGCAGGTTGAAATGATCGAGGAATTGCCGGGTACTGGCATACATCGCCGGACGCCCCGGCACATCACGGTGCCCCACTACTCTTACCCATTCGCGCTCGAGCAAGGTTTTGATAATCTGGCTACTGACGGCCACACCCCGTACATCCTCGATTTCGCCGCGGGTAATTGGCTGACGGTAGGCGATCAGGGCTAGGGTTTCGAGCATCGCCCGCGAGTAACGCTGCGGACGCTCTTCCCAGAGCCTGCTGACCCAGGGCGAGAAGCTTTCACGCACCTGCAGGCGCCAGCCACTGGCGACTTCGCGCAGCTCTACTGCGCGGCCGCGGTAATCTTCAGACAGCTTGCCTAGTGCTTCACGTAGCGCCTCCAGGCTCGGCGCTTGATCTTCATCGAAAAGATCGCGCAAGCGTTCCAGCGACAAGGGACGCCCCGCCGCCAACAGCGCGGCCTCAAGAATATGTTCAAGCTTCGGCTGGCTCATTCTCACCTCGCACCTTGACGTGGATGGGCGCAAAACTCTCACTCTGAACCAGATCCACCAGTTGTTCCTTGACCAGTTCGAGCACTGCCATAAAGGTTACTACTACGCCAAGCTTGCCTTCACTGACCTTGAACAAGCTGACAAAGGGCACAAAGGACTGGCCACGCAAGCGGTCCAGCACGTCGGCCATGCGCTCGCGGGTAGATAGCAGCTCTCTGGTGACTTGGTGACTTTCAAACATGTCCGCACGGCGCAGCACATCGGACAGAGCCAGCAGCAATTCCTGCATATCCACTTCCGGATGCGCGCGACGGCTTCTAACCTGCGGCGCCTCGGCACTGGCCAGGCTCAGATCACGACCGACCCTGGACAGGCCATCGATCTCTTCGGCAGCCTGCTTGAAGCGCTCATATTCCTGCAACCGGCGAATCAGCTCGGCGCGCGGATCATGCTCTTCGTCCTCGTCTTCCTCGTGACGCGGCAGCAGCAAACGTGACTTGATCTCGGCCAACATCGCAGCCATGACCAGGTACTCAGCCGCCAGCTCCAGTCTCACCACGGTCATGAGCTCGATATAACCCATGTACTGCTTGGTGATATCCGCCACCGGGATATCGAGGATGTCGATGTTCTGTTTACGGATCAGATACAGCAGCAAATCCAGCGGCCCTTCGAAGGCCTCAAGGAAGACTTCCAGTGCCTCAGGAGGGATATACAGATCCTGGGGCATCTGCATGACCGCCTTGCCATAGACCATGGCAAAGGGCATTTCCTGCTGGGGCGAGCCTAGCGGCAGGCCGCCCTGACCCGCCGCCGGGGTGGCTACAATGGCGGCGGGAGGGCTCTGCTGCTCAGATGACATGGAAGCTGTTCACCTTACTGGCGGTACTGCAGGCCCATGGCCTGACGCACTTCCAGGAGGGTGTCGCGTGCCGCTTCCCGAGCACGCTCGGTGCCTTCATTGAGAATGGCGCGCACGGCATCCGGGTTGGCTTCAAACTCGCGAGCACGCTGCTGCATGGGCGCAAGCTCCTCAGACACCGCATCAATCAGTGGCTTCTTGCAGTCCAGGCAACCAATACCAGCACTACGGCAACCTTCCTGCACCCAGTCATGTACCGCCTTGTCCGTGTATACCTGGTGCAACTGATAGACCGGGCACTTGCCCGGATCGCCTGGATCGGTACGACGCACCCGTGCCGGGTCAGTGGGCATGCGGCGGATCTTTTCGCTGACTTCGTCGGTGGTGTCACGCAGGGTGATGGTATTGCCGTAGGACTTGGACATCTTCTGGCCGTCCAGGCCCGGCATCTTCGAATCGGGAGTGAGCAGCGCCTGCGGTTCGGGCAGAATCACCTTGCCGCCACCCTCGAGAAAGCCGAACAGGCGCTCCTTGTCACCCAGGGTTATGTTCTGTTGCTCCTTCAATAGCGCCCGAGCGGTATCCAGCGCTTCGGTATCGCCCTGCTCCTGATAGGTCTTGCGCAGCTTGGTGTAGAGCTTCGCGGCTTTCTTGCCCATCTTGTGTACAGCGGCTTCGGCCTTCTCTTCAAAGCCCGCCTCTTTGCCGTAGAGATGGTTGAAGCGACGTGCGACCTCGCGGGTGATCTCCACATGCGCTACCTGATCAGCGCCCACCGGGACCAGGCCAGCGCGGTACATGAGGATGTCAGCGCTTTGCAGCAAGGGGTAACCGAGGAAGCCGTAGGTGGCCAGATCCAGATCCTTGAGCTTTTCCTGCTGATCCTTGTAGGTGGGCACACGCTCAAGCCAACTGACCGGCGTGACCATGGAGAGCAGCAGATGCAGTTCGGCATGCTCCGGCACCTGGGACTGAATGAAAAGTGTGGCCGAACCACCGCTCACGCCCGCCGCCAGCCAGTCAATCAGCATGTCCCAGACGTTCTGTTCAATGTCCTGGGGGGTTTCGTAGTGGGTCGTCAGTGCGTGCCAGTCGGCCGCAAAGAAGAAGCACTCGTACTCATGCTGCAGCTTGACCCAGTTCTTCAATACCCCGTGGTAATGCCCGAGGTGCAAGCGACCCGTGGGACGCATACCTGACAAAACCCGACGCTGTGACTCTACGGAACTCAATGCGGACTCCTGACGATGCTAGATTTGAATGGTTGAAAAGTTGTAGCGATTATAAGCCATGACCGCTGCCGTCTCAGTGCTCGTCGCGGCTGCGACCGAAGGGCTCCGGATCGCCAAGACCGATGCGCTGCACCTCAGCCTCGGGCTCAAGCAGACTTACTACCGTGGTTGGCTCGATGTTGCAGGCCCCGCCATCGATAATCAGATCCAGTTGTTTGCCCAGACGATCACGAATCATTTCTGGATCGGTGAGCGGCAAATTATCTTCCGGCATTATCAGCGTCACGCTCATCAGCGGCTCGCCGAGCGCTTCCAGCAGAGCCAAAGTAATCTGATGGTCCGGAATGCGAATGCCTATGGTCCGACGCTTGGGGTGCAGCAGGCGCCGAGGCACCTCACCGGTAGCATGCAGAATGAAGGTGTACGGGCCTGGAGTATTGGCCTTGAGCAAACGGAAGGTTGGATTATCGACCTTGGCATAGACGCCCAGCTCTGACAGGTCACGGCAAATCAGCGTGAAATTATGCTTGTCATCCAGCTGACGCAACCTGCGGATGCGCTCCAGTGCGTCCTTGTCACCGAGGTGGCAGCCAAGGGCATAAGCCGAATCCGTGGGGTAAGCAACGACACCGCCTTGACGAATGATCTCCACCGCCTGACGAATAAGACGGGCCTGGGGGTTGTCCGGGTGTATATGAAAATATTGGCTCAAAGCTGCATTCCTGATCTTGTTCGTGGCAGTTTAACGGTAAAACAGCGGGTCGTCCCATACTGGCTTGCACTGGTCTGGCATGGGAGCCATTTTGCCGAGCGCCATCCAGGGTGAATCGGGATGATGAAAATCACTCCCGCAACTGGCGAGAAAGCCGAATTCCTCGCACAACTTGCTAAGATAGGCCACATGCTCAGGCGCCTGCTGACCATTTACCACCTCGATTCCGCGCCCTCCGGCGGAGGCAAACTCCTTGAGCATCCGCCGTAGCTTGGCGCGGGTAAAACCGTAATGCCAAGGGTGGGCAACAACTGCCATGCCCCCTGCAGCGCGAATTTGCGCCACCGCATCGGGCAGATCTGGCCAATGCTGCTTGATATCACCCAGCTTGCCCGCCCCCAACCACTTGCGGAAGACTTCGGCACGATCGCGGGCATGCCCGGCAAGAATCATCCAGTCGGCAAAATGTGGCCTGGCAGGCGGGTTTTCAAGATCGCTGCCGAGGGCCTTCTGCACCGCCATCGCACCCTCAAGTGCTCCCGGCATTTTCTTCTCAGCGAGTTTCTTTGCGATCAACTCGGCACGCTGCCAACGACCAGTGCGCACTGCAGCCATGGCTTGCAGCAGAACAGTCGATTGGGGGTCAAATCCGTAGCCAAGAATATGCACTGTATGGCCTTGCCACTGCGCGGAAAGCTCAACTCCGCTGACCCATTGCATACCCTCGGCGCGAGCGGTTCGTGCCGCCTCGGACAACCCCTCCAGGGTGTCGTGGTCGGTCAGCGCAACCAGTGTCACCCCGGCGGCGGCCGCGCGCTGCATTACTTCGCCGGGGGATAAGACCCCATCCGACGCAGTACTATGCATATGCAAATCAGCTAGCA
>JBKBSI010000105.1:0-11512 GCA_046291745.1 Pseudomonas sp. | reverse complement strand
GCGAGGGCCGTGAGTATCCGATACCAACCGGGCATGTGCCGACGGGTATCAAGAAAGTCCCGGGTGAAAAGCGGCGCTATAGCACCGGACAGGCAGAGGGCGAAGGGCATGATGCGGCTGCCCCATTCACCCATTTCCGGCCATAGGTAGCGAGCTCCCAGTCCGGTGAAGGCCAATGCCCCGAGTCCAAAACTGAGTACAAAACCTACATAGAGCAGGTAAGTGCGTTCGCGTAGCACGCTAAACAGCAGCAGATTGTAGGCGGCCAGGGCCAGCAGCATGCCGCAGTAAAGGGCGATCAGCGCCATGCTGTTAACGCTGAAAGTGGCGAAAGCGCTGCTGCTCCAGAGTTGGCTGGTCAGGGTCAGGCTGCCGCTGGAATGGGCTCGCAGGTACAGGGTTTTCTGCTCGCCGGGGGACAGGCGCAACAGAAAAACCGGATCCCGGTGCGGCAGATCACGCTGGCTCACGGGCACACTTGCGCCGCTGCGGCGCACCTCACCCGGAGTATGGTAAATCTCTACCTGGTTGAGCGACGAATAGGGAAAATGCAAATGCCACAGGGTGTCCCGGTCGGCAATTGATCTCAGGTTCAGCTTGATCCAGACGGCATCCTGAGTGTACCCAAAGTTCATGTCGCTGCGGTTGGAGCCCGAGGTCCAGATGGCGCGGTCGCTCTGCAGCGCTTCAAAGGTCAACTGCCGATCGGTTTGCCGGTACTCGAGCCAGGGTTGCAGGTCGATACGCTGTTCGTCACCGACCAGCTCGAGGGTTTCTGGTACTGCCTGAACCTGCGCGCTGGTCACCAGCGCCAAGCACAGCAGACCGCAGGCCAGAAGTCTTGACCAATATCCTGGGTGTATCAACTGGGCGGCCCTTGGGTTTGAGGTTTATGCTGATCAGCGCCGTAGAGTACGACACCATGGCGGCCGCTGCGTTTGCGTTGATACATGGCCTGGTCGGCGTAGCGCATCAGATTGTCGGTATCGGGCTCGATGCCGTTGCTCAGGCAGATGCCGATACTGGCGCCCAGACTGACACTGCCTTCATGCAGCTCGAAGCTGAGGCTGAGCAGGTCGAGTAGCCGCTGTCCCATTTGCAGGGCAGCGTCGCTGTCAGCAATGCCCTCGCTGACCAGGATAAACTCATCGCCGCCAAGGCGGGCAACCATATCGGCTTCCCTGGCGTAATCTGTAAGTCGCTTGGCGACCTGCACCAGCACCTGGTCCCCGGCCTCATGGCCCATGCCATCGTTAATACTCTTGAACCCATCCAGATCGATCAGTACCAACGCCAGTAGCTCACCCCGGCGTTGGGTACGTTGCATGGCCTGCTGCATATGCCTGGCCAGGGCGGTGCGGTTGGCCAGGCTGGTCAGTGGGTCCTGCATAGCCAACTGTTCAAGCCGCACATTGGCCTGGGCCAGCGCTTCGGTACGTTCGGTTACCTTGTCTTCCAGAATCTTTTCATGCTCACGCAGTGACCGGACCACCTGTTGCTGGGCCAACAGCGCCTCCTGCTGCGCTGCCTCCTTCAGACGCTTCATTTCATTGAAACGGGCGGCTAGACCAAATGACAACAGCAGCATTTCCATCGCCGAGCCGATTTGCATGGCGTTGATGGTCAGAAAGTTTGAGGGAATCAGGCCGAAATTGCGTAGCGCCAACAGCATGGCGCCGATCAGCAGCATCAGCCAGGCCAGGACAAATATGCGTGCACCGGGAACGCGCTTGGCAACGCAGATAATGCCCGCAAAAAACAGCACCAGCGTAGTGACCAGGCCGGTAGCTGACATCAACTGCAGCGCCACTTGTACCGGAGTAAAAAGGGTTGCGAGCGTGGCGATCATGGCAATCCAGGCCCAGCCGGACAGCAGCCGGTCGAGCCTTGGCAGGCGTCGGGCAGTATCCAGGAAGGATTGGGCAAAGAGGACACCAACCGTAGCTGACAGCGTCAAGCTGAAAGGCAGGATGCGATTGCCTACTTCGCCCAGATTGGTCCAGATGTACTGGGCACCCAACCCGTTGAATGCCGCAACGCCGGCACCAAAGCTGACGACAAAACAGACGTAGAGCAAAAAGGAGCGTTCGCGTAGCACGCTGAACAGCAGCAGGTTATAGCCTCCCAGCGCCAGTAGCATGCCGAAGTACAAGGCAATAAGTACGTAACCGGCTTGGCTGTGCAACTGGAAGTCACGGGCATTCCAGATCTGGCTGTCGAGGGTGACGCTGCCTTGGGAACGTGCGAGCAAGTAAAGGGTACGCTGCTCTCCCGGCGCCAGGTGCAAGGCGAATACCGGGTTGCGGTGGCCAATGCTGCGCTGGTGGTAGGGCAAGGTGTCACCGGCCTGCTGGATAAAAGTGCCCTCAACCCCAAGGCTATACAGAATGGCGTAGTCCAGCGAAGCGTAGGGCATTTCAATCAGCCACTCGAGGCTGCTTGGGGCGTTTGATTGGACCTCTATGCGTAGCCACAGGTGGTCACGGGTATAGCTGAAGTTCAGATCACGCAGGTGCTGGGCCGGTTGAAAATCGTCTTCAAGGCCAAATACATCTTCAATGTGCAAGGATCTGTTGGGGTCACGCAGGTACTGGACGTGAGGTTGCAGGCTATATCCAGCTTCGCTGCCATCCAGTGCCAGCGGGGGAGCGGCTTGGGCCTTTGCTGCGGTGCCCAATGCCAGCAATACCAGTAGCAACCAGACGAGCAGCGGCCTGTGATTGCGAGAAGCAGATTGGCTGGCCTGATCCGGCTGACGCGAAGATAACCCCATAACGATGCCTAAGTCGGTTCCCTGGCGCGTTTCGGTCGGCAGCTTGCCGACTCCTATTGGATAATTATTGTGAACTTGTTCGCACTTTCCTCAGGCAACTATAGGGGTGACGGGGGCTTGGCGTCAAACCCTCGAGAGGCCCCTGCAGCCTGTTGCCGGAAGGTCCTTGGGGTGACTCCGAGCCAGCGCCTGAAAGTGCGGCTGAAGTTGGTCGGATCCAGGTAGCCCAGACGTTCCGCCACGGCCTCTATACTGATGTCGGTCTGGGTCAGCAGCCAGCAAGCCAGGTCGCAGCGCACATCATCAAGCAGGGTCTGATAGCGCATGTCCTCTTCGTGCAGGTGGCGTATCAGCGTGCGTGGTGCCATGTGCTCCATTTCCGCCATCTGCTCTAGCGTCGGGTAGTCCTGGGTGCAGGCAAGCAGGCGCTGCTTGATGCGCTCACTCAGCGAACCGCCACGCACCAGGCGTTGCAACTGGTTCTCGCAGTCGCGCAAAGCCAGGCGTTCGGCTTCCGGGTCGGCGGCCAGGCAGGGGGTGCTGAAGTAGTTTTCCGGCACCTCAATGCGCAGTTCGCTACTGTTGAAGTGGATGCGTCCCGCCAGTTGCCCGTACACGTCAGACCAGGGCATTTCCGGCAGGGGCCAGTGCAGGGTTATCTGTTCGCGCAGGGGCATGCCTGTGGTGGTCTCGAGCAGGCGCAACAAGGCGGCGGTAAAGTGGCCGAGCAGATACTCGCGAAGCTCCGGCAGCACCAGCCGCTCGTCAAGCACCAGGGCAGGCGGGGTACCGTGATCGATGCGGAAGGCGGCAATGTTCTGGCGCAGGCTGGAATAACGATGCAGGATGGCGATTGCCTGGCCGACGTCGGCTGCAGCAATGCTGGCATAGCCTGCGGCCCCGTGGGCCGAGACGTCGGTATGACCGCCCACCTCGATACCCAGCCAGGGGCAGGCGCTGAGCTCCAGCGCCTGGATTGCCAGTCGGTGCATCTGATCGAAACTGAGGAAGCGGTTGTCCTGGTGCAGCCGGTCCCAACTTAACCGGGTATCGGCCAGAATCTGCGACTCGGAAAATCCCCGGCGCTTGAGTTCGGCGCAAATCAGGCGCGCGTATACCGGGTGAATGGAAGGGCTTAGCCAAATCTGTTGCGTTAGCATTGTTATGATTCTGGGCGTATCGGTCTGTCACATTATGACGATTTTTAGCCTGTTGCAATGCTATGTGGCGCTTGACTGCAGGCCGGGTGTGCCGTCACAAGGAGTACCCGGTTATCTGTACCCCCAGGGGCTTCCTAGAGCGGCCACACCAGCAGTAACAAGGGCACGCTGACAGCTACCACCAGCAACTCCAGGGGCAGACCCAGGCGCCAGTAGTCAGAGAAGCGGAAGCCGCCAGGGCCGAGAATCAGCGTGTTGTTCTGATGCCCGATTGGCGTCAGAAAGGCGCAGGAGGCGCCAATGGCTACGGCCATCAGGAAGCTGTCCGGATTGACCTCGAGCAGCGAAGAGGTGCTCAAGGCAATTGGGCACATCACTGCCGCAGTGGCCGCATTGTTCATAAAGTCAGACAGGGTCATGGTGATGACCAGAATCAATGCCAAGGCAATGATGGCGTTGTTCTGGGCTACCTGGTCTAGCAGGGTTCGCGCCAGCAGGTCCGCTGCGCCAGTGTCGGCCATGGCAGCGGCGAGCGGCATGAGCGCGCCGAGCAGGACGATAATCGGCCAGTCCACCGCTTCATAGATTCGGCGTACATGGATCACTCGCGTCAGCATGTAGCCCAATACGCCCAGGGTGAAGGCCAGGGCTGCGGACAGTAGCCCGGTGGCAGCCAGGATGATGGCGCCGAGCATAATGCCAACGGCGGTATAGGCTTTGCGTTTGTCGGGAATCAGAATGGCGCGTTGGGCCAGGGGAACACAGCCATATTCGGAAGCGAAGCTGCTGATGGCTTCGGGTGGGCCTTGCATCAAAAGGACGTCGCCGGCATCCAGATTGGTCCAGCGCAGGCGTTTGATCGAACGGTGGCCCTGGCGCGAAATGGCAAGTAAGTTGATACCGAAACGGGTACGGATCTGGATGTCGGTAGCACTGCGCCCCAATAGCAGCGAGTTGGGTTGCACTACCAGTTCCTGGATGACGATTTCCTCATCCTGAGCGCTGCCTTTATCGGGTTCGCGTTCCTCTTTTACCCTTTCGCTCAACTCTGCTTCTGAGTCGTTCTCTTTGTTCTCCGAGGAGGGCGCGCTATTGGCTCGCTTGTCTGATTTCTGCTCGGCTGGTTCTATCTCGCTCTCGGGTTCGACCTCAGACTCTTTCGATGCGGCTTCCGGCTCAACCTTGACCGCTTCCTCGAGCTTCAATCCCAGTCGTGTCAGGGTCGAGCCCAGGGCTTCTGGGTCGGCTTCTATCACCAGAATGTCGCCGGCCTTGAGTTTGCGGCCGGGCAGCGGAGCGGTGACGCGAAAGTCGTTGCGCACCATGCCGACAATCTGCGCATCGCTGTCATCCAGCAGGCGTTCTATCTCACGCAGGCTTTTACCCGCCACCTTGGCATTTTCCTCAATGCGTACCTCGGTGAGATAAGTGCCGGTGTCAAAGCTGTCGATATCCTGCTTATGGCGCGAGGGGATCAGCCAGCGTCCGGCCAGGACGGCAAAGATGATACCCACTGCAGCGACGGCAAGACCGACCGGCGAAAAGTCGAACATGCTGAAACCGCTGCCGGTTTCGGCGGCGCGGAAGTCGGCGACAATCAGGTTGGGCGGTGTGCCGATCAGCGTGGTCATACCGCCGAGAATGGTGCCGAAGGCCAGAGGCATCAGGGCCTTGCCGGGAGGGATGCCGCGGCGAACGGCGACCTGCATGGCAATCGGCATCAGCAGGGCCATGGCACCGACGTTGTTCATAAAGGCCGAGAGCACAGCGCCAAGCAGCGTCAGCACGCCAATACTGAGCAGCGTACCGCCTTTTTTCGGAAGCACCTTCTGCGCCATGGATTCGACGGCGCCGGTGGTTTGCAGGCCGTAGCTGAGGATCAATACCGCCGCTACGGTGATCACTGCGGGCTGGGAAAAGCCGCCGAAGGCCTGGTCACTGGCGACTAGGCCAGCCAGTACGCAGGCCATCAGCGCGATCAGCGCTACCACGTCGTGGCGCAATCGCCCCCATAGAAACAGGCCGATGGTCGCACCGAGTATGCCGAAGATGAGGGCCTGGTCCAGTGTCATGTAGGCTTCCGCAGATAGACTCGCTAACAGGATGGTTGGAACTTGGCCGACGCTCAGACCAGCCGAATCTTGAAGCGTCGGCCCTTGATCTTGCCCTGCTCCAGACGCTGCTGGGCGGTACTGGCCAGGTCCCGACGAATCGCTACCAGGGACTGGTAATCGGTGATGCTGATCTTGCCGATGGCGTCCGCAGGCAAGCCTGCTTCGCCGGTCAAGGCGCCAAGCAGATCGCCGGGGCGTACCTTGTCCTTTCGACCACCGGCAACGATTAAAGTGCGCATGGGGGCGATCAGGGGCTGCTCCAGCGTTTCCGGCAGGGCGGAGATATCCTGCCAGTCCAGCTTGCTGCCTTGGGCAGCTTCGATGGAGCTGGCTCTGCCACCTTCGGCTGGGGCGACCAGGCTGAGTGCCAGTCCGGGCTGACCCGCGCGGCCACTGCGGCCAATACGGTGGGTGTGCAGGGCCGGATCGGGGGATAGTTCGGCGTTGATCACTGCAGCCACGCCTTCTACGTCGATACCCCGTGCGGCTACATCGGTGGCCACCAGTACGCTGCAGCTCTGGTTGGCGAACAGCGCCAATACCTCGTCGCGCTCACGTTGCTCCATGTCGCCATGCAGGGTTTGGGCGCTGATCTGGTGTGCGTTGAGATGCTGCAGCAGCTCCTGGCACTGCTGGCGGGTGTGGCAGAAGACAATACAGGGCTGTGGCCGTTCGCTGGCCAACAGTCTTACCACGGCTTGCAAGCGTTGCTTTGGCTCGATCTCGTAGAAGCGCTGGACAATCGGGTTCTGCGGTTCGCTTTCTTCGATGCTGACACGCTCTGGAGACTGCATAAAGCGGCCCGCCAGACTTTCTATCGAGGGCGGGTAGGTGGCTGAGAACAACAGGGTCTGACGACGGCTGGGCGCCTGATCGATAATCGCGCTGATGCTGTCGTAGAAACCCATGTCGAGCATGCGGTCAGCTTCATCCAGTACCAGGCAGTTCAGGCCGGATAGTGTAAGCGTACCCCGATCCAGATGATCCTTGATCCGTCCTGGCGTGCCCACCACCACGTGGGCGCCCTGTTCCAGGGAGGCAGCCTGCGGGCCAAAGGGCGTGCCGCCACACAGAGTGATGATCTTGATATTTGGCAGGCCGCGCGCCAGGGTGCGCAGTGCCGTAGCCGTCTGGGCTGCGAGCTCGCGCGTAGGGCTGAGCACCAGCGCCTGACAACCGAAGTACGCCGGGTTCAGCGGTGTCAGCAGACCAATACCAAAAGCTGCCGTTTTGCCGCTACCGGTTTTCGACTGGGCTATCAGATCCTTGCCCTCCAGAATGACCGGCAGTGATTGCGCCTGCACCTCGGTCATCTGCTCAAAACCCAGATGGGTCAGCGTGGTCAGGATGGCAGGGGGGAGTGCCAGGCTGGAGAAGGCGAGTTGGGTCACGGGGAGGCGGCCTGCAGCAAAAAAGGGAGCTCAGTGTAACAGAGCCTGATAGCGCAAACCCCGTCCTGCGCGAATCGGCAGCTCAGCGGCGTATGCGCGACTTGCGAAAGCCGCCATGACTGGTGAACGAACCGGTATCGCCGGTTACCCAGAAGCGTGTGGCTCGATAGAAGGCGTTCATACGTGAGATGTGATAACTACGGGCCTTGCTATAGGCCCAAATCCAGCCACGCTTGGTATCGCTGTCCATAAATGTTCACTGCCATGTGATGAGGTTTCAGTCTATAAGTACGGGATGACGAAATGACGTCAGACAGAGGGGTGACTAATAGAATGACTACTTCCCTGAAGCCGATTTTTAGTTTTCTTCGTAAATCAGATTACGCTTCTACCATGGGCGGGTAAATCGCGCTAGCCGGATGACCATGGACTGGCACAAGGAGTCAGTTACTGACTCGCAACCGAGGTGCAGTTTCTGCCCTGCTCCTTGGATCGGTACAGTGCCTTGTCGGCCTCCTCGATCAAAACCGAATGATTGATCATGCTGTCGTTTATCTCGGCTACCCCAAGACTAACGGTTACATGCAAGATTTGGTCCTCGTGTTCTATCTGCAACCGCTCTATTGCGGTACGTAGACGCTCGGCAAACTGGCTGGCGCCTTCCACTGAGGTGTCAGGTAACAGCACCGCGAACTCCTCGCCACCGTAACGTCCGGCGAAATCGGTTTCACGGGCAAACAGCCGAGTAACCCTGGCAACCTCGCGTATCACCTCATCGCCAAGCTGGTGCCCATAGGTGTCGTTGAAGGTCTTGAAATGGTCGATGTCGAACATCACCAGGCTGGCCGGGCTCTGGTAGCGCATGTGCCGGGCAAACTCGCGCTCCAGCGACTGTTCCCAGTGACGGCGGTTCATCAGCCCGGTTAGCCCGTCGCGCAGCGCCAGTTCCTGCAACTGATTATTGGCTGACTCAAGCTGCCGCTTGTTGATGGCTACGCCGGTGACGTCGTAGATAATCAGGCACACATGGTCGGTAACACTGCTGGTGCTGCGCAACGGCAGTATGGTGACGTTCTGATACATCTCGTCCGCCAGCCCAGTAATGGGTTGATAACTGCGAAAGCGCACCAGGTTGGGGCGCTGTTCCCAAATGGTAAAGGCTCGGGTGCCGAGCATGACGGCGGTCTCGACCTTCTTCTTGAACCAGTTTTCCTCTATCTCGGGAAACAGGTCAAATAGCGAGCGCCCGGCGACCTCTTCGCCCCCCATGCCCGAGTGGTTCTCCATAAAACTGTTCCACACGTCTATCTTGTACTCGCGGTCCATGACAACCACGCCGACATCAATGCTCTGGACGATATCCAGTAACCAGTGGAGTTCGTTGATATCAAACTGGGCGGGCATGTCTGGGATCCTGTTCGGGGTTCAGTTGATCATGAAATCGAGCTTTTCGCGCAGGCGCGGCACCGAATCTTCGGTGAACAGCAGCAGCAGGTCGAAGTGGATATCCAGACCCTCCAGGCTATAGCTGATTTCCACCGCCAGGGTACGCTTCCAGCGGCGCTGGTTGATACGGATCAGATCTTCTATCGGGCAATGCTGACCGAGCACCAGCGGGTGGCCCTGGGACAGGTTGATATTCAACTGTTCGGACAGGCCATTCAGGCAGGCGCCGATGATGATGCTCGCCAGGTCCAGCAACATTTCCAGCTTGGCTGACTCATCTTCCTGGGTGTTGAGCAGTTTGGCGACGTCATTGACCTCGGCGTCGTGAAAGATCAGCAGCGCTTCACCAGCGATGCCGCCGCCGATATAGCCCTGGCAGATGGCCGATAGCCGCTCGCCGCGCTGGGCGTCGGCCAGGGTCATGTGTAGTTCGCCGACCTCAAGAATATTGACGTTGGGGATAGGTAGCTGGATAAACACCCCGAGCACGCGGCTGAGCAGATCGGCGGCGCGGCCCATGGCGATATTGGTTACTTCCCTGAAGGCATCACGGAAGGACACATTCGGCAGATCGGAGAACGCGGCGGTGTTTTCTGCCGGGGTGCTGGTCAAGGGGATGCTGATGCCCAGGCTGTTCAGCGCCTCTGCCAGTTGCAGGGGGTCAGCGGGCTTCTTGATAAAGGCCTTGGCGCCCAGTGCCTTGGCGCGGCGCACGGCTTCGTCCTGGACGTCTCCGGAAACCACTATGACATCGGCTTTCAACCCTTCTTCGCGCAGCTGGGCGAGCACGCCAAAGCCGTCCAGCTCGGGCATGGTCAGATCAAGCAGGACTATCTGGCCCAGACCCTGACGAATCGCCTCCAGCCCCTCCAGGCCATTGGTCGCCTGGGTAATACGCATTGGCCAGTTGGACGGCAGGGCACGGATGAGCTGTTTGCGAGCCATGTTGGAGTCGTCGCATACCAGCAAGGGTATAGTACTCACATCCGCTATCCTTGTTACCTTGAAGTAGGTTATCTGTAAAACGGCTTGTTGTTCTGAGTTATCGGCTTGTAGCGCTTGCCTTTAGCAGGCATTTGGCCATATTTTGCGGGCCGATGCCAATATATGTGTGCATTGAGTGGTGATAGTGCTCACTGGTCGAGGTTTTGCGGTCCGGGTTGGCTGGTGTCCGGCTGAATCCTTTGGAGTTTTGGCATGAGCGAAGTGCTGGAGGCAAGTCAAAAACATCGTCGGCAGGTGCTCAAAGCCCTGCTCTGGTTGACTATAGCCGGTGGCTGCCTGTTTGCCGGGCTCAACTTGGCGCGGGGGATATGGCTGCTGGCGACGCTGGAAGCCGCCTATGCGCTGTTTGCCCTCTGCTTGCTGCGTCTGGTTGATACGACTCCGCATTTACGCGCCTGGACCCTGGCTTACCTTTTGCCATTCTTCGTGCTGATGTGTTTTGCTCTGCTGCTACCCGATACCTCCTTCACGGTGTTTGCCTGGATCCAGACCATCCCCATTATCTGTTACCTGCTGCTGGGGCTACCCCTGGGTATGTGGATGTCGCTGGGTTTTGTCGCGCTCGGGGTGCTGGCTTTCAGCTATCGCTATATGGGCGATGAAGCCTGGCTGAACATGATGTTCCTGGCCAATGTGGGCATTAGCAGTCTGGCTATCATGTTGTTTTCGCATATATACGAGCGCAGCCGGGTCGACAATGAACTGCGTCTGATCCAATTGGCCAGTACCGATGGGCTGACGGGCCTGGCCAATCGCATGAAGTTGGCTGAGGTGTTTCTTCGTGAGCGTAGTCACGCGCTCAGGGACAATGTTCCGTTGTCACTGATAGTCCTGGACCTGGACCATTTCAAGCGTGTGAACGACCAGTTCGGACATGAAGGCGGTGATCGCGCCCTATGTCATATTGCCACCCTGTTGCCGCAACAACTGCGAGATACCGACTTGTTATGCCGCCTGGGTGGCGAGGAGTTCGCCATTCTCTTGCCCGGAGCCGACCTGGAACAGGCCGCGCTGAGGGCTAACCTGCTGCGCCAAACACTGGCGGATAACCCTCTGAACCTTGATGGGCGGCTACAGGTGATGACCTTCAGCGCTGGTGTGGCGAGCCTGGGTGAAGACGGCCAGAACCTGGATCAGTTGCTGCTGATTGCCGATCGGCGCATGTATGAAGCCAAGGGCGGCGGGCGCAACCAGGTGGTGGCGGCGGGACAACAGTACGCATTGGTGTCCTCGCCCGCTGGTCGGTGACAGGTGTTTCGAATTGTGCACGTCGCGTAAATTTAATTGAAACCCTGAGTCTGGCTTCTACACTAACCTTATGGTCATTCAGCCAGGAGGTGGGCGTATGCATGTCGGCGTGCCTAAAGAAATCAAGAATCACGAATACCGTGTGGGCCTCACGCCCATGGCGGTGGCCGAACTGGTTGCGCATGGCCATCAGGTCAGTGTCGAGGCCAATGCAGGTGCGGCTATCGGTTATGACGACGCGGCCTATCGCGCGGCGGGCGCAGCTATCACCGATGCTCAAGGGGTATTCGAGCAGGCGCAGATGATCGTCAAGGTCAAGGAGCCGCAGGCCGGTGAGCGAGCGCAGCTGCGTCCGGATCAGTTGCTCTTTACCTA
>JBKBSI010000104.1:0-11553 GCA_046291745.1 Pseudomonas sp. | reverse complement strand
GAATTTGGACAGCCGCAGGCTGCCCGCAGGGCGCGTGCCTGGATGGCACGCGTCAATGTAGGTCATCGTCAAGCGCTATACCAAAACCCCGAATCTGGAAACAGGTTCGGGGTTTTACTTTGCGCGCGATAAAGCCAAAGTCAAAGCCCAAGGACTCAGCCCCAACAGCTACGACGGGGCCAGGAGGGCGTGGCTTGGGTCAGCAGCAACCACTTGGCCACCCGCCCGGATCCCCGCACCCCCTCGCAGCCTTAATCACTGCCCAGCCTTTTTCCACTCTTCTTCCTGCAGCAAACGCCACATGATCTTGCCAGTAGGGGATTTGGGAATGTTGTCGGTGAACTCGATCACCACCGGGCATTTGTAAGCTGCCATATTGTCCTGACACCAACTGATAATGTCTTCTTCGCTGGTGGCTTCATTACCCGCTGACAGCACGACGAAGGCCTTTACGGTTTCGCCTCGCCGGGGGTGGGGAGTGGAGATTACGCAGACTTCGCGGATTGCCGGGTGCGAGTACATCAGCGACTCTACTTCGGCAGGCCAGACTTTGTAGCCAGAGGCATTGATCATGCGCTTGACGCGATCGACCAGGAAGAAATAACCCTCCTCATCGTAGTAACCCAGGTCGCCAGAGCGGAAGAAGCGATGACCATCCAGCTTGATAAAGGCTTCTTCAGTGGCTTCCGGACGGTTCCAGTAGCCCTGGAAAATCTGTTCGCCACGCATGATGATTTCCCCGGTTACACCTGGCCCGACTTCCTCGAGCGTATCGACATTGATTACGCGCGAATCCACGCCAATGATGGGGATGCCCAGACACTGGGGTTTGCAGGCCTGGGGCGGATTGACGTGGGTAGGCGCTATGGTCTCGGAGAGTCCATAGCCTTCCATATAGATCAATCCGGTCTTGTCTATCAGTTTGGCTGCTACGGCTGCGGGCATGGCAGCGCCTCCGCCACCAATGCTCTTTAATGAGCTGATGTCGTACTGATCAATATCCGGGTCGGACAGCATGTCGACCACCATGGTCGAGATATTGCGCCAGGTGTTGACCTTGACCCGCTGGATCAATTCGGCGGCCACCTTGCGATCCCAGCGGGTCATTACCACCAGGGTTCCGCCCGCGTACAGCGTGCTGTTCATGCAGGACTGCATGCCGGTGACATGGAACATGGGCACCGATACCAGATGCACCACGTCATGCTGGGCGTTGGTCCAGACGGCGCCATAAACGGTGGTGGCCATGACGCTATGGTGTGTGTGTACGCAACCCTTGGGATTGCCGGTGGTGCCGGAACTGTAGGGAATGACGCAGAGGTCATTCGGCCCAGCGGTTAAGGGGCCAGGTGTCAGATTGGCGGCAAGGGCGTCCTGCCAGGAGGTTATGCCGGGAAGGCCCTGCTTTACCGCTGCTTCGCGGACGGCGTCCGGCAGGTTCAGGTCTGTCGGCTCAGTGACGTATTCCGAATAGGCGGTAACTATCACTTCCCGCAGGTGGCTACTGCCGACGTGTTCGGCAACATGCTCAACCAGTTCTTGGGCGCAGAGTGCCAGAGGCGCCTGGGTATCTTCAATCAGGTACTTGAGCTCGGCCGAGCGATTCATCGGGTTGACCGGTACAACAACGGCGTTGGCACGCAAAATGGCAAAGTAGCCAATAATGTACTGCGGGCTGTTCTGCATATAGAGCAGTACCCGGTCCCCTGCCTGAACTCCGGCGCGCTGGAGGTAGCCGGCAAGCGCTTCGGCCTGACGTTTGAACTCTGCGTAGCTGATGTCAGTGCCGTAATAGTGAATAGCCGGATGATCAGGAAAGCGCAGAGCGGATACCGTCAGGTTGTGGAAAATACTGGTAGCGGGTAGCTCCAGCTGCTGTGGAACCTGGTCTGGCCAGACCTTGAAGTGGCGGTCAAACATGCGTTCAATACCCTCGGCTTCTTGTTTTGGTGTGCAGCGGTGATTGACCATGCCGGTGGCTCGGCCAAACTCTATTCAGTCAGCATAGCCGGGGTAGCCGAGCACTGTGAACTGACAGTCATTTCGGTGTTGGTCAGTCATAAGTGCGCCGTTAGTTTTTGTTCTGCAGCAGTTGCCGCCGCACAGAATCAGGGCTGTATACGTTATAGTAGGGGTAGTAAATGCCGGGGCCGAAGAGCCCCGCGCCAATGACAGTAAAGGAGTAACCCGATGAGCGCTGATCGCGTAATAGTTTTTGACACCACCCTGCGTGATGGCGAACAAAGCCCCGGCGCCTCGATGACCAAGGACGAGAAGCTGCGCATTGCCAAGGCGCTGGAAAAGCTGCGGGTCGATGTGATCGAGGCCGGTTTTGCGATCGCCAGTCCAGGGGACTTTGCGGCAGTCAAGCTGATCGCCGATACCATCAAGGACAGCACCGTATGCAGTCTGTCGCGGGCTGTGGATGCGGATATTGATCGGGCCGCAGAGGCGTTGGTGAATGCCAATAGCGGGCGTATTCATACCTTCATCGCCACCAGCCCTATCCATATGGAGCACAAGCTGCGTCTGCAGCCTGACCAAGTGGTTGAGCAAGCAGTGCGGGCGGTCAAGCGTGCGCGCAATCTGTGTGCGGATGTGGAGTTCTCCTGCGAAGATGCTGGGCGTTCGGAAATCGATTTTCTCTGCCGGATCATCGAGGCGGCGATTGATGCCGGTGCGCGGACCATCAACATCCCCGACACCGTGGGCTATGCCATTCCGCATCAGTTTGCCGAGACCATCCGGCAGATAATCGAGCGTGTGCCAAACGCCGACAAGGCGGTCTTTTCAGTGCATTGCCACAATGACCTGGGGCTGGCGGTAGCCAACTCCCTGGCCGCGGTAGTGGCGGGAGCTCGGCAGGTAGAGTGCACCATCAACGGTCTGGGCGAGCGCGCTGGTAACGCCGCACTGGAAGAAATTGTCATGGCGATCAAGACCCGCGAGGATATTCTTGGCGTGCAGACCGGCATCGTGACCGAGCACATTCTCAGTGCTTCAAGGCTGGTATCGGGGATCACCGGTTTTCCGGTACAGCCGAACAAGGCGATCGTCGGTGCCAATGCCTTTGCCCATGAGTCCGGGATTCACCAGGACGGCGTGCTCAAGCACCGCGAGACTTACGAAATCATGAGTGCCCAGTCGGTCGGTTGGCATACCAACAGGCTGTCGCTGGGCAAATTGTCCGGTCGTAACGCCTTCCGCTCCAGGCTACAGGAGCTGGGCATCGAGCTGCAGGGCGAGACGGAAATGAATCTGGCCTTTGCGCGCTTCAAGGAACTGGCGGACAAGAAGCACGAGATCTTTGACGAGGATCTGCACGCGCTGGTTTCCGATACCCTGACTGAAGTGGTCGAGCATGTGAAGCTGGTCTATCTGGAAGTCGCCTCGCGCATGGGTGAGACCCCGGAAGCCCGCGTGGTGCTGAGTATCGAGGGCCAGGAGCTGGAAGCCAGAGCGCCCGGATCCGGTCCGGTGGACGCGACCTTCAAGGCCATTGAGCAGATTATTCACTCTGACGCTATTCTGCAGTTGTATTCGGTCAATGCCATTACCCAGGGCACTGATTCCCAGGGTGAGGTAACCGTACGACTGGAGAAGGCCGGGCGCATAGTCAACGGCAACGGCGCAGACACTGATATTGTCGTGGCGTCGGCCAAGGCTTATATCAACGCCCTTAACCTGATGCGTGAGGGTGCCTATCGAGCGCATCCGCAGGCGGCAGATGTGTAATGCGTGAGTCTGTACGGCTGGCCTATCTGGAGGCTATGGGTGTCACCGGCTGGGTGCCAGCTATGGCCCTCGCACATGCAGCACGGCGCGCGCCGCCTGAGCCTGAAGAGGTGGTAGTGCTCGCGCCTGATGTGGCGCCCGTTGCCCAGGCTGAGAACAGTCCCGCCACTGCAGCGCCGGTTGTCAGCCCGGTTGCTACGGGCCTGGTGCGCCCGGAACTGCCTCGGGTCAAACCAGCTGTCAGTGTTCCTCGCTCTGAGCCTGGGCCTGAGCCTCAACCAGAAGTTGTAGCGGTCGAGCAACCGGTCCCGGAAGCGCAGGCGGTAGCACCCTTTTATCTGCAGCTCTGGCTGGCAGGCCCCTGCGCCCTGTTGATCGAAATCGCCGACCCGGGTCTCGAAAAGGGTACGCCGGAGTACCATTTGCTGGCGGATATTCTGCGCGCAGCAGGTTTGCCCACCACCCCCAGGTTGTACGCTGACTTTCGCTGGCCATTGAGCCGCAATCCGCAGGTTGCGCGCAGCGCCGCTGCAGCCAGTGAAGCACTGCAGGTATTCATGCAGGCGCGGTTGGAACAAAATCCAGCCGTCTCAATCGGCTGTTTTGGTCCGCGGAGCGGACTGCTCGCCGAATCGAATCCCGAGCTCGCGGCTGAGCTGTGTGGAAGGGAAGAGGCGCTGGATGAATTGGGGCCAGCCTGGTTTGCCGCCGACCTGCAAACGCTGATGCGCACGCCGGAGGAGAAAGCCAAGCTATGGCAACTGCTGCAACGAGTGATGCCGCGTTGGCAGGCTAGCGCATGACCGAACTGAGTTTTCGCCAGATGGTGGAGGACGATGTGGAGGAGGTGCTCAAGGTCGAGTTTGCAGCCTTCAGTCATCCCTGGACCAAGGGCATCTTTGTTGATTGCATCCGTTCCGGTTACGAGTGCTGGATCATGTACCGCGGCGCTCAGCGGGTAGGTCACACGGTGTTGTCATTGGCCGGTGACGAGTCGCACCTGCTGAATATTACGGTCAAGCCAGAGAGTCAGGGCGCCGGATTGGGCGCGGCCATGCTTGAATTCATCATTGGCCGGGCGCGGGAGTCCAAGGCAGAGGTGACCTTTCTGGAAGTGCGGGCTTCGAACCAGAGAGCAGCGCGGTTGTATGAACGCTTCGGCTTTAACGAGGTGGGCAGGCGTAAAAACTATTATCCGGCAGTAGGTGGCAGGGAAGACGCCCTGGTCATGGCCTACTCGCTGATTGATTAATAAGACCTGGATAAGGTGAGATCTATGAATGATTTGAGTCAGCTATTTGCCAACAACCGTGAATGGGCTGAATCCATCAAGAAGGAAGATCCCGAGTTTTTCAGCAAGCTGGCTGGCCAGCAGGCGCCCGAGTACCTGTGGATTGGTTGTGCCGATTCCAGAGTGCCGGCCAACGAGATCGTCGGCCTTCTGCCAGGCGAGCTTTTTGTACACCGTAATGTCGCTAACGTGGTGCTGCACACTGACCTCAACTGTCTTTCGGTAATGCAATTTGCCGTCGATGTACTGCGGGTCAAACACATAATCGTCACCGGCCATTATGGCTGCGGTGGCGTACGTGCAGCCATGCACAACCAGCAATTGGGCCTCAGTGATGGCTGGTTGCGCTCGATCCGTGATCTTTATTATGAGCAGCGTAATAGCCTGCGCCTGATAGAGAATGAAGAGGCGCGCCTGGATCTGATGTGCGAACTGAATGTGAAGCGTCAGGTAGCCAATGTCAGTCACACCAGTATTGTGCAGAATGCCTGGCACCGCGGTCAGCCGCTAACCGTGCATGGCTTTATCTACGGCATCAAGGATGGTCATCTGAAGGACCTGGATGTGACCGTCAACGGCCCAGAGCAGATCCCCGAACAGTACCGGCTAGGCCCGCCTTGACCCAAAATACTCGTTACTGGGCCATGGCCGGATTGGTGCTCTGCACCCTGGCCTGGGCCGGTAACGCGTTGATCGCCCGGGCCAGTGTCGGTCTGTTGCCGCCGGTGGGCCTGTCCTTCTGGCGCTGGTTGGTGGCTTTGCTGCTGTTGTTGCCCTTCACCGCCCGTAGTCTTTACCAGCACCGTCGGACACTGATTGCCCACCGCTGGCAGGTTGTGACGCTGGCGGCCTTGAGCATCTCTACCTACAACACCCTGTTGTATCTCGCGGCGCAGAGCACCACTGCGATCAATATCACCCTGGTCAATACCGGCCTCCCGGTTTCTGCCTTTATCTGGACTTTGCTGTTGTTGCAGCAATGGCCGACCAGGGCGACGTTACTGGGTACCTTGCTGTCCTTTCTCGGCCTGCTGGTGATTCTGAGTATGGGTGAGCCTGCACGCCTGCTCGCTTTGGCTTTCAATACCGGTGACCTGATCATGGTGGTCGCGGTGCTTGCCTGGGGCCTGTACTCGGTCCTGCTGCGGCGCTGGATGATCCCGGTGCCGGGTGGTACGCAGCTTGCGGCCATGCTGCTGTGCGGCGTACCGCTGCTGTTGCCGTTTTTTCTTTGGGAGCTCAGCCATGTCGGCGCGCTGCCGTTAAGCTGGCATAGCGCCGGTGCAATAGCCTATACGGCGATCATGGCGTCGCTGGTGGCCTACCTGGCATGGAACAACGGTGTCAGAGTCCTGGGCCCGGCCACGGCCTCGCTGTTCAGTTACCTGATGCCGGTCTTCGCCGCATTGCTCAGCGTGATTCTGCTCGGTGAGCTACTACGCTGGTACCACCTGCTTGGCGGCAGCATGACTTTTCTTGGGCTGCTGCTGGCCACTCGTGAGAGGAAAGCAAAATGACGCAGCTTTGCGTGATTCCAGGTGATGGTATCGGTCAGGAAGTAGTGCCGGTGGCCGTCCGTGTACTCGAACGACTCGTTCCGGACCTGCGGGTTATTCACGCGTCGGCCGGTTGGGAGTGTTTTCAGAGCTGCGGGGAGTCTGTTCCTGCGGCCACTATCGAGACATTGCGTAACTGCGGCGCCGGTCTGTTTGGCGCGGTATCTTCTCCCGCGTATGCGGTACCGGGTTACCGCAGCGCGATACTGACCCTGAGGCAGGCTCTGCAACTGGGCGTCAATCTGCGCCCGGTGCGCAGTTGGCCGGGTGTTTCTTCCAAGTCTGCGGTAGACCTGCTGATACTGCGCGAAAACAGTGAAGGCCTCTACGTCGGGCGTGAACACATGGCTACGCCGGATCTGGCCATCGCTGAACGACACATCAGTCGTCAAGCCAGCGAACGACTGGCCCGCTTCGCTGCCGATATCGCCACACAGCGTGGCAGTCGTCGGATCACCCTGGTACACAAGGCCAATATCCTGCCACTAACCTGTGGCTTGTTTCGTGACAGTTGCAGGGCAGTGCTGCGCTCAAGAGGGCTGGAGGCGCTGGTGGACGAACGCCTGGTCGACGTCGCGGCCCTGCAACTGGTCGAGCAGCCCGAGGCGTTCGACCTGCTGTTAACAACCAACCTGTTCGGCGACGTGCTCTCAGACCTTGCCAGTCACTGGGGTGGTGGCCTGGGAATGGCGCCGTCCTTGAACTGCGGCGAAGGTCTGGCACTGGCCGAGCCGGTACATGGCAGCGCCCCGGATATTGTCGGCACAGGCCGCGCCAACCCCCTGGCAGCAGTACTCAGCGCAGGCTTGCTGCTGCGCTATCACTGGCGGGCAACAACCCAGGCTGATCGGCTGGAACAGGTGGTCGCCAGGCTGCTGGCAGATATGGGCGGCGAGGAGCTTGGTACGGCGACGACCTTGACGATTGAAAAGGCTTTGCTTGCTGAGCTAGAGCGCGCCTGAAACTGCGCAGCGCTGAACGAAAATCCCGCGTCAGGCGGGATTTTGTTTCATCAATCGTACCGCTTGGCTTTGACTTGCTCCAGGCGGACCGGCGTACGGCCTTCCGCAACCAATCTCGTACCGTTCGTCGAGCGCCATTAAAGATGTTTTAGAGAGTGCTTTAGGTGGTGCTAGAATGTTTGCACATGTTCGTATAGAAGACCTTTTGAATAAATTTTAGAAGCTAGGCCAAATCAGATAGCCAATAGAGCTCGGCCGCATACGATTAGCTCATATAGATGATAGATACCGCTAAAAGCGAGAACAGGTGAAACGACTATGACTTATGCCGTGCTGGCCGACGTTGCTGCGTCGGTAACAGACTTGAAAAAAGACCCTATGGGTACCATCCGTGAAGGTGGCGGTGAAGCTGTCGTGATTCTCAACCGGAATGAGCCAGCCTTTTATGCAGTGCCACCGGCACTCTACGAGGCAATGCTCGAAATGATTGATGATGTCCGACTTGCTGAGATCGTACGTTCGCGTCGTGGTGAACCCACTGTACGAGTAGACATTGATGCCCTCATCGAAGAAGCCGGAGCAGCCGAGCAAGGCTGAGTACACGCTTGAGTTCAACATCCAGGCGAAAAAGGAATTTGAAAATCTGAATAGTACCGTCCGGCTACAGTTCTTGAAAAAGCTTAAAGAACGGCTTGTGAATCCCAGAGTTGAAGCAGACAAGCTCCGTGACATGCCTGATTGCTACAAAATTAAATTACGCTCAATAGGCTATCGTCTTGTTTATGAGGTAGCCGATGACCGTCTGATCGTCACAGTGATCGCAGTGGGCAAGCGCGAGCGTAGCAAGGTCTACGGTAAAGCCACTAGCCGCTTGTAAGGCACTGCGGTTATCCCGGGCCTCGCTCCAGGCTCTACGTAAAAGCGAAGTATGAGAATATTTGACATGATTTCCGCGGCTTAAATGAGATGCGTTCTATGGCTACTCTGTCCCTGCAAGCTAAAAGAGCCTATTGCGCGAAGGTTCATAGGTCTAACTATGCTGCTAGCTTGCGGCTTGAACGTTTCAATATTTCTCCCGCTCAGGCCGAACGCAAGCTTCCAACGATTGAAGCCGCTTTGAGTGCAATTCGGAAGGGGCAGGATAGGCGCTCAGAGACGCTACTGCGGAAATAAAAAAAGGGCTAGCCGAAGCTAACCCTTTGAAATTGTTGGTGGCTACACCTGGACTTGAACCAGGGACCCCAGCATTATGAATGCTGTGCTCTAACCAACTGAGCTATGTAGCCATCCGAGGCTGCGCATTATTCAGTTGCGCGTGCTGAAAGTCAAGCTCTCCAGGCGTTTTATTTGTGTGTCTTATCAAACGCTTAACTTTGGAATCGGGGCGAGCTGATGTGGGGCTGACAGATGCTCCTGGGCGGCCTATTGGCTGCCCAGATGCAGGTTGCTGAAAACCCGGTCGTCTTCTGCTTCGGCCTGGGTGCCGACGTCCAGCAGGTAGACGCGTGAGGCCTCCAGATTGGCGCTGTCGACCAGGTAGGCTTTGATGGCGTCGTTGCGCTGCTGGGCCAGTCTGCGCAGGATTGCGGTACTGGCTGCCCACTGATCAATAAGGGCCTGGCGCATGTTGCGTTCGCGCTCTTCCGCTGGCAACGCCTGCCAGGCTTCAGGAATGTCCTGCTTGAGTCTGGCCTGGTAAATGTCTTGTAGCATGGCGCTCTTGTCTTCTTCTGCGACTACCAGTTGGCTGGCATCCTCCGGCACCGCTTCTCCGCGTTCTTGTAGCTGGCGCAGCGAGCGTTGCTGGAATTCCCGCTCCAGGCGTTGTGCTCCCAGCAGTTGGCCGTCCTGGGTCGGGGCGCTCATGCCCTCGACTTCCAGCAGCAGATTTGGACGTTCGGTCAGGGCGCTGGCCAAGGTGTCCAGTGCTTGCCTGGCTTGCTCATCCAGTTCGGCACTGCCGGGCTGGAAGCCGATGCGGCTGATATCGGTGTCGCCGGCACCGCTGACCAGGCCGGCGAGCATCTTGAACGGGGCCTGGACCGCGCGCTGCATCAGGTTGCCGAGGGTTTGCCAGACAATCGGCATGATGCTGAAGTCGGGGTTGTTCAGGTCGCCCCTGAGCGGTAGAGCGATATCGATATTGCCACGACTGTCCTTGAGCAGCGCCACGGCGAGGCGCACCGGCAAGTCGACGGCGTCGGGGCTATCTACCCGTTCGCCCAGTTGCAGGTCTTCAAGCAGAACCTTGTTTTCGGCGGTCAGGCGGCCCTGTTCGATCTGGTAATGCAGGTCCAGGTTCAAGCGGCCCTTGCGGATCCGGTAGCCGGCAAATTTAGTGGAGTAGGGCGTAAGCGTGGTCAGCTCGACGTTTCGGAAGCTGGCGTTGATATCCAGGCTGTTAAGTGGATCAAAGGGCGTGAGCTTGCCCTTGATGGTCACAGGTGCATAGCGGTCTACATTGCCGGCTAGGTCTATCTCGGCGGGTGTTTTGCTCTGGTTGTCCAGGGTCCCTATGCGTCCGTTTAGCTGCTCGATGGCGGTGCCAAAGGGCGGTCTGAGGCTTAAATCGGCAAAGTTGGCGGAGCCATCGTCGATATCGACGCTGCCAACACGCACGGCCAGGGGTTTGGCGTCGGAGCTGGGCTGTTCTGGGTCGGGCTGTTGAATAATCAACTCGTCGATGTTGGTACTCAGATCCTGGTTGATGATAAAGCGTCCGTAGGGCTGTCTCAGGGCTGCGCTTTCAATCGCCAGTTGGTTATCCCCATAGTCGATGCCGGAGAGTTGCAGGGCCTCCCATTTCAGCAGGTCGCGATTACCTATAGTGTCGAGGACGTGCAACTGATTGACTGTCGCGCTACCAGTGATGCTCAGGTCCAGGGGCTCGATGCCCGCCAGCGCCACATCCAGGGCGCTGTCAAGGCGGCCGCTACGCAGTTCTATCCTGACGAAAGGGGCGAGGTAGGCCTGGGCCAGCCGCAGGTCGAGATTCCGTGTGTTGACGTCTAGCCGTGCGTTCGGTGGGTTGATGCCAGCCTCACCATCGGCGGTGATCCGCCCATGTTGGCCCACGGCGGAGTCAAGTCGCAGACTGAAGGGGGACTCGCCCTGGCTGTCGAACTGGCTGAGAGTCATGCTCAGTGGTCCCAGCTCCAGTTCCACGTCGGTCTCGGGCTTCTGGTCTTGCAGGTGCAACAGATGGTTGTTGAGTTGCGCCTGATCCACCAGTACTCGCCAGGGCGCCTTGACCGGCTCCTCTGCGGGTGGCGAGCGGGTTTCCAGCAACCTTGACCAGTTCAGCTCAGCGTTTGCGTCGCGGCTGATCCAGGCTTCCAGGTCGCTGCTGAGCACTGTGCCAATGCGGATGCGCTGATCGGCCAGGTCGAGCTGCGTACTGCCCAACTCAAGGCGTTGCAGCTGCAGCAGAGGGGCCCCCTCTGGGTCCTGAAGGTCCAGGTCCTGGAGGTTCAGGCTGGCGTTATCCAGCTGCAGCTGCAAGGTGTCTGCCAGTTGTAGTTGATAGTTGCTGCTAAGGTCCAGGTACCCGCGGCCGAGCTTGAGGGGTAGTTGCTCACTGACGTAGGGCCAGAATATCTGCAATGCGGTATCACCCACACTCAGATGTCCGCTGGAGACCAGCGGATTCAGGCTCAAGCTACCCTGCCAGTCCAGCTTTGCCCCGTCCGGGCCGCTGGCGGTAAGGGATAACTCAGCATCTTCACCCGCCAGCGTACTCAGGTGCTGCAGCTCCAGATGGGCGCTGTCATAGCTGAAGGTCACGGGTTCGGAAGGTTGTTGGTCGCGGAAGTACAACTTGCTGTGGAGTAGCTTGAGACGCTCGATGCGAACAGGGAAGGGTTCCTGCGCCCCGGCGTCTTCGGTCGCTGAATCGGTGCTGTTGTCAGGGTTGGGCAGCAGCAATTGGCTCAGATTCAGGTTGCCGTGCGAGTCAATGAGCACGCGCACATCGCTGCCATGCAGTTGCAGGTCAGCCAGATGCAGCGCG
>JBKBSI010000103.1:3118-11596 GCA_046291745.1 Pseudomonas sp. | reverse complement strand
CCGCGCCACCCTGATCCCCACGCTCGCGGTACCTGTGGTGATTCTCGGCACCTTCGGCGTGCTCGCGGCATTTGGTTTCACCATCAACATTCTGACCATGTTCGCCATGGTGTTGGCAATCGGCTTGCTGGTGGATGATGCCATCGTCGTGGTCGAAAACGTCGAACGCGTCATGGCTGAAGAGGGCCTGTCACCGGTAGAAGCCACGCGCAAATCGATGGATCAGATCCAGGGCGCGCTGGTGGGGATCGGCCTGGTGCTATCAGCCGTGTTTATCCCGATGGCTTTCTTCGGCGGCTCTACGGGCGTGATCTACCGCCAGTTTGCGATCACCATTGCCTCGGCGATGACGCTCTCGGTACTGGTAGCCATGATCTTTACCCCGGCGCTGTGCGCCACCATGCTCAAGCCGATCCCCAAGGGCGGCCACCACGAGAAGCGCGGTTTCTTCGGCTGGTTCAACCGCACCTTTGACCGTGGCGTGGGCCGTTACGAGCGTGGCGTGGCCAGCATGCTCAAGCGCAAAACGCCTTATCTGCTGCTGTATGTCGCCATTGTGGCGGTCATGGTGGCGCTCTTTGCCCGCATCCCTACTGCCTTCCTGCCGGATGAAGATCAGGGTGTGCTCTTTGTCCAGGTACAAACGCCAGCGGGCTCTAGCGCAGAGCGCACCCAGCAGACGGTCGACAGCATGCGCGACTACCTGCTGGAGGAAGAAGGCGATGTGGTCAACTCGGTGTTTACCGTAACCGGCTTCAACTTCGCCGGGCGTGGGCAAAACTCGGGCATGGCCTTTGTCGGTCTCAAATCCTGGGACGAGCGCGCGGAGCCAGAGCAAAGCGTCTTTGCACTGGCCGCGCGGGCGCAGCAGAAGTTCTTCAGCTATCGCGATGCAATGGTCTTCGCCTTCGCCCCGCCAGCGGTGATGGAGCTGGGTAATGCAACCGGCTTCAATCTGTTCCTGCAGGACAATGCCGGAGTAGGTCACGACACCCTGATGCAGGCACGCAATCAACTGCTCGGCATGGCCGCGCAACATCCTGCACTGGCGGCCGTACGCCCGAACGGGCTGGATGACGAGCCGCAATATCAACTGACCGTGGATGACGAAAAGGCCCGCGTGCTGGGCGTGTCATTGAGTGAAGTGAACAGTACCCAGTCAATCGCCTGGGGCTCGAGCTACGTCAACGACTTTATCGACCGCGGCCGGGTCAAGCGTGTTTACCTGCAGGGCGAGGCTAGCGCACGTATGGGGCCGGAAGATCTGGGCAAGTGGTTTGTGCGCAACGACAGCGGCGAGATGGTGCCCTTCAACGCTATTGCCAGCGGCGAATGGGTTTACGGCTCGCCCAAGTTGTCGCGTTACAACGGCGTTGCCGCGATGGAGATCATGGGCGAAGCCGCACCCGGCTACAGCACCGGTGACGCCATGGCAGCGATAGAAGAGATTGCCCAACAGCTGCCGCCCGGGGTAGGCGTGGCCTGGACGGGCCTGTCCTATGAAGAGCGCATGTCCGGCGACCAGGCACCCATGCTCTATGCCTTGTCCTTGCTGGTGGTGTTCCTCTGCCTGGCCGCGCTCTATGAGAGCTGGTCGATCCCGCTGGTGGTGATGCTGGTGGTACCACTGGGTGTCATTGGCGCCTTGATGGCGACCCTCGGCCGTGGACTGACCAACGACGTGTTCTTCCAGGTCGGATTGCTGACCACCGTCGGCCTGACCGCAAAGAACGCGATTCTGATTGTCGAGTTCGCCAAGGACCTGCATGAGCAGGGGATGAGCCTGTTCGACGCGGCGGTGGAAGCCTGCCGCATGCGTCTGCGGCCCATCATCATGACCTCGCTGGCCTTCACCCTTGGCGTTGTGCCCCTGGCCCTGGCCAGTGGCGCTGGCGCCGGCAGTTCGCATGCCATTGGTACCGGCGTCATCGGCGGCATGATGACCGCTACCGTGCTGGCGATCTTCTGGGTGCCGTTGTTCTTTGTGATGATTTCATCGTTGTTCGGCGAGAAAAAAGCCGAGGCCGACGTCACCGAGCCGACCCTCAAGGAGGTCACCCCGTGAAGCGCATTCTAATTACCAGCAGCCTGATTCTGGCGCTGACTGGCTGCTCGATGATCCCGGAATACGAGCGCCCGGCGGTGCCGGTGGCCGATAGTTGGCCGCAGGCTGCAGCGTATAAAAGCAGCAGCGCTGAACCAATGGCCGCACCGCCCGACTGGCAGAGCTTCTTTCGCGATCCGCAACTGCGCCAACTGATCGAGGTGGCGCTGGAAAATAACCGCGATCTGCGCGTGGCAGCACTGAACGTGGAAGCGACCCGGGCGCTCTACCGCATCCAGCGCGCTGAGCGTTTGCCTAGCGTCAGTGGCAATGGGAGCGGCAGCCGCACGCGTACACCAGCCGATCTGAACGGCGGCACGCAAAGCGCCATTACCAGCCAATACAGTGCGACGCTGGGCGTCGCCTGGGAGGTCGATCTGTTTGGCCGCGTGGGCAGCCTGCAACAACAGGCGCTGGAGGAGTATCTGGCCACCGAAGCGGCACAGCGCAGCGTACAGGTCAGCCTGATCGCCAGCGTGGCCAATACCTACCTGCTGTGGCAAGCCGACCAAGCCCTGCTGCAGGCCACCCAGGACACCTTGCAAACCTACGAAGACAGCCTGCGACTGACCCAGCGCAGCTTCGACGTTGGTATCGCCTCGACACTCGAGCTGACCCAGGCGCGCACCGCCGTAGAAACCGCGCGCAGCAGCCTGGCGCGCTACACACGGCTGATCGCCGAGGACCGCAATGCCCTGGCGCTACTGCTCGGCCAGCGCATACCGGTACTGCCTGGTGAGCAAGCACAACTGAGCACCGACCTGCTCGCCGAGCTACCGGTCGGCTTGTCTTCCGCTGTGCTGCTACAGCGCCCGGATATTCTCCAGGCCGAGTATCAGTTGCGCAGTGCGAACGCCAATATCGGTGCGGCGCGGGCGGCCTTCTTTCCCAGCATCAGCCTCACAGCCAATGCGGGCAG
Organism: Pseudomonas sp.; assembly: GCA_046291745.1. Taxonomy (GTDB): domain Bacteria; phylum Pseudomonadota; class Gammaproteobacteria; order Pseudomonadales; family Pseudomonadaceae; genus Halopseudomonas. The sequence continues at coordinate 8,573 of JBKBSI010000103.1, read as the reverse complement.
TGCCAGCAGCCAGTTGTCTGGTCTGTTCGACAGTGGCTCGGACTATTGGAGCTTCTCACCCAGCATCAGTCTGCCGATCTTCAACGCCGGACGCCTGCAGGCCAATCTGAACTACGCCGAAGTGATTCGCGATGCCCGTGTGGCCGAGTATGAAAAGGCCATTCAGGTCGCCTTCAGCGAAGTCGCCGACGGCCTCGCCGCCCGCGAAACCTACGTAGACCAGGTCGCCGCGCAGCAGCGCCTGCTGAACGCCAGCGAGGACTACTTTCAGATTGCCGAGCGCCGCTACAACAGCGAGGTAGATAGCTACCTGACCCTACTGGACGCCCAGCGCCAACTCTTCTCGGCGCGCCAGCAACTGATCACCGAGCAGTTGAACCAACTGACCAGTGAGGTGGATCTGTTCACGGCGTTGGGCGGAGGCTTGCTGAGCGGAGTGGCTGTGCTTGAGTAGCAGGCTGACGGAGAAGCAAGCGCTGGCCAAGATGGCCCGCGCTTGTTTGAGCCCTACCCGTTCACAAACCCGGCACAAGCGTCGTCTCTCAGGAAGTGCTTAGTTCCAGCCAGTTCCTGTCACTTTCCTGCTTTCTTCCGTCGCAGCGATGCAATCACTACCCAGCCGACCAGCAAAAACGCTGCCGCCGCCAGGGTGCTCATGGTGCCGAGAGCAGGCACCATCGGGGTGTAGCCGGACACCATTTTGGAGTACAGCCATTTGGGTACGGTGGAATCGGCTCCGGTGGTGTATAGCGACAGGGGGAAATTGCCCCAGGAAAGCAAAAAGGCGAACAGGGCCCCCGACCAAATCCCCGGCCACAGCAGCGGTAGAGTTATCTCGCGGAAAATGAATAACCTGCTGGCGCCCATGTCGCTGGCGGCCTCTTCAAGGCTTGGGTCGTAGTTGTAGACCTGGATGGCGATGATCAGCGTCACCACCGGCACAATCCACACCAGATGGGCGACCACTGCAGTCTTCCAACTCGGGCTTATACCCAGGGCATTCATCCACAGCAGCATGGCCAGACCCAATACGGTCTGCGGGAAAAAGATCGGTAGCAACAGCAGTTTCTGGTACAGCTTGCGGCCCTTCCAGTCGTAGCGAGCAAAAGCCAGAGCGCCGAAGAAGGCAAGCACAACTGAAATCAGGGTGACCAGTATCGCGATCTTCAGTGAGTTCTGTACCAGAATTTGCACTTCGACGGAGCTGACCGTGCGCTCCCACCAGTTCATCGAATACTCCCTGACCGGGAAGAGGAAATAGCGGCTCTTCGATAGCCCGGCCAGTGCGCTGCAGAGGATCGGCAGGTAGATGGCGACAAGCACGAAGCCAGTCCAGCAGCAGATCAGAAAATCGGAACGGATTTGCGCCTGATTCCTCATCTCAACGTTTCCCCAGTACTTGATCAAGGTCCAAGCGGGTCAGGACAAAGAGCGTCAAACTGCCGACAATCAGCACCAGAAGTACCGCCAGCGCCGCACCCAGAGGCCAGTTCTGCGCATAAGTGAATGCCACTTCAATGTCATGCACCACGGTGATCACCGACTGCCCGCCAAGGATCTTCGCCTCGGCCACGGCCCCGACGGACAACACAAAGGTGAGCAGCATGCCGATCAGAATCCCCGGCATCGCCAGGGGTAACTCGATCTCGCGCCAGACCATCAGCCTGCTGGCGCCCAGGTCCTTCGCCGCATCCAGCAGATCCCGCGGCACCATGGCAAGGCCCAGGGTGATGGGAAACAGCATGAACGGCAGATACACATAGACCATCCCGAACAGAGTCAGCCCCGGCGTGTAAAGAACTTCGGGTGTTCGACCGAAATCGAAGGCCTTGAGTACGCCGTCCAGCACGCCGTTCTTGATGAAGAACTGTACCCAGCCATACAGCCGCACGTTCTCCGAAACAAAAAGCGGAAACACGAAGAGCACGCTGACCAGCGGAGCGAAGCGGCCGAATACCCGGTTCAGCCCATGGGCGATGGGATAGGTGATTACCGCCAGTATCGCTACACACAGGGCAGCCAACGCCAGCGACCAGACGAAGGAGCGCCACACCGTGTTGGATGAGTCCAGTACAGCGCTGAAGTTCGCCAGCGTGAAGCTACGGAAAACTTCAAAGCTTTTTGGCTCGGCGAAGGCGAAGGCTACTACCGTCACCAGCGGGGCGAGAAAACCCACTAGCAAAAAAATGATCAGTGGACTGGCGTAGCGCGCCCCTGTCGATAGGCTGCGCCCAGAAGCAGGATCAACCATGGTCAGGCTCCTGTAATGATTGCATCCGCTGAGTTCCAGCCAATAAGCACATGCTCGTCACGGACGAGTTCGCGGTTGAAGGTACGAGGATTTTCCAACAGCAAGCTGTTGTTGCCGCAGCGGATCTGATACTGGACTCGTGAGCCGAGCGAGTACTCGTTGAACACGACGCCGGGAATGACGTTGTCGAAATCATTCGGCGAACTGGCGAACTGCATATATTCCGGGCGCACCACCACAGTGGCCGTCTGAGCCCCGTGCAGCGCAGCTGGCAGATCGAGGTGTATGGGGCAACCAAGGTCAGTGCTGAGCCAGTCCTGGTCAGCATTCAGAGTGACTGGGAACTTGTTGACCTCACCGAAAAACTCGGCGACGAACTCGCTGGCAGGCCGTGCATAGATCTCTTCTGGCGAGCCCACCTGGATGATCCGGCCCGCGCGCATCACTGCGATGCGATCTGACATCACCATTGCTTCTTCCAGCGAGTGAGTGATGTAGATGAACGTCTTGCCGGTCTCGCGATGCAAGTCCTTCAGTTCCTTCTCCAGCACCTTCTTCAGTTTGTAGTCCAGCGCTGATAGGGGTTCGTCGAACAGCAACACTTCCGGGTCGTAGGCAAAAGCGCGGGCAAGCGCCACCCGCTGGCGCTCGCCGCCGGAACACTGCATGACGTTCTTGCCGTAGTAATTCTCCGGAAGTCGCAACATGCGCAGTAGCTCCAGCGCCCGCACCTTGCGATCTGCCTTCGGCATCTTTTTCACTTTCAATGGAAACTCGATATTTTCTCCCACGGTCTTGTGGGGAAAGAGCGCGAGGGACTGAAACACCAGGCAAGTTGGTCGGCGCTGGGCGGGCAGACTGTTGATGGCCTCCCCCCGTAGCGTGATGTTGCCCGAGCTGGGGGCTTCCATGCCCGCCAGCATCCGCAACATGGTGGTTTTACCTGATCCGGAGGGTCCTACTATCGTCAGAAATTCCCCTTCCAGCACGTTCAGCGAAATATCCTCGACTGCGGTGAAGTTGCCGAATTTCTTCTGCACATCGACCAGTTGCAGCACCGGCAGAGGCGGCTTGACAGCTCTGTCGTTTGCAGGGATATCCATCGATGCCAGTCCTGCCTGAACCATCATCATGCCACCCGCTTGGCCGCAGAAATCATGTCTAGCGCTGCGTCGAACTCCGGTACGATGTCATAAGCCACACAGCGCTCCATTTCCTCGCCCAGACTGTCCCACTGGATGGCGTCAAGCTCATCCTTGGTGAAGAGTTTGAAGCATTCTGGATTTCCCATCTGGCTGACCGGGTTGAAAGTGCCCTCGGCAAAGGCCACGCTGTGGGCGATTTCCGGTGCCTGCACGTATTTGAGGAATTCCGTGGCTAGCGGGGACACGTTGGGGTTGTTAACGACCGAAGTGATCTCAACCCAAGATACGCCACCCTTGCCATCTACCGGACCGCGTAGCGGGGTGATGCCGCGGATTTCCGGGAAGCCGTCGGCGCGGGCTGGTGAACAGCTATAAGTGCCGCCAGTCATGTAGAAATCGATTTCTCCAGAGATCATTGCCTGGTTGAGGCTGGAAGCGTCACCGATCATTCGCGCACCCTTGAACACCGCATTGGCGGTTTCCTGAAACTTCGCCATCTGTTCTGGTGTGTGCTCGATGAAGGGGTTGATCCCGGCTATCAGGAAAATGTCGAAGACGTTCCAGTCGTCCGATTCCTGGATGCCGTATTTGCCACTCAGGGCCTTGTCGTTGAACAGGTCCCAGCCGGTGTCCTCGGCGGTTGCGCGGCTTATTTTGTCGGTGTTGACTACGTAGTTGAATGGGCCGAAGCGCTGTGCCATGCCCAACAATTCGCTACCGTCACTGCTCATCGCCCAAGGATAGGGTGGCTTGAAATCTGGCAGCATGCTCTCGAAGTAGGGCTCGAACTCACTTCGTGGAAGCGGCTTGATCAAGCCCTCTGGCTCCATGACCTTGCGCGCCCAGGGGTTGTTTACATTGATCAAGTCCCAGACGTTGGTTTCGCCAGCGCGCAAGCGGTTGATCATGGTCGGATCATTGGTCAGCGACTCTGCGCGCACAGTCGCCCCGGTAGAGCGTCGGAACGGGTCGAGTACCTGTGCCGAGTTGTAGCCCTCCCAGCACAGAATGTTCAGCTCTTTCTCCCGCGCAGCGAAGGCTTTTGAGCTCATCAACAATGAGCCGCCCCCCAAAGCTGCCATGCCGGCACCCATTCCCATCAACTTCAGCAATTCCCTTCTGGATACGCCTTTCATAATTCGCCCTCGCCCGTCTAAAAAGTGAAAGACAACAAATCGAGTAAAAAACAATTACGAGGTGAGTGCAACATTTTTTTTGGCAAGCACCAATATATTGCAAGATGCCCCAAAATGGGTTCGATTTGCCCTGTTTTGATCTTCTGTCGTGCACAAGAATCACCTGTACAAAGGGGGTGTAGAACTGGACCACCAATTGCAAGGCAATCGGATAAAAGGGGGTTTGCCCTAATAAAACAGGAGATAAAAATGTTTGAGTCGCTACAAAAAAAGACTGTAATTGTCACAGGTGCCAGTCGTGGGATCGGTTTAGGCATCGCCAGGCGTTTTGCTGTGGCTGGTCTCAACGTGCTTGTTGTGTCGCGCTCACTGCAAGACGCCTGCAAGGTTGCTGAAGAGATGGGAGCGAACGCTATGGGTTTTGCTGCCGATGTCAGTCAGCCAGATGACTGTAAGGCCATGGTGGCGGCCGCAGTGGAACGCTTCGGCTCGGTGGATGTGCTGGCGGCCAACGCGGGTATATTCCCGTCCGCCAGCCTGGCCGACATGACCGTCGAGGACTTCGATCATGTCATGCACACCAATTTGCGTAGCACCTTTCTCAGCACGCAGGCGGTGATGCCGGTGATGCAGAAGCAGGGTTTCGGTCGGATTATCCTGACCTCATCGATCACTGGCCCGATCACCGGGTTTCCCGGCTGGTCGCACTACGGTGCCAGCAAGGCCGGGCAGTTGGGCTTCATGCGCACTGCGGCGATCGAGCTGGCCCGCTCCGGCATTACCATCAATGCGGTAATGCCCGGGAACATTCTGACCGAAGGGCTGGAAGGCATGGGCGAGGAATATGCGGCGCAGATGGCGGCTTCGATTCCTTTGGGGCGCCTGGGTAAGGTGGAAGATATCGCCAACGCCGTATTGTTCTT
>JBKBSI010000103.1:0-3108 GCA_046291745.1 Pseudomonas sp. | reverse complement strand
TGGCTACATCACCGGGCAGACTATCGTGGTCGATGGGGGGCAGGTACTGCCGGAATCGTCCGAGGCGATGGCTTGATAAAAAGGCGGATTGCTCCGCCTTTTTCTATCTCGTAGGGCTCAAGCTATACGTAATACGTCATCAAGGGTCGCCAGAAACTGATCGGCATGGGCTCTGCTGAAACACAGCGCCGGGCGAATTTTCAGTACGTTGCCGTAAGCCCCAGCCGCGCCGATCAGAATGCCATGTTCCTTCATCTGGTTGATCACCAGCTGCGCCAGCGCGGCATCCTGCGCGTTGTCTGCGGCAACAAATTCCAGTCCGATGAACAGCCCGGCCCCCCGTACGTCGCCTATGCGCGCATCCGAGTGCGCCAGCTTGCTGAGGCCATCTTTCAGATAGTTTCCAACGCTCTGCGCATTGGCAATCAGCCCCTCTTCTTCCAGTACATTCAGCACCGCGTGCCCTGCGGCTGCCGCTACCGGATTACCGGCAAAGGTGTTGAAGTAGCCGGTCTCGGCGGTGAAGCACTCCAGCAGTTCTGGCCGTGTGACCACCCCTGCCATAGGGAAGCCGTTACCCATGGGCTTGCCCAGAGTCACCACGTCCGGTACCACCCCGTGCCGCTGGAAGCACCAATGGCTTTGACCGGTACGGCCAAAGCCCGGTTGTACTTCATCTGCAATGAATAACCCGCCCGCGCGGTGAACAGACTCCACTGCCTTGGCCAGGAGCCCTGAAGGGTCGGGGAAGACGCCGTCGCTGGAGAAGATCGTATCGACAATCAGGCCGGCGAAGCGGATGCCATTGCGCTCAAGGTCGGCGATGGCTCTATCCAGGTGCGCAGCGAACACCTGCGCGACATCCTCTCCCGGTGCCAGGCGGAGGGAGTCCGGGGCCGGGATGGTGCGGATGTGAGGCGGCAGAGCACGGCCCTGCGGGTAGGAGGAGGGAGATACCTCCATCACCGCCATGGTATTGCCGTGGTAGGCCGTTTCGGTCGCCACAAAACCGCTACCGCCGGTCCAGGCGCTCGCCATCCGCAGGGCTATGTCGTTGGCTTCGCTGCCGGTGCAGGTCAGGAGCAGGTTGGACAGCGCCGCAGGGAAGGTGCCGAGTAGTGTTTCGGCGTAGTTCGTCAGGCTTTCATATAGGTAGCGGGTGTTGGTGTTCAGGCGGCTAGTCTGCTCGCTGATTGCCTCTGCAACTCGCGGGTGGCAGTGCCCGACCACGGGCACATTGTTGTAAACATCCAGATAAGGCTTGCCCGTGGAGTCGTACATGAATACGCCTTCCGCTCGAGCAATCTCCAGCGGCTGATCGTAGAAGAGTACCGAGGACGCGCCGAAGTGGCGCTGGCGTTTTTCCACCAGCGAAGCCAGCCGATCCGGCAGCTCATGGGCATGCCCTGCATCAAAGCGATTCAGAGCTAAAATCTGTTTGGGCGCGGTCATAGGGGGCTCTCGCTATGATTGCCAAGGTATTGTTTAGCCAGAGCAACCGTACCCCGGGTGTAGTCTTCACCTGTTGAAGTGGCTGTGGGTGTTTCCGCGTGGGTGGCAATCCAGGCGGTCAATTGCATGCGTCGCAACATCAAAAACATTGGAATGGCTTGCTCGTCCTCTGCGGAAAATGGCGCCACGCTGCGATAGCCCTCCAGCCAGGCCGCGAGGAACTCATCCACGCGTGGGTCTTCCTCAAGAAAGCTGACGCAAGCGGCAAAGTCGTAGGCGAACCAGCTAAAGCCGCAGTCGTCAAAGTCGATTACCGTGAGTTGCTCACCGTCCACCAGCAGATTGGCCAGCCGCATGTCGCAGTGCACCAGCCCGAACCGCTCGGGCGCCATGCCGTAGGCTGCGGTCTGTTTGCGGAGTAGCTCATGGGCGCGCTCAAGTACTTCACGGCCCTCCTGCGTCAGGCCCAGAGCATTGCGCCAATCGCCCCAGTAAGCCTGTTCACCGATGATGGTGTCGAAGCACCACACTTTTCGCTTGAATCCTTCAGGTCGTTGCCAGGTCATGCTGTGTTGATGCAGGCGTGCGTTGGTTTTACCCAGCACCCGGTACCAGGAGGCCAACTGGTCGCCTGGCTCGGGCTCGGCGCCCGTCATGTATTCGAATGCGGCGACATATCGAACTGCCTCCTGGTCTGCAAAACAGCTCAAGGAACCGCCGTCCAGGGTGGCGATGGGCGCGGGCGTATTGACCATGCGGGAATCGCGCAAGGCTTTAATCCAGGCAAGTTCCGATTCGATCTCGGCGCGTGTGTGATAGTCCGGTCGCTGTACCCTCAGCACTAGCCGCCGGCCAGCAAAATCCTCCGCGAGGTAGGTGGCGTTCTCGGAGATGGTCAATAGCTTGAGTTTTGCCTCCGGCGATATGCCCCAGTCAGGCAAAGTCTCGCGTAGCCCGGCCTCCAATTGCTGTAAAAAGTCTGATTGATAGAGCATGTCCCCACCCCTCCCTTTTAATGAGGCAAGTACAACATTTTTTGATAGAGACAACAAGATTAAATCTACTCACGCCACATTAATGTGTGGCACTTATTGCAGTATAGAGGGATGAGCGTCGTCCTAAAAAGTACTGCGTATGGAAGCAATAGCTTGCGCCGAAAGACTGCATTACCATGCTCACCTCACCATTTTGTGGCATTCACCTCATTTTTTTGACTTGGAAAGGAAGGCCTGCGATGTCCAGAGCCAAGACCGCCCGCCAGGCCGAGATCCTGGCTGAACTCAATACCACCCCCAGTCTGCGCATCGCCGACCTCGCCAAGCTGCATCAGGTGTCCAGTGAAACTATCCGCCGTGATCTTGATGAGTTGACCCGCAGCGGACACCTGAATCGCACCTATGGCGGTGCAGTGCGGGCCATCGCCAGCGAGCCTTCAGTCACTGAGCGCCACAGGCTGTTCATGCAAGAGCGTGAACAAATTGCCCGTACGGCAGTAGAACTGATGAAAGATGCGCGGATTCTGATGATCGGCTCAGGCTCGACCACCGTGCATGTGGCCCGGCGGATTGCCTCGGTGATGAAAGACATAACGGTCATCACGCACTCCTTCGGTGTCGCCACGGTGCTGTCGATCAACCCAACCATCAGGGTCATTGT
>JBKBSI010000102.1:255-11608 GCA_046291745.1 Pseudomonas sp. | reverse complement strand
GGGTCGCTGGCGTAGATACCCTGGATCACAGTGCCATTGGCGGTAATGGTGTTGTTTTCCTCGTCAATCTTGATGGTGCCCTGAAAGGAACCGTGCACCGAGTCGCGACGCAGAAGGCTGGCGCGCTTGGACAAATCATTGGCAGCGCCCTTGCGAACCACTATGGCACGCAGACGCAGGCCATCACCAGCACCGATCTTCTCAACCATGATGCGAGCCAGCAGACGACCGATACGGCCAAATCCGTAAAGCACCACATCACGGCCCTGACGACGCTCACCCTTGTGGCCAATTACGCTGGCCAACTCAACGCGCAGAAAACCATCCAGATCATCACTACCGGACTTGCGGAACTTGTCGATCAGGCGAGCCAGGTCTATGGACGCTGGACCCAGATCCAGATCCAGCAGCATTTGAATCAGCGGAAAGGTGTCATGCACCGACAATTCAGTGTCATCAATCTGACGGGCAAAACGGTGGGATTTCAACAGACTGATGACCGAGCGATTAACCAGGCCCCGACCATAGATGGAGGTCACCACATTATGCTCACGGTACAGGCGGCCGATCAGCGGGATCATCGCCTCGGCAGTGGCTTCACGTTCCGTCCAGTTTTCCAGACATTGATCATATTGGGCTTGAGTCACGAGGTATCCTTCCAGGTCAAGGGATCTAAAGGGCCGATATTATGCGTTTGTTGGCGCGCATAGGCAATCATCCCGAAAAATACTGCACGACAGCGGCACCCACTGTCAGACAGGGTTACACTATGCGCTTTTTGTACAGGGACTAAAGCCCGATGCAGGTCAAGACCACCCTTCTAGGCGTGCCACCCGCCAGTTCCAACCAGGCCAGAAGCACCTGGGGCAACCTCGCTGGCGCAGCCCGGGCGCTGGCTATTGCCGAAGGCGCAGCGCAGCATCCGGGCCTCAGTCTGGTTATCACCCGGGACACCGCCAGCGCCGACCAGTTGGAGCAGGAGCTGCGGTTCTTTGCGCCACAGCTGCCGGTGTTGAGCTTCCCGGACTGGGAAACCCTGCCCTATGATCGCTTTTCGCCGCACCAGGACATCATCTCGCAGCGTCTGAAGACCCTGTCACTGTTGCCCGAGGTACGCCAGGGCATCCTGGTGGTACCCATGACCACCCTGCTGCACCGGCTCCCGCCGAAACAGTTTCTTGGTGGCTCAGTGTTGATGCTGGAAGTCGGCCAACGCTTTGATATGGAGCGCATGCGCCTGAACCTGGACGCCGCGGGCTACCGCTGCGTGGACACGGTGTACGAGCATGGCGACTATGCCGTGCGTGGCGCCCTGCTGGACCTGTTTCCAATGGGCAGCGCACATCCGCTGCGCATTGACCTGTTTGATGACGAAATCGAGACCCTGCGCACCTTTGATCCGGACTCGCAGCTGTCAATCGACAAGATCCCGCGCATCCAGTTGCTCCCGGCCAAGGAGTTTCCGCTGGACAAGTCGGCGCTGACCAACTTTCGCGCGCGTTTTCGCGAGCAGTTTGATGTCGACTACCGTCGCTGCCCGGTCTACCAGGACCTGGCCGAGGGTCTGGTGCCGCCTGGGGTCGAGTATTATCTACCGCTGTTCTTCGAAGAACTTGGCAACCTGTTCGACTATTTGCCGGACAACACCCTTTTGTTCAGCCTGCCGGATATCGAAGGCAGCGCCGAGCACTTCTGGAAGGATGTGCGCCACCGCTACGAGGAACAGCGGGTCGACAAGACCCGACCGCTGCTGCCCCCCGCCAGCCTGTTCCTCAGTGTGGAGGAATGCTTTGCCCACATAAAAAGCTTCCCGCGCATCATCTGCCACCAGGAAGCACTGCCTGCGGCCAGCGGCAACACCCAGTTCAGCAGCCAGTCGGTGCCGGAGCTGGCCATCGACAATCGCCGCGAAAAACCACTGGAAGCCCTGCAAGACTTCATTCGCGGCTTCGAAGGGCGCTGCCTGTTCGTAACCGAAAGCGCAGGGCGCCGCGAGGCACTGCTGGAACTGCTCGAACGCATCGATATCCGCCCGACGGAGTGCGCTGACTGGCCAGGCTTTCTCGAGAGCCAGGCAGCTATCGGTCTGGTCGTCGCCGGAGTCGACCAGGGCATGCTCTGCGGTCACCCGGCCGTCGCACTGATCACCGAAAACCAGCTATTTGGCCAGCGCGTCATGCAACGGCGGCGGCGCGGCAAGGCGACTGACCTGGGTGACGCTGTCATCCGCAACCTGACCGAGCTGCGTGAAGGCGCGCCGGTAGTGCATATTGATCACGGCGTCGGCCGCTTCCTGGGCTTGGTCAACCTGACGGTGGAGGATCAACAGGCGGAATTCCTCACCCTGGAATATGCCGATGAGGCCAAGCTCTACGTCCCCGTCGCCAATCTGCACCTGAGTGCGCGCTACACCGGCGGTGACGATGAACACGCGCCTCTGCACCGACTCGGCTCGGAGCATTGGCAGAAGGCCAAGCGCAAGGCGGCAGAAAAAGTCCGTGATGTCGCCGCCGAACTGCTCGATGTCTATGCCCGGCGCGGTGCGCGCAAGGGTTTCAGCTTCAGCGCCCCAGAGCGCGATTACCAGATATTTTCCGAAGCCTTCCCGTTTGAAGAAACCGCCGACCAGCAGGCCGCCATCGAAGCGGTTATCGAGGACATGGTCAAGGCCCAGCCGATGGACCGTCTGGTCTGCGGCGATGTCGGCTTCGGCAAGACCGAAGTCGCCATGCGCGCAGCCTTTCTGGCGGTGCATGGCGGCAAGCAGGTCGCCGTGCTGGTGCCCACTACCCTGCTGGCACAGCAGCATTACAACAGCTTCCGCGACCGCTTCGCCGACTGGCCAGTGAAGGTCGAGGTGATGTCCCGTTTCAAATCCACCAAGGAGATCAAGGCCGCTGCCGAGGATCTGGCCGAAGGCAAGGTGGATATCATGATCGGCACCCACAAGCTGCTGCAGGGCGACATCCGCTTCAAGGATCTGGGCCTGATGATCATCGACGAAGAGCATCGCTTTGGTGTGCGCCAGAAGGAGCAGCTCAAGGCCCTGCGCAGCGAAGTTGATGTACTCACGCTGACCGCGACGCCGATTCCACGTACCCTGAACATGGCCATGTCCGGCATGCGCGAGCTGTCGATCATCGCCACACCGCCCGCTCGACGGCTGTCGGTGCGCACCTTTGTCATGCAGCAGCAGGCACCGGTGATCAAGGAAGCCGTGCTGCGTGAACTACTGCGCGGCGGCCAGATCTATTACCTGCACAATGAAGTGCAGACCATCGAGAAATGCGCCGCCGACCTGGCTGAACTGGTGCCCGAAGCACGTATCGGTATCAGCCACGGGCAGATGCCCGAACGTGCCCTGGAGCAGGTCATGGGCGATTTCTACCACCGGCGTTTCAATGTGCTGGTCACCACCACCATTATCGAAACCGGGATTGACGTTCCCAACGCCAACACCATCATCATCGAGCGCGCCGACAAGTTCGGTCTAGCTCAGCTGCACCAGTTGCGTGGCCGGGTCGGTCGCAGCCACCACCAGGCCTACGCCTACCTGCTGACCCCGCATGGCAAGAAACTCACCAGTGATGCGGAAAAACGCCTGGAAGCCATCGCCGCCGCTCAGGACCTGGGCGCCGGCTTTACCCTGGCGACCCATGACCTGGAAATTCGCGGCGCCGGGGAGCTGCTGGGCGACGGTCAGAGCGGCCAGATCCAGGCCATTGGCTTTACCCTGTATATGGACATGCTCGAACGCGCGATCAAGGCGATCAAACAGGGCAAGCAGCCTGAACTCGACGCGCCGCTGGGCGGCGGCCCGGATATCAACCTGCGCCTGCCCGCGCTGATTCCCGATGATTATCTGCCCGACGTGCATAGCCGCCTGATTCTCTACAAGCGCATTGCCAACGCCGCAGACGACGAAGCGCTTAAGGATCTGCAGGTAGAAATGATTGACCGTTTCGGCCTGTTGCCCGAGGCGGCCAAAACACTGTTCCGCGTTACCGCCCTGAAGCTGCGCTGCGAACCCCTGGGTATCAGCAAGGTCGATGTTGGACCAGAACATGGCCGCCTGGAGTTTGCCGCTGACACCCAGGTCGACCCCATGGTACTGGTCAGACTGATACAGGATCAGCCCAACCGGTATAAACTGGAGGGCGCCACGCTGTTCCGTTTCAATGCACCCATGGGCCCGGCAGAGCTGCGCTTGAACACCGTTGAAGCGCTGATCAGCCGAATGGAAGCCCCCCAACCCACTCCCCAAGGCAAAGGAAAACGCCCATGAAATCAGTCATTCGCCCACTCCAGCTGGCACTTCTGCTGTTGCTGACCTTTACCGCAGCATTGACCCAGGCGCAAAGCGCATATCAGGTCGAGGTGGTGATCTTTACTCAGCCTTCGGCGCAGATAACCGGCGGCTCACCGCCTGGCTTCAACTGGGCAGATCAGGCGATTGACCTAGATTCCACTGCACGCAGCGATGTGCGCCGCCTGGACAGTAGCCGCCACAGCCTGGGCAGCGACGCGAGCAAACTCTCCGCCCAGGGCTACCAGGTGCTTCTGCACCAGGCCTGGGTACAACCTGAGGATGCCAGCCTGGCGGTAGCAGTACATGAGGGGCAGGAGTTCGACAGTCAGTATCCGGTACAGGCTCTGGTAAGCCTGGGACGCGAACGCCTGCTGGAAGTTGACGTGAGCGCGTGGATCAACAGTGAAACCGCAAGTGGCGTGGTCACCGATCAGTTGCGTCAAAAGCGTCGCCTGCGCCTGAACGAAACCCACTATCTGGACCACCAGAGCATGGGCATGCTGATCCGCGTTAGCCGCAGCTAGGCAATCAGGCAATCAGAGAGAGCCAGAACATTTCTGGCGCTCTCTGGCGTTCTGGCTGGTTGGGAATCAATAGGAGTACTGTCAGCCGGCGGCGACCAGGGTGTTTATTACCGTTCGCACCTGCTCCATGCCGCGATCCATGACCCGCTCCATATCCTTCATGCAAATCGGCCCCTGGCCCTTGCCGGCAGCCGGATTAACCACCAGCGACAGGCAGGCATAGGGTAGTTCCAGTTCACGTGCCAGGGCCGCTTCCGGCATACCTGTCATGCCGACGATATCGCAACCATCGCGCTCCAGCAGACTGATTTCCGCTGCGGTTTCCAGCCGTGGCCCCTGGGTCGCCGCATACACCCCGTAGGCACTGTGGGCCAGACCCAGACGCGCCAGAACGCCAATAATGCGCTGGCGCAAGCCTTCATCGTAGGGATCGGTAAAGTCGATATGAGTGACCTGCTGCAGGTCATCCTCAAAAAAGGTACTGGCACGCCCCCAGGTGTAATCCACCAGTTGGTGCGGCACACAGAAATGCCCGCTGCCCATCGCCGGATGAATGCCACCCACCGCATTCACCGCCAGCACGCTGTCAGCACCAAGCTGCTTCAGCGCCCAGAGGTTGGCGCGGTAATTGACCCGATGCGGCGGGATCCGGTGCGGACTGCCGTGACGCGCAAGAAACAGCAGCTCACGCCCGGCCATCAGACCCTTGACGACAGCCGCCGAGGTGTCGCCAAAAGGAGTCTGCAACACCTCCTCAGCAGTCACCTGCAAACCCTCAAGACGGGTCAACCCGCTGCCGCCGATAATCGCCAGGCTATTCATGACATCTCCTCCTGCGGCACTCGGTTCGCCATCGCCTGGGCGTCACTGCGCAGTGACACGCCGTCAGGAACATGCAGGGTCGAAGTGGGGAAAGCGACTTCGGCGTCATGCTCATCAATTATGGCCATGATCTTCAGCAGCACGTCTTCCTTGACCCGGTGAAATTCCGCCCACACCGGGGAAGTGAAGCAGTAGATAAAAAAGTCCACGGATGACGCCGCGCAGCGATCAAAGTAGACCATCTGCGTCTGGTCCTGAGCGATATCGGGATGCGCCTTGAGCATCTCGCGCACCGCCTTGACGATAGGCTCCATCCGCCCGATATCATCGTAGCGGATACCAATATGCTCGAAGATGCGTCTGTGACTCATGCGTGAGGGATTCTGCAGCACCACGCTGGTGAAGATCGCATTGGGTACATAGATAGGCCGCTTGTCAAAGGTACGGATACGCGTCAGTCGCCAGCCAATATGCTCCACCGTGCCTTCTATCTCCTTGTCCGGAGAGCGCACCCACTCCCCCACCGAGAACGGTCGGTCCAGATAGATCATCAGTCCACCGAAAAAATTGGCCAGCAGGTCCTTGGCCGCAAAACCGACGGCGATACCACCGATACCACCAAAGGCCAACACCCCGGAAATGCTGTATCCCATGTTCTGCAGAATCACCAGCCCGGCCGTCACCACCACCGATATGCGCAGCAGCTTGCCTATGGCATTGACCGTAGTCTGATCTATCGGCTTCTCGCGGTAGCGCGGATCAACCAGCCTCAGTTCCACCTGCTGGGCCAGGCGGAGCAGGAACCAGGCCAGCAACACAATCAGCAGCACATCCTGCAGTTTATCCAGCACCAGTGCCAGGCCATCATCCATTTGTGCTGCAGTAATCTGCCCGGCCCAGAGCAAACCCATGCTCCAGATCATTACCCAGAGCGGTCGACGTGCGGCAAGCACCAGAGCATCGTCCCATACCGTACGGCTTCTGCTGGCACGGGCCTCCAGGCGGTCCAGAACCAGCTTGCCGATATAGGCCAGCACCAGTGAAACAAAGACAATGGCAAAGACCTGGTAAATCCACACTTCACCGTGCAGCGGTAGCTGCTCGATTGCCAGGTTATCAATCAGATCATTCATCAGATTACTCAAATCAGTTGCAGTTTGGTAAGGCATGCCAACGCCTGCGACCACTGTGGACTGGCTTTGTAGTCCACACCTGGGTCACTGCGGGCACGCAGTGTCGATGGCAGCGTGGCTGGCCGCATGCCCAGCTTTTGCGCATGCACCAGAGCCTGCTCAGCAGCGCCGCGGTCGTTGCATACCAGCAACATATCGCAACCAGATGACAGGGCAGCATCGACTCGCTGGGCCATATCTCCCACGGCGTGGGCACCGGCCATGGTCAGGTCATCGCTGAAAATGGTTCCCCGAAAGCCCAGTTCGCCACGCAGGATGTCCTGCAGCCAGCGCCGGGAAAAACCTGCTGGCAAGGAATCCACAGCCGAATACACGACATGGGCAGGCATGATGCCGTCCAGCTCGGAAGCCAGGCCAGCAAAGGGGATCAGGTCGGTGGCGCGGATCTCCGCCTCACTGCGAGCATCTACCGGCAGGGCAAAGTGCGAGTCCGCTTCGGCCCAGCCATGGCCGGGAAAGTGTTTGCCGGTAGCCGCCATGCCCGCCGCCCGCAAGCCCGCAATATAGGCGCGTCCAAGCCGCACTACCTGGTGCGGATCAGCCCCCAGGGAGCGGTCGCCAATCACCTGACTGCGGCCGTAATCCAGATCCAGAACCGGAGCAAAACTGAAATCAATACCACAAGCCAGCATCTCCCAAGCCATGACCCAGGCCGCTGCATAAGCGGCTGCTTCGGCCTGTTCAGTGCCCAGCGCGGCAATACGACCCAGCGCAGGCAGCTTGACCACCTCGCGCCGCAGGCGCTGTACCCGGCCGCCTTCCTGGTCGATGGCAATCAGCATGTCTGGCCGGACAGCGCGCACCGCTTTGACCAGTTCGCGCACCTGGGTTGGCGACTCGGTATTGCGTGCAAACAGGATTATGCCGCCCACCTCGGGCTGGCGAAGCAGGTGTCGGTCGGACGCGTCCAGCGTCTGCCCGGCAAAATCAAACATCAGGGTGCCTTGAGTCAACTGCTCATCTCCATGGTTCGGGGGGTCTGCAACATGTCAGCCAGGGGTCGGTCATCAACCCACACGGCACAGCCGGCGGGAGTCAGGTCAAATAGCTCCAGCACGTCGGCGTTGCGCATGCGAATACAGCCATGGGACAGGGGTACACCCATGGGTTGATCATCGGGGGTAGCATGAATATAGATATAGCGGCGCTGGGTGTCCTGCTGGCCACCGCGATTAAATCCCGGCTCCTCGCCACACAGCCAGAGTATGCGAGTCAGTATCCAGTCGCGCTTGGGATACTTGGCAGCCAGCTCCGGGGTCCAGAGCTCACCAGTAGGCCTGCGACCGACGAACACCGCAGCCAGTGGCTGGCCTTCGCCGATGCGCGCACGTATGCGATGGCGTCCCCGCGGGGTACAGCCGGAACCGTCCTGTTCACCGCCACCGTTGAGTGCGGTCGAGATCGGGAATGCACATACCTCTCGCCCCCCATGCAAGCCTGCCAGGCGCTGGGAAGCCAACGATATGCAAATCAGGTCTAGCTGCATGTCCGCCTCCGGCAAAAGAGCACACGATAACGGATCACGCAAACAGAGGAAACAGCCAGCGTTACCCCAGCAAGCTGGGTGGAGCTCGAATAAGCCAGTCAGACCGGCTCTGGCTGAACGCTGAGCGCCTTTTCAGGGGTTGCAGGAGCCATTACGCCATCGGCGCGCATGCCCGCCGCCAGGAACGGCACCATCAACTTGAGCACCTCATCAATGCCGGTATGCACGCCGAACTCAGACTCGGCAATGGCACGCAAGGCTTTCATGCTGGACATGGTAAAGGCAGCGCTACCCAGCATGAAGTGCACGCGCCAGAACAGCTCACGTGGCGGCAACTGCGGCGCTGCCGCAAGCACCAGCTGCATGTAACGCTGGAACACCTTACCGTACACCTCACTAAGGTACTTGCGCAGGTGCCCCTGGCTTTGACTGAAGGCCAGCCCCAACAGGCGCATAAAGATCGACAGATCATTACCGCTGCGCGGCTTGACCGTCAGTGCCTGGCGCACCAGCATCTCCAGCAGTTGCTCAAGACTCAAGCGCGCCAGATCGCCCTCAGCCTGATGACGATCTAGCTCCTGCTCAAGGCTGCCAACAAAGGGATTGAGGAAACGTACAAAGACCGCCTGGATTAGCGCCTTCTTGGAGCCGAAGTGATAATTCACCGCTGCCAGGTTAACCCCGGCCTTGCTGGTGATAAGTCGCAGGGAGGTTTCCGCAAAGCCCTTCTCGGCGAAGAGCTGCTCGGCCGCATCAAGGATGCGTTCAACGGTTTCGGATTGGGCCATGACTGCTTCCAGGCAATAAACAATTGTTTGAAACATACGTTTCAAACGGCCTGACTGTCAAGTAAATACCGGTGCCTGCGACAATATGACGGCAGTTGACAATCTAACCCATATCCCAGTTGCACAACAAACTTGCCTAACGACAACAACTGTATATAATCACAGTTACTGTATATGCACACAGGTAAGATCGCATGCAAAAACTGACAGCACGGCAGCAGCAGATACTAGCCTTTATCAAGGAATACATGGACGCCAACGGTTATCCGCCAACGCGTGTGGATATCGCCAAGGTGCTGGGCTTCAAATCCCCCAATGCCGCCGAGGACCACCTGCGGGCCCTCGCACGCAAGGGGGCTATTGAGATGATTCCCGGCGCCTCCCGTGGCATTCGTCTACCCGACCAGGAAACTGACACTGCCGAAGACCGGCTACCTGTTATCGGTCGTGTTGCCGCGGGCGCACCGGTGCTGGCCCTGGAGAACATCGAGGATCATTGTCAGATCGATCCGGGTTTCTTCCGGCCCCGGGCCGACTATCTGCTGCGTGTACAGGGTATGAGTATGCGCGATATCGGCATTCTGGATGGTGACCTGCTGGCGGTGCACCGCACCAGCGAGGCCCGCAACGGCCAGGTAGTAGTAGCGCGCATCGGTGACGAGGTGACCGTCAAGCGTTTTCAGAAGCACGGCCGCAAGGTCTCGCTGATTGCAGAAAATCCCGATTTCGCCCCGATCGAAGTGGATCTCGGCGAACAGGAATTGACCATCGAAGGCTTGAGTGTCGGCGTCATTCGCCGCTAAAGGGGTAGATCATGCTGTATTCCCGTCATCACCGCACAGATAGCAACATCGTTCAGTCCGAGCTGTTCCACAATGCGCTCATGGCCTCGCGCTATGCGCTACCCGAACAGCGCAAAAGAACAACCTCAGCGACGCCAGAGACGAAACTGGAGAGCGGCTACAGCGAGATAGCCCTGAGCGGAGCCCCAAGCCAGTGCCTGCAATGGCTCGCGCCACTGCTGCGCGATCTGAGCCAGGCCGAAGCACCCGGCTGGCTAACCCTGCTCGACCCACCCCAGGCAGTCAGTGCCCAATGGCTACGTAAAAGTGGTCTCGACCCGGAACGGATTCTGATCGTGCGTAGCAAGTCGGGAATGGATAGTCTGGAATTGTGCTGTGAGTTGCTGCGGCTGGGCTGCAGCCATACCGTAGTCAGTTGGCTGGCAGATGACTCGCGGACTAGCCTGCAAAGCAACAGATTGACCCGGGCAGCAGCTCAGGGCCAGTGCCGCAGTTTGAATATTCGATTGGACGTGTGTGTGGCAGCCTGAGGCTGCCCTTACCATAACAGCGGCAGGTCAGTGAACGACCCGATCCTCTGCAGTCGGCTCACCCTCCTCCATGACCTGACCAGCCACCTGCATACCGGCACTGATCATCGCCTTGGCGACTTCCACATAGTGACCCTGCAGATAGTCCCGGGCATCGGCGGAAAATTCGATAACCACCAGCGGCTCGGCATCTTCATCGGAGCGACGCAGGGCTACCTTGCCGTTTGCCAATTCCACGATTTCGAGAAAAGGTGAAGGCATTGTCGGGTCTCCTGTTAAGTGGCCGCGCAGTCTATCACAGACTATCGGGTATCGCAGCGGCAGCTACCACTCAAGCATGCCTTCACGGTAACACGCCAGCCGCTCGCTCAAGGCTGCATGCGCTTCGCGCGCGTCCTCAAGGCTCCATTGCCGATCAACCTTGACTGCACTGCTGGCAATCAGATTGGCGTCCTGGACTTTGCTTTCCTCAGGCTTGGGTGGCAACTGCAGTTGCTGCCAACCACCCAGCAGACGACCCAACCAGCTGTCCTCAGCCAGGGCCAACTCGGTCAGCTCGGCGAGCTCGGGACCGGGAAAGCGTTCCGCTACCTGTGGGGTCAGCACCTGCTCGGCACGACTAGCATCCAGCAGCGGCCAGCGATAGCGGTCAGCCACCTCATGGGTGACTGCCAATACCCCGCGATACAAATGAAACAGCGCATGTTCGCGATGATAACGCCTAAGGCTTATCGCATTGACAGCATCGGAGTCGGCAGCCTCCGCCCAGGCATCGATAGCCATACGGGCAAAGAACAGCGCCTGGTTGGTACGGGTATAGACTTCATTGGCCATGACCTTTCACCTCAACCTTTGGCTTTCGCCTTGGCTTTTGGCCGACCGTCATCCGCGGTCCAGC
>JBKBSI010000102.1:0-245 GCA_046291745.1 Pseudomonas sp. | reverse complement strand
ATCCGCTGGGCTTGCCCTCTATTTCACTCTGTACATACTGCTCTTTTGTCTTGCGGCTGTAACGTATAACCGTTGGTATACCGTCAGGATCCTTGACCGGCGCATCCAGCAGGAAATGATACTTGGAATCAATTTCCTCGCGGTGCGGCAGCAGCTCCTTGACCAGTGGGGCGCGGGTTTCACGGTTTTTCGGAAACTGGCTGGCGGCCAGGAACATGCCCGAGGCGCCATCACGCAAGACGTAG
>JBKBSI010000101.1:0-11697 GCA_046291745.1 Pseudomonas sp. | reverse complement strand
GACCGACCAGAGGGTATGCCTCAGTGATCAATACGCCGTATTACCTGATCGACAAGAGCAAACTGCTGCGCAATCTGGAGAAGATTGCCTATGTGCGCGAGCATTCCGGCGCGCGGGCCTTGCTGGCACTCAAGTGCTTCGCTACCTGGTCAGTGTTTGACCTGATGCAGCAATACATGGATGGCACTACTTCTTCGTCGCTCTACGAGGTCAAGCTCGGACGCGAGAAGTTTGGCGGTGAAACCCATGCCTACAGCGTTGCCTATGCCGATGACGAGATCGAAGAGGTATTGGTCAACTCCGATAAGATCATCTTCAACTCGATCAGCCAACTGCGCCGTTTCGCCGATGTATCCGCCAGTCATGTGCGCGGTTTGCGCCTGAACCCGGGCGTAAGCAGTTCAGACTTCCTGATTGCCGATCCTTCGCGGCCTTTCAGTCGCTTGGGCGAATGGGATGCCGAGCGCATCGCCGAGGTCATCGACCAGGTCTCGGGCTTCATGATTCACAATAACTGCGAGAACAGTGACTTCGCCCTGTTTGATCAGATGCTCGGTCAGATCGAAGAGCGCTTTGGCGCCTTGCTGGAGCAGGTCGAGTGGGTCAGCCTGGGTGGCGGCATTCACTTTACCGGTGAGGGTTACCCGCTGGATGCTTTCTGCGCACGCCTGAAGGCGTTCGCCGAGCGTTTCGGTGTGCAGGTATACCTGGAGCCAGGTGAGGCGGCCATTACCATGAGCACCTCACTCGAAGTGACGGTGCTCGATACTCTCTATAACGGCAAGCAACTGGCAGTGGTCGACAGTTCGATCGAAGCGCACATGCTGGACTTGCTGATCTATCGCCAGTCCGCACGCATGGCGCCCTGCGACGGTCCCCATGAATACATGGTGTGCGGTAAGTCGTGTTTGGCCGGGGATATCTTTGGTGAATTCAATTTCGATCAGCCGCTGCAGATCGGTGATCGGTTGTCATTTATTGATGCCGCCGGTTACACCATGGTCAAGAAGAACTGGTTCAATGGCGTAAAGATGCCGTCCATTGCCGTGCGTCAACTCGACGGTCAGATTGAACTGGTCCGCGAGTTCGGTTTCGAAGATTTCGTTAACGGCCTCTCCTGAGGCCCGCAAACCCAGCCTTTTCCAAGGAGGCGTTTCGAGGAAGAGAGATGAAGAAAAACGTTCTGATTATTGGTGCCGGTGGAGTAGCTCAGGTGGTGGCGCACAAGTGCGCGCAACATAACGACTTTCTGGGGAATATCCATATTGCTTCGCGTACTCTGGAAAAGTGCCAGCAACTGGTCGACAGCGTACGTGAGAAAGGCAGCCTCAAGGTTGCCGGTGATTTGCAAGCCCATGCGTTGGATGCACTCGATATCGAGGCCACCAAGGCGCTGATTACCAGGACAGGGTCGCAAATCGTTATCAATGTCGGCTCGGCTTTCGTCAACATGTCTGTTCTGCAGGCTTGCATCGAAACCGGTGCGGCTTATCTGGATACTGCGATCCATGAGGATCCGACAAAAATCTGTGAAACGCCGCCCTGGTACGCCAACTACGAGTGGAAGCGTAGGGAAGCCTGTGAGGCCAACGGTATTACCGCGATTCTCGGTATCGGTTTTGACCCAGGAGTGGTCAACGCCTATGCAGCCCTGGCGGCCGAAGAGTATTTCGACAAGATCACCGATATCGACATTATTGATATCAACGCGGGCAGCCATGGCCGTTACTTTGCCACCAACTTCGACCCGGAAATCAACTTCCGCGAGTTTACCGGCACGGTCTGGTCCTGGCAGAACAGCCAGTGGGTCAGCAACAAGATGTTCGAGGTCAAGCGGACTGACGATTTGCCGGTAGTCGGCGCCCAGACCAGCTACATGACCGGGCACGATGAAGTGCACTCGCTGTCGCAGAACCTCAAGGTGCCCAATGTGCGTTTCTGGATGGGGTTTGGCGAGCATTACATCAACGTGTTTACCGTGCTCAATAATCTCGGCCTGCTGTCCGAGCAGCCGGTAACCACCGCAGAGGGCCTGGAAGTGGTGCCGCTGAAAGTAGTCAAGGCGGTATTGCCTGATCCCTCCTCGCTGGCACCGGATTACACTGGCAAAACCTGCATTGGCGATCTGGTCAAGGGCAAGAAGGACGGTGAGGATCGCGAGGTGTTTATCTATAACGTCGCCGATCACGCCGAGGCCTATCAGGAAGTGGGTAGCCAGGGTATCTCTTACACCGCGGGCGTACCTCCAGTAGTGGCCGCCATTCTGGTTGCCAAAGGCGAGTGGGATGTGCAGAAGATGGTCAACGTGGAACAGCTGCCGCCCAAGCCCTTTATCAATCTGCTTAACGAGATGGGCTTGCCCAGTCGTATTCGTGATGAACAGGGTGATCGTCCGCTGAGCTTCTGAGACGTTTGTCGGTATGGCAGTAAACAGCGCCCGGGGAACCGGGCGCTGTGCTATCTGGCTACTGGCCCCAGGGTGCGCGCAGCAACTCCAGCAGCGTTCCGTCTGGATCCTTTGCGTAACCTACCGTTTGCCCTTGACGATCTGATTCCGTGGAGGCCTCGGGCTGTTCGGTTACCCGCTCCCCGGCAGCCTCGATAGCAGTTGCCATGCCGACGGGTGAGACGCTACGCAGTTCCAGCTTCACCGGGTTGTCGGTGTAGTTGCGTGGCGTCGCATTGGTCCAGTGCATCAGTACCAGAGCCGATCCGCCCTGGCCCTGCAGAATATACTCGTCGTACTGACCGGCAATCGGCAGAAACAGGGTTACGCGCAGGCCGAGGACGTCAGCATAGAAATCCCGGGCTGCCTGCAGATCACTGACACCGATACCAAAGGCGCCGAAGTAGGAGTGGGTGGCATTGGCCGCGCCAACAATCTCGATCAGGTTGTTGTCCAGATCACGACCAAATCCGACTACTGCGTTACCCAGGGCCGGGCCTTGATCTACTGGCTCAAGCAGGATGATACCGCCTGCGGCGCGGATGCTCTGAGCGTAGGCGGTGGGGTCTTTGGCGTAGAACACCAGCTTGCCCGGGTTACGCCGATAGTTGCGCGAGATGCCGTCGGTAAAGCCCATCAGCACAATCTGTGATCCGCGGGCATCGGCTGACTCCAGCACTACCTCCTCGCGGTCCTCGCGGCTGCGTCTGGCCAGCTCGCGCATGCCCAGGCCGTCAACATAGAACTCCACAGCTGCTTCCAGGTCTTCGACACCTATACCGGCTGCACCCAGATAGCCACGGATGCCCTGGCGTATCTCGATCAGAGTGCCATCGGCGTCGCTGGCATAGCCAACCACTGCGCCGTTCAGGTCCGGCTCAGTGGATGCTGCGGGGCTGCGCGATACGGTTTCTCCGGCATCTTCAATGGCTTGCGCCAGACCCGTTGGCGAGTCGACCTCGAACTCGAGCTTCACTGGATTATCGGTGTAGTTGCGCGGCATAGCATTGGTCCAGTTCATCAGCACCAGGGCTGAGCTGCCTGGAACCACCGATTCCAGTATGTACTCGTCATACTGGCCGGGGATCTCCAGAAACAGTGTCTCTTCCAGACCGAAGGCTTCCACATAGAAATCGCGTGCCGCCTGTAGATCGCTGACGCCGATACCGAAAGCACCGAAATACGAGTGGGTTGCCTCCGGGGCACCGACGATCTCAATCAGGTTGTTATCCAGGTCACGACCAAAGCCCACTACGGTGCCGCCGAACGCTGGCTGAGCAGCAGGGGGCAGGGTGATACGTCCGCCTTGGGCGACAAAGTCGGCGGCAAAGTCGTCCACATCTTTGACATAAAACACCAGCTTGCCAGGGTTTTGTTGGAAGTTACGCCCAATGCCATCGGTAAAGTCCATCAGTTTCACCCGCGAACCCCGGGCATCAGCAGACTCAAGGGTGACTTCTATTCGGTCTTCACGGGTTACGCGGCCAACCTCACGCATACCCATGCCCTGGGTGTAGAGCGTCACCGAGGCCTGCAGGTCGCTAACGCCAATACCGACAGCGGCCAGATAGGCTAGGTTGGTTGCCTGTTCGGCGGGTGGCTCGGTAGGTGGGGGAGCATCGCGGGAGGAGGACGAGCCGCCGCTGCTCAGGCAGCCGCCCAGCAGCAGACTCAGAGCGGCCAGCACCAGTAGCTTCTGGTAATGGTTAATCAACTTCATTGGGGCTTCCTTATTGTTATTTTGATCGACGAAGAACAAGAATGAATGTTCGTTCATGTGCTTGTTGAAGATATCCTATCTCTCTGAGTTTCGCCAGTGCTGGCACTCCGGCGGGGCTGCGTTCTGACCAGCGGTGACGCCTCAGGCCTGGGACCTGTATGATCGTCGGCGCGGCTTCGCTCCTCTAGCAAAAAGGTGCCCTGATCATGTCTTCCCCCCTTGCCAATGTGCCTCTGGAAATGCGCCTGGCTGGCGTCTCGGATATCGAATGCGTAACCCCGGATCTGAACGGCATTGCCCGGGGTAAGGTCATGACCGTGGCCGCTTTTCTGGCTGGCAGACGTCTGCAAATGGCCAGGGGCGTACTGCTGCAGGCGGTGATGGGCGGTTACCCGGAGCCACGCTTTTATGGCAGCGAGGATGGCGACCTGGTACTGCGCGCTGTGGCTGAGCAGGTGCACGTATTGCCCTGGGCCGAACCGCCGCGCGCGCTGGCTGTTTGCGATGCGGTAGAGCTGGATGGCCAGCTATCCGGTCTGTCGAGCCGCAGTATGCTGCAGCAGGTAATGGAGCGTTACGCCGCACGCAACTGGCAGCCGGTTGTGGCCACCGAGCTCGAATTTTTCCTGTTCGAACGGCACACCGACATGCATCAGCCGTTCCAGCCGCCGCTGGGTCTGGATGGCCGTCGTGAGGCAGGCAATGCCGCCTTCAGTGTCAGCTCCAATAACGGGCTGCGTCCGTTTTTCGAAGCCTTGAAGTCGGGTATGGCGGCTCTCGGCATTCCGCGCGACACCTTCATGCACGAGATGGGCGTCAGCCAGTTCGAGATCAATTTCGTACATGGCGATCCGTTGCTGGTCGCGGATCAGACCTTCCTGTTCAAGCACATGCTGCATGAGATCGCCTTGCAGCATGGGCTGATTGCCGTGTGCATGGCCAAGCCGCTGGCCCGTGTGCCTGGCTGCTCCATGCATATTCACCAGAGTGTGGTGGAAAAGGCGCAGGGCCGGAACATATTTACTGATCCGCGCAATGGTGAACCGACCTTCAGTTTTCAGCATTACATTGGCGGTTTGCAGCACTGTCTGGCTGACCTGACGCTGTTGATGGCACCGCATGTCAATTCCTACCAGCGCTTCTGCCACACCTATGCTTCACCCAACAACCTCTGCTGGTCGCTGGACAATCGCAGCGCTGGCCTGCGTATTCCGGCCAGCGATGAGGCAAATCGCCGTGTGGAGAACCGCCTGCCGGGCGCTGACGCCAATCCCTATCTGGCCATCGCTGCGAGCCTGGCTGCGGGGCTGCACGGCATAGAACAGGAGATCATGCCCAGCGCTCCAAGCCAGGGAGAATTTGTTGCGGAGGATCATCTGACCCTGCCCGGTACTCTGCATGAGGCCCTGAATCGGCTGCGTCGCAGCAGCCTGGCGCCCGAGCTGTTCGGTGCAGAGTTTATTGAGGGTTATGTCGCTACCAAGGCCCTGGAGCTGGAGGACTTTCTGAACGAGATAACGCCCTGGGAAAGGCGTTATCTCGGTAGTCAGGTCTAAACTGGATAGACCGTTCAGCGCAGCCGCTGGACCAGTTCCACGCGACGGTTCAGTTCCCGGCCGGCCTCGTTGCTGTTGCCTGCCGCTGGTGCATAGGGACCGACCCCCGCCGGGCTCAGGCGGCCAGCGGCAACCGCATGATCACGCTGCAGTGCATCCACTACAGCGCTGGCACGGGCGGCGGATAGCCGCTGGTTGTGCTGCTCGGAGCCGGTATCATCGGTGTGTCCGACCACATACAACCTTAGCTCCGGATGCTGTTTCAGCAGCTCGGCAATAGCTTGCAACGCTGGCGCGGACTCGGCCTTGACCTCGGATTTGTCGGTATCAAAGTAGATTCCGTAAATCAGCGCCTTGCCAGCCACTTCGAGATCGGCGTGTAAACCCTCGGCACTGATCTGGATCAGGTCGGTATCCGCGCCGCGACCTTCCACTATCACCTGCTGTACGGCCGCCTGTTCACCGTAACCACCGATGAAGACAGCCGCGTGCACCTCACCCTGGCTGCTGTCGCGACGATAGATGCGGTAGTAGCGGTTGTGATAATTGTTGTAGACGTTTTTGTCGATAGCCAGTTGATCGCCGAGTGCCTTGCTGGCCCGGCCGTCACCGCAGGCCCTCAGGTCGCAGGCGTAGACTAGCTCGAAGCCGGCGCTCAGCAGCGCTGCATCATAGTTCTCCTGCAGTTTCAGCGTCGACACGTTGCGCAGCTCGTAGGTGTGCCGCGTCAGGTCACCGATCAGCGCCATGGGTGGTATCTCGGCATCTACCGGCATCGGCAAGGTGAAGGCCTCGTACTCACTGCGCTCACGCTTGCGCAGGTGCGCGCCGGGGTAACGAGACAGCAAAGGATGGTCCTTGGCGCGCTCCTCTGCACTGATTTCAGGCGTTTCGCCAGACGTCTCGTCTTGCGTCAGATAGGTCTGGTCGACGCTGATCAACTGATCTGCCTGCGGGCGCTCCTGAATGACGACCTGCTGCACTGCCGCGGCGTCGCCATGCCCGCCAATAAACACCGCCACATGTACGGCGCCACCTTCGGCCTGCTGTCGTGCCAGTAGATAATAGGGCTTATGGTATTGGTTGTAGACATTACCAGTGACTGCCAGCGGATCAGCCATGCGCCTGACCTCGCGAGACGCGCCACAGGCCTCGGCCTCACAACTGAACAGTGATTCGAACCCGGATCGCTGCAGGGCAGAGCGGTAGTTCTCGAACAGCTTGAGGGTGGACACGCCCTTGATTTCATAGGTATGGCGGCTCAGATCGCCGACCAGGTCCAGGGTGGGGAACTCGGCACCGGTCTCCTCCGCCAAGCCGCTGGGTAGACGGAAACGCTCGTACTCGACACGCTCATACTGCGTGGCGCGCGTCTCTGGGTAGCGGCTGATGAGCGGGTGGTCCGGATGTTTGGCGACTGCTGGCGCAGCAAGGAGGGTCGTGAGGGTGGAGAGCACAGGCAATACAAGAGCGCGGCGCATCGGCATGGTCCTTGGTAGAAGTCCTTCTCGACGGCACAGGATAGCCGCACTCTGGCCTTGCGTCAGCACTCGCAAGCGCAAACTGTGATCTGTCTGGCAGCCGCCCGGGGCCTCGTGCGCACTGCAAGGATGACCTGGCCCTGATACTATCGAAGCGATATGACGCCACATGCGACAGGACCCCTTAATGCAGGACGCCCGCCCACTAGAACCCGGCTTGATGATCATTCATGGCAACCGCCTGGAGGCGCTGCGTGAGCTGGTGGTCGGTTGGACCCGGCAACATCCGCTGCATCCGCTGGAGAACGAGGTGGTGCTGGTGCAGAGCAACGGCATTGCACAGTGGCTGAAGCTGGCGCTGGCCGCTGACTCCAGCGGAGAGGGTGGCGAGGGCGGCGGCTGTGGTATTGCCGCGGCACTGGATGTGCAATTGCCTGCGCGCTTTCTCTGGCAAACCTACCGCGCCGTGCTCGGTCGTGAGGCGGTGCCCGAGCAGTCGCCACTGGACAAACAACCCCTGACCTGGCGGCTGATGCGCCTGTTGCCGGGGCTGCTGGACCAGGCCGAGTTTGCACCCTTGCGGCGTTTTCTGGCCGATGATGCCGATTGCCGCAAGCGCTACCAATTGGCCGAACGTCTGGCCGACCTGTTCGACCAATACCAGGTCTACCGCGCTGACTGGCTGAATGACTGGGCCCAGGGCCGCGATCGGGTTGGTCTGGCGCGCGACGGCTATCGCGATCTGGGGGTGGAGGAGGTGTGGCAGCCAGCACTCTGGCGCGCGGTGATTGCCGATGTGGGTAATGAGCGCCTGAGTGACAGTCGCGCCGGTATTCACCCACGCTTTGTCGATCAATTGCTGGCCATGGAGACGCGTCCGCAGGGGCTGCCGCGCCGGGTTATCGTGTTCGGCATTTCCTCGCTGCCGGCCCAGACCCTGGAAGCCCTGGCCGCCATCGGCCGCTTCAGTCAGGTACTGCTCTGTGTGCTGAATCCCTGCCAGTATCACTGGGGCGATATCGTTGCCGACCAGGACCTGCTGCGCCATCAGTACCGGCGCCAGCAGCGGCGGCCCAACAGTCCGGTGCAACTGGATGACAGCACCCTGCACCAGCATGCGCATCCCTTGCTGGCAGCCTGGGGCAAGCAGGGTCGCGACTATATCAACCTGCTCGATAGTCATGACGAGCGCGCCAGCTACGAGGCACGCTTTGCCGCGATCAATGGTGGCCGGGTCGATCTGTTTGAAGAGCCCGGCAGCGGCTCGCTATTGCAGCAACTGCAGCAGGATGTGCTCGAGCTCAGCCCGCTGGCGGAAACCCGCGAACGCTGGCCCGCCGTGGATAGCCAGAATGATCGCTCGATCCAGTTCCACCTGGCCCACAGCCCGCAGCGCGAAGTCGAGATTCTGCACGACCAGTTGCTGGACGCCTTTGACCGTGACCCGCAACTCAGGCCGCGGGATATCATCGTCATGGTCCCGGACGTGAATACCTACGCCCCGCATATCCAGGCGGTCTTCGGCCAGTACGCGCTGACTGATCCACGGCATATCCCCTTTACCCTGGCCGATCAGGGCCAGCGTGGTCAGGAGCCGCTGCTGATCGCACTGGAACACCTGCTTGGTTTGCCCGATAGTCGCCTGCCGGTCAGTGAAGTACTGGATCTGCTGGACGTTCCAGCGCTGCGTGGTCGTTTCGCGCTGAGCGAACAGGACCTGCCAACCCTTCGGCGCTGGATTGAAGGCGCCGGGGTGCGTTGGGGGCTGGATCAACAGCGCCGCAGCCAGCTTGGCATGCCCGACGGACTTGAGGCCAACACCTGGCGCTTTGGTCTGCGGCGCATGTTGCTCGGTTACGCCGTGGGCCAGGGTGATGCCTGGGACGAGATCGAACCCTACGATGAAGTTGGCGGGCTGGACGCCGCACTGCTCGGCCCGCTCAGTGCGCTGCTGGATGCCCTGGATCGGCATGAGCAGGCGTTGAGCACAGCCGCCACGCCGCTGCAGTGGGGGGAGCGGCTGCGCGGCCTGCTGGAGGACTTTTTCCAGGCCGACAGCGAGCGTGACCAGTACCTGTTGGTGCAACTGCAGGAGAGTCTGGAACACTGGCTGGAATTATGTGATGCGGTGGAGCTGCACGAAGCCCTGCCGCTGAATGTGGTGGCCGAGGCCTGGCTGCAGGGTATTGGTCAGGATCAGTTGAGCCAGCGCTTTCTGGCTGGCGCGGTCAACGTCTGCACCCTGATGCCGATGCGCGCCATCCCGTTCAAGCGCATCTGCCTGCTGGGCATGAACGACGGCGATTACCCGCGCGCCCAGCAGCCGCTGGACTTTGACCTGATGGGCCGCGACTACCGCCCCGGTGACCGTTCGCGCCGCGAGGACGACCGTTATCTGCTGCTCGAAGCCATGCTCTCGGCGCGCCAGACCTTGTATATCAGCTGGGTCGGACGCAGTATCCGCGACAACAGCGAGCGGCCGCCCTCGGTGCTGATTGGCCAGTTACGTGATCACTTGCAGGCCGGTTGGCAGTCGGCAGATGAGCGCGACTTGCTTGCGACCCTGACCACTGATCACCCCCTGCAGCCGTTCAGCCTGGATTACTTTACCGGCCAGCGCGGCCTGTTCAGTTACGGCAGGGAATGGCTGCCACTGCATGCTGAAGTGACGGCTGAGCAGGCCAATCAGGCGCTGTCGCCGGCCGTGCTGGAGGCACCCATCGAGCTGACTGCGCTGCAGCGTTTTCTGCGCAATCCGGTTGGGCACTTCTATAGCCAGCGACTCAAGGTCTGGCTCGACGAGCGCGATCAGAGCGCCGAGGATGACGAGCATTTCAGCCTCGATGGCTTGCAGCGCTACCAGCTTAGCCAGAACCTGCTCGACAGCATCAAGGACGCTGAACCCGAGGCTGACCTGATGGCGCTGCTGCAACAGGGCGCCTTGCGCCTGCAGCAATGCGGGCAACTGCCCCTGGCCGGATTTGCCGGGCTGGCCAGTGAGCAATTGCTGGCGCCCCTGGCCGACCAGCTGGAGCGCTACCGCCAACAGGCGCAGCTCTGGGATCAGCGACTGGATCATCCCCTGCCAATCGAAGGCCGCAGCGCAGCGCTGCAACTGAGTAGCTGGCTGGCAGACGTGCGCTGCTCCGCGCGCCTGGATGGCCTGCTGCGCCTGACCCTGTTACCCGGTCGGGTGATGGGCAAGAAGACGCTGAACTGGAAAAAACTGCTCAACGAGGCGGTGCTGCATGTCTGCGCCGCCGCCAGTGGCCACCGGATGAGCAGCTGCATTATCAGCGCCGATGCCGATATCCAGTTGCTGCCCCTCGAACAGTCCCAGGCCGCAGCGATACTGCAGGACTGGTTGCAGGCCTGGCACCAGGGTCTGAGTCGGCCGCTGCCGGTGGCGCCGAAAACCGCCCTGGCCTGGCTCGACGCCGAGGATGAAGACAAGGCTCTGGCCCAGGCGCGGCAGTGTTATGACGGCAATGACTATCTCCGCGGGGAACGGCTGGACAGCGCAGCACTGCTACGCACTTACCCGGACTTTGCCAGCCTGAGCGCCAGTGGCGAGTTCGAGGCCTTTGCCAGCCTGCTGTACCAGCCGCTGATACGCGCCGAGGCCGAGCAGTGGCTGATGATCAGCCCGGCCGGGGAGGCGCAGGCATGACCACAACCAGCGCACAAATACCCCTGGCGCTGCGCTGCGTCCTGCGCGGCAGTCGGTTGATCGAGGCGAGCGCCGGTACCGGCAAGACCTTCACCATCTCGGCGCTGTATTTGCGGCTGGTGCTGGGGCACGGTGGCGACGCCGGCTTTGGTCGCGAACTGCTGCCACCGGATATTCTGGTGGTGACCTTTACCGAGGCGGCCACCCAGGAACTGCGTGACCGCATCCGCGCACGCCTGGTTCAGGCCGCCCAGGCCTTCCGCGATGAGCTGGATGAACTGGATCCGATTCTGCAGGGCTTGCGTGGCGACTACCCCGAGGTGGACTGGGCTTCTTGCGCCCGCAAATTGGATATCGCCGCGCAGTGGATGGACCAGGCGGCAGTATCGACCATCCACAGCTGGTGCCAGCGCATGCTGCGCGAGCACGCCTTCGACAGCGGCAGCCTGTTTACCCAGACACTGGAGACCGACCAGCGCGAACTGCTGGCCGAGGTCGCCCGTGATTACTGGCGCCTGCACTGTTACCGCCTGCACGGCAGGGCGCTGGCCTGGGTGGATGAATACTGGCAACAGCCGGATGCGCTGCTGGCCAGAGCACGCGTGCTGCTTGATCAGAAACTGCCGGTATCGACCATTGAACTGCAAAACCTGATCGAGGAATCCCTGGCGTCGGCCGCCGCCGAGCTGGACGCGCTCAAGGCGCCCTGGTTCGACTGGGCCAACGAGTTGGAGGGCATCCTGGAAAAAGCCCGTGATGCCAAGGCTTTTAACGGCACCAGCCTGAACCGCAAGAACCTGGCTAACTGGCTGGATAAGCTGCGC
>JBKBSI010000100.1:0-11701 GCA_046291745.1 Pseudomonas sp. | reverse complement strand
GTATGCCCATGCCTTGCTCCAACGCGAAGTTGATCTGCCCGGTCTGGATTTCGACACCTGGATTGATGACAGCTACATCCGTTCGGTGTATGCCCAAAGCGGTATGGATTACGACCAGATGGTCGCCAGTGTCGTCAGCGCGGAGCCTGGCGCACCCGGTTTCAAAGCGGCGGAAATCTGGTTTGCGGACCAGGGCCTGGTCTACTACGACAGCATCGCCGAGATGCTTGAGGCCGCCAGCAGCGCCCAGGCTGAGGGCAAGACCATCTACTCCACTTACGTTTATGACCACCCCACGGGGCTGAAACTGTTCGGCAAAGCGTCCTACATGGTGCGCAGTGACGAGGGTCAGGTACTGGCCTTTCTGAAGAAAAACGACTCCGAAGAGCATATCGCTGCCCACGGTGGAGAGGCGCTGAACCAGCAGGCCATGCTGGCTGCACTGAACTGACCGTAGTGACAACGGGCGGCTATCTGCTGCGCAGTGGCTAGCCCGTTCCAAGAGGAGTGGTCGAGATGAATAGCAAAACCAATGCTGCATTCGATGCAGGGCAGACGCCGCCTATCAGCGCCGCGATGCTGCCGCCGGTGACGCAGGCGCCACCGGGCATCACGCGACATGTGCCCAGCCGAGGCCAGCGCCTGGTTGCCAGCCTGAAGGGCAACGCCGGTCGCTACATCGTACGTGCCTTGGCGCTGATAGCGGCTGTAGTGGTCTGGCATCTGGCTTCCACCTACAGATTCAATTTCTACGTCAATTTCGAAAATGTGCCGGGGCCGCTGGTAGTAGGTGAGGCGCTGGGCCGAGAGCTGGCTGGCAGCGAGTTCTATCTGCATATCGCCCACAGCATGGAGCGCATCGCCATTGCCTACGGTCTGGCTGTGGTGCTGGGTGTGAGTCTGGGCGTCATGATGGGTCGTTCGCGTTGGGCTGAGGACATCATCCTGCCGTATATCGAGCTGCTCAGACCCATCCCTGCGGTAGCCTGGATTCCGCTGGCGATTCTGATGTTGCCGGGTGAGCAGGCGAGCATCATTTTTATCACCTTTCTCGGCGCGCTGTTTCCGGTGGTGTTGAACACCGTGCATGGCGTTGAGCAAACCAACGGCGTACTGATCC
Organism: Pseudomonas sp.; assembly: GCA_046291745.1. GTDB lineage: Bacteria > Pseudomonadota > Gammaproteobacteria > Pseudomonadales > Pseudomonadaceae > Halopseudomonas. The sequence continues at coordinate 10,581 of JBKBSI010000100.1, read as the reverse complement.
GCGCGGCCCGCAGTCTGGGCGCAAGCAACAGGGCGATTCTCTGGCATGTGGTGTTGCCCGGCGCGATGCCGAGCATTGTTGCTGGGCTGGCAATCGGCATGGGTGTGGCCTGGTTCTCGTTGCTGGCCGGCGAAATCATCAGCGGCCAGTACGGTATCGGCTACTACACCTGGACCTCCTACACGCTGATCCAGTATCCGCAAATCATCATCGGCATGCTCACCATCGGTGGGCTCGGCACGCTCTGTACCTTGCTGGTACGCAAGGCGTGCAACCCGCTGCTGCGCTGGCAAACCAAGGGGGCACGCTCATGAGCGAGTCAATGATCAGCGACAACCGTCTCGCGGTGCTCGACCACAGCCGCATGCGCGCCAAGGCCGGGCAGCAGCAGGATGCAGGCCGCGGCAATATTCAGGTCAATGCAGTGGATATCGAGTTTGATACCAGCGCTGGCCGCACCGTGGCTGTCCAGCAGGCCAATCTGAGCATTCGCTCGGGTGAGTTTGTTTGCCTGCTGGGACCATCTGGTTGTGGCAAGTCGACCTTGCTCAACGCGATTGCCGGTTTTGTGCAACCGACCCGTGGCGAGGTGAAGGTGGACGGCAAGGCCGTCACTGAGCCGAGTCCGGACCGCGGCATGGTCTTTCAGCAGCATTCGCTGTTCCCCTGGAAAACCGTCAAGGACAACGTCGCCTTCGGGCCGCTGATGTCCGGTGTCGGTCGTAGTGAAGCCTCCGGCGTAGCGCGCACCTTTCTGTCACTGGTGGGCCTTGCCGCGTTCGAAAATGCTTATCCGGCCAATCTGTCCGGCGGCATGCAGCAGCGTGTGGGTATCGCCCGGGCGCTGGCTAACTACCCCAGTGTGCTGCTGATGGACGAGCCCTTTGGCGCATTGGATGCACAGACCCGGGTGATGATGCAGGAGAACTTGCTGGATATCTGGCGCGAGTTTGGCAACACCGTGGTCTTCGTAACCCATGACATTGACGAGGCGGTGTTCCTCTCCGATCGCATCGTGGTCATGAGCGCCAGTCCTGGGCGGATCATCGCCGACATCAAGGTCAGCCTGCCACGTCCGCGTGAGCAGTCGTTGCTGACCAGTCCGGAGTTCATGCAGCTCAAGCGCCAGTGTCTGGATCTGATCCGCCAGGAAACCCTGAACGCTTTCCAGCAACAGAATCAGGCGAGGTAAGGCTATGTGTATTCATTTACCCAGGATGGATTGTCTCGCCATGACATGTCATGACAACCAGGAGGCCCGGCCATGAACAAGATCGACCCGCTGACCGCCGGGCAGTCGCCGCTGCCTTTGTATGTGCAGATACGCGACAGCCTGCGGCGCAAGATTCTCGAGGGCAGCTTCGCCATTCATGAGCGGCTGCCGTCCGAGAACGACATGATGAAAACCTTCGGCGTCAGCCGCATCACCATTCGCCAGGCACTGCGTGACCTGCACAACGAAGGGCTGGTGTTCAGCGCCCAGGGCAAGGGCACCTACGTCAGTAAGCCCAAGGCGGTGCAGAACGTACAACGCCTGCAGGGCTTTGGCGAAGCGATGGCGGCCCAGGGGTACGAGGCCACCGCGCGATTGCTGAGCATTCAGGAATGCCGACCGGCCAAGCCGGTGATTGCTGCGCTGGCTCTGCCCAGTGGCGAGGACGTGGTCGAGGTCAAGCGCGTGCGCTATCTCAACCGCGAGGCGGTGTGCGTGGAGAACAGCTACTTCCCACTGGATATCGGCCGCCAGATGTTCAGCCTGGATCTGTCTGGCGACATCTTCCCGATGCTGGAAAACCTCTTTGGCATCCCGCTCGGCGGCGCTGACATCAGTCTGGACGCGATTCTGGCCGACGAGGAAACCCAGCACTTTCTCAACCTCAAGGCCGGTGAAGCGATCCTGCGTGTCGAGCGCCTGACCCACGACCGCACCGGCCGACCTATCGATTTCGAATACCTCTGCTATCGCGGCGACTCATTCAAATACCAGTTCCGAGTGGATCGGAAATAGGAGCACCAGATGAATATCAAAGACATACCTGTAATCGACACCGATGTGCTTGTAATTGGTGGTGGTACCGCCGGGCCGATGGCTGCGGTAACCGTCAAGGAACAGGATCCATCGCTCAAGGTAATTCTACTGGAGAAGGCCAACGTCAAACGCTCCGGCGCCATCTCCATGGGCATGGACGGTCTTAACAACGCGGTGGTTCCCGGCCACGCCACGCCCGAGCAATACGTCAAAGAAATCACTATCGCCAATGATGGCATCGTGCACCAGCCAGCGTTGATGGCCTACGCCACCCGTTCCTTTCCGATGATCGAAAAACTTGACTCCTGGGGTGTGCACTTCCAGAAGGACGAGACCGGCGATTACGACATGAAAAAGGTTCATCACCTGGGCACTTATGTGTTGCCGATGCCCGAGGGTCACAACGTCAAGAAAATTCTCTATCGGCGTTTGCGCCGCGTGCGTGTGGAGATCGAAAACCGCTTTCAGGCGACCCGCCTGCTCAAGGATGCTGAAGGCAATATCGCCGGCATGATCGGCATCAACACGCGGACCGCCGAGCCAATCATCATCCGCGCCAAGGCGGTGATCATGGCCACGGGTGCAGCCGGACGCATCGGCCTGCCGAACTCCGGCTACCTGTTTGGTACCTACGAGAATCCCGCCAACTGCGGCGACGGCCACGCCATGGCTTACCACGTCGGCGCCGATCTGGTGAACCTGGAGTGCTTTCAGGTCAACCCGCTGCTCAAGGATTACAACGGCCCGGCCTGCGCCTATGTGACCGGTCCGCTCGGCGGCTTTACCGCCAACGCCTACGGCGAGCGGTTTATCGAATGCGATTACTGGTCCGGGCAGATGATGCTGGAGTTTTTCAAGGAGCTGGAATCGGGCAGCGGTCCGGTGTTTCTCAAGCTTGATCACCTGGCCGAAGAAACCATTCAAGAGATCGAAACCGTTCTGCATACCAACGAGCGGCCGACCCGCGGCCGCTTCCATGACGGGCGCAAGGTCGATTACCGCCAGCGCATGGTCGAGATGCACATTTCCGAAATCGGTTTTTGCTCCGGCCACTCTGCGTCCGGCGTCTGGACTGACGAAACCGGCGCGACCACGGTGCCGGGTCTGTATGGCGCCGGGGATATGGCCTCGGTCGCGCACAACTACATGCTCGGCGCCTTCGTCTACGGACAGATCTGCGGTGAAAGCGCTGCGGCCTTCGCCAAGAACCGCAGCGAGCCGGTGCTGGATGAGGCCTTTATCGCCGCCGAACTGGAGCGCATTCACGCGCCGCTCAAGGTCAAGGACGGCATCCCGCCCGAGCAGATGGAATACAAGGTGCGTCGGCTGGTGAACGATTACCTGCAACCGCCCAAGGTCACCAAGAAAATGGAGATCGGTCTGGAGCGCATTCTCGCCGTGCGCAATGACCTGCCCATGCTCTCTGCCTCTGATCCGCATGAGCTGCTGCGCGCGCTGGAAGTGCAGTCGATCATCGACTGCGCCGAGATGGCTGCGCGTGCCTCGTTGTATCGCACCGAATCGCGCTGGGGGCTGTACCACTACCGCGTCGACTATCCCGAACAGGATAACGCCGAGTGGTTCTACCACAGCCGCCTGTTCAAGGATGCCGACGGCAACATGGCCTCGGGCAAGCGTCCGGTCGCCGAATACATAGTCCCGCTGGGCGAGGAGAAGGACGCCTACCGCAAGATGCGCGTGAAAAAGGTCGCCAATGCCTGAGTCACCGCCTGAGCTACAGCCGAGCCCGCAGACCAGGTCTCTGCGGGCCACAACCCCTACCGCCTTGATGAGGAATTAACCATGCCCATAGTCAATCACCATTCGAGCGTTCCGGTCATTGTCGATGAAGAAAAATGCATCGCCGACAAGGGCTGTCGCGTATGTATCGACGTCTGCCCACTGGATGTGCTCTGGATCAACGAGGAGACCGGCAAGGCGCATATGAAATATGACGAATGCTGGTATTGCATGCCCTGCGAAACCGACTGCCCCACCGATGCGGTGAAGGTCAATATTCCCTATCTGCTGCGCTGAGGTGACCGATGAAAACCTATGACGATCCCTATCTGCAGGAGCTGGCCGACAAGCTGGCCTCCGATGATTCAGCCATACGCCGTGTCGCGGTGCTGGAGCTGGTCGATAGCGGCGAACCCGAGGCGGCGGAGCTGCTGATCCTCGCACTCAATGATCCTGATCCGGCAGTACGCCAGGAAGCGGCCAAGGTGGTCGACGAGTTTGATGCGGTGGATATCGCCGATGCCCTGATTGCCGCCTTGGGTGATAGCGACGAAGTAGTCCGCAACGCCGCCGCACATGCCCTGGCCGACCTCAAGGACCCCGCGGCAGCCAAGCCGCTGCTGGCTGCGCTGGAAAACAGTGATGACAGCTTTGTGGTGTCCGGCATTCTGCGTGCGGTCAAGCCGCTGCGGGATCCGGCCGCGCAGGCCCCGGCGCTGGCGCGGCTGGCGCATGCCGACGCGCAGGTTCGCCGCGAGGCGGTCGGCGTCATCGGCTGGCTCAAACAGACGGAAAATCTGCCAGCGCTGATCGAGCGTGCGCAACAGGACGAGGATGCCGAAGTGCGTCGCGCTGCGACCGGGGCGCTGGTGTACGCAGTGCCTGAGCGGGTCGGCCCAACACTGGTGGGTCTGCTTGGCGACGACCACTGGCAGGTCCGCGTCGAAGCGGCTGTGAGCATTGGCAAGCTGGACTACCAGGCCGCGCTGCAGCCGCTGATGGACGCCACCCGCGACAGTTTCTGGCAGGTGCGGGAAAAAGCCGTTGATGCGCTCGGCAAGCTGGGTTCGGCGGGAGCCATTCCGGTACTCGGCGAGTGCGCCCAGGACCCGATGAGCAACTTGCGCAAGGCCGCCATCGGCGCCCTGGGCAGCATTGGTCATGTGGATGGTCGGCCCTATGTGGTAACCGCGATGGACGATCCCGATCCGGACGTGCGCAAGCTGGCGCGTTGGGCCATGTCCAAGTTGGATGCCGCTGCCTGAGCGCAGACAGCCGATTGCCTGGTCAGCGCAGGTGAGCTGCATCTGACCAGGGTGAGCAGAGGTTATCAAGGAGTCAGCCATGACCTTCGTTGTTACTGAAAACTGCATTCGCTGCAAATACACCGATTGCGTGGAAGTCTGCCCGGTCGACTGTTTTCACGAGGGGCCGAATTTTCTGGTGATCAACCCGGAGACCTGCATCGACTGCAGCCTCTGTGTGCAGGAGTGCCCGGCCGATGCCATTTTCGCCGACACCGACGTGCCGGCCGGGCAGGAGCATTTCACCCAGTTGAACGCGGAGCTGGCGCTGATCTGGCCGGTCATCAGCCAGACCTCCGAGCCCTTGGCTGAAGCCGAGGACTGGATCGATCAGGGCGACAAGCTGCAGTACCTGGAGCGTTGACGCATGCCCAAACTTGTCATGACGAGTGCGCTGAAGCCGCTGTTGCTGGCGCTGGTGGTCGCATCCGCCGCTTGGGTTGGCAGTGCCCGCCCACTTGAATTACCACAACAACCGGTGGTTCTGGCGCCTGTTCCCGCCAGCCCGCTATAAGCCTGTTGGAGAATGCCATGACTCAATCACGTCTGTCCCCGGCCCCTATGCTGCCGTTGCGCAAACCGGCCCAAGTCAGCCCGCCGCAGCAGGTAAGGCTAAGGCGCAAGCGGAAGCTCATCGAACTGGTCTGGGCCGATGGGGAGCTCAGCCAACTCAGTTGTCTGTTGTTGCGCCGCAGTTGCGCTTGCTCAGCCTGCGCGCGGGCTCAGCAGACCGGGTCACTGGTGTTGCTCGATGCCGATGTGGGTATTGAGCGAGTGGAACTCTCCGGGGTCAGCGGCCTGCAGTTTTACTTCAGCGACGGGCATTACCGCGGCCTGTACCCCTGGGCCTATCTGCGTGAGCTAAGCGGGCTGGACGCATGAGCGAACGCGCCCAGCCAGTTGAAGCGCAGTTGTGGATGGCTGCGCGGCGCCTGTATCCGGGGGCCGCCCTGTGCGTGGTACTGGCACTGGCGGGGAGCTTTCTGGCGGAACATTACGCGGCGCCAGCGTTGCTGTTGGTGTTGCTGCTGGGTTTTGGCTTTGCCAGCCAGGCGGATGATCAAAGGATGCAGGCGGGGGTAGGCTTCTGCAGCCGCCAGGTGCTGCGCATCGGCGTCGGCCTGCTGGGTGCGCGTATCGGTGTGGAGCAGGTAATGGCGGTAGGTAGTCTGCCGCTGCTGGTGGTCCTGAGCACTGTGCCGCTGATTATCGGCTGCGCGTTGTTACTCGGGCGCTGGCTGAAGTTGCCGACCATGCAGAGTCTGGTGGCGGGGGTGGCGGTGGCCATCTGTGGCGTGTCTGCGGCGATTGCTGTGGCGGCGGTGATACCCCAGGGTCGCCTGGAGGACCGTCGGCTGCTCGGTGTGGTGGTTGGGGTCACTGCGTTGGGCACGCTGTCGATGCTTGCCTATCCACCCATGCTTGCCCTGTTGGGTTACAGCGATTTGCATGTGGGTTTGCTGCTTGGCGCCAGCATCCATGACGTGGCCCAGGCCGCCGCCGCGGGCTATCTGGTATCGGATCCGGCCGGTGATGTGGCCACCCTGACCAAGCTGCTCCGCGTAGCGCTGCTCGCACCGTTGGTATTGCTGCTGGGCTGGTTGCTGCGCCGCAGTGATAGCGGCAAGGCCGAGTATCCGTGGTTCCTGCTCGGCTTTGTGTTGCTGTTTGTGCTCAACAGTCTGGGCCTGCTGCCGCTGGCTCTGCAACAACTGTTGGTGTCCGCCTCACAGGCCTGTTTGCTGGTAACCATGGCGGCACTGGGCATGCGCACCAGTCTGGGATCGCTGATCGCCCAGGGCTGGAAGCCAATCATCTTGCTGCTATTGCTCAGTGTGCTGTTGTTGGTCTCGGCCATGGGCGCCCTGGCGGTATTTTCTCCCTGACACCCGAACTGCCAACTATTTCAATGACTGGAGAACGACATCATGGCTGCGATAGGTACCGAAAGTGTGCTCAGTGTTCACCACTGGAACGACACCCTGTTCAGTTTCAAGACCACGCGGGATCAAAGTCTGCGCTTCGAGAACGGTCACTTTGTGATGATTGGTCTGGCGGTGGAGGGCAAGCCGTTGATGCGTGCCTACAGCATCGTCAGTGCCAACCACGACGAGTATCTGGAATTCCTCAGCATCAAGGTGGCCGACGGCCCGCTGACCTCGCGCCTGCAACATCTGCAGGAAGGTGATTCGCTGCTGGTCAGCCGCAAGCCGGTCGGCACTCTGGTGATGCACGACCTGCGGCCGGGCAAACACCTGTACCTGTTCGGCACCGGCACCGGTTTGGCGCCCTTCATGAGCATCATCCGCGATCCGCAAACCTATGAACGTTTCGAGCGCGTGGTGTTGGTGCACTCGGTCCGTCAGGTCAGCGAACTGGCGTACCACCAGTACCTGACTGTTGAACTGCCGGAACATGAGTTTCTCGGCGAGGAAGTGCGCGAGAAGCTGATCTATTACCCAACAGTCACCCGTGAACCCTTCCGCAATCAGGGGCGTATTACCACGCTGATCGAGACGGGTCAGCTCGCAGCCGATATCGGCCTGCCGCCGCTCAATGCCGAGACCGACCGGGTCATGCTCTGCGGCAGCCCGGCGATGCTCGAGGAGCTGACCGGGATGCTGGATGAAAAGGGCTTCCTGGCATCGGCCGGGCAGGGCGAGCCGGGTGATTACGTAATTGAGCGGGCCTTCGTGGAAAAGTGAGTTTTGCCCCTTTTGACCCTATGGCAACGCCCGGCCTCAGGCCGGGCCGGGAGAGCGCAGATGTTGACCGAGCAAATCAATCAGACCCCGAACCCTCTGGTGCTGCAGGCTGAGGACGCATTGAAACGCTGGATCGAGCCGCATATGGGCTGCGATCTGCTGGGTGCTGGCGCTGTGCGCCGTGTGGAGGCCTACACCTACAGGCTGTTTGTCGATCTGCACCTGGAGTTCCCCGCCGAGCAATACCAGCATCTGCTCAGGCGTGAGTTGCAGGCTTGGCTACTGCAGCAGACGCAGGCGCAGGTGGTGGAGGTGGGTATTACCTGGGCGGTACCCGCGCCAGCGCAGAACAGTCAGTCGGTACCGGGCGTGAAGCATCTGATTGCGGTGGCGTCGGGCAAGGGTGGGGTGGGCAAGTCGACCACGGCAACCAATCTGGCCCTGGCGCTGGCCGCCGAGGGTGCGCGCGTGGGTATGCTCGATGCTGATCTGTATGGTCCTAGCCAGCCATTGCTGTTGGGCCTTAGTGGTCTGCCGGACAGCCCCGATGGCAAGCACCTGAAGCCGCTATTGGGACATGGCATTCAGACCATGTCGATCGGCTTTCTGATCGATGATCAGACACCGGTGATCTGGCGCGGCCCGATGATTACCCAGGCGCTGGGGCGGTTGCTGAATGACACCCGCTGGCAGGATCTGGACTATCTGATTATCGACATGCCGCCCGGCACCGGCGATGTGCACTTGACCCTGGCCCAAAGCATGCCGGTTTCAGCGGCGCTGATCGTCACTACCCCGCAGGACCTGGCGCTGCTGGATGCGCGCAAGGGCCTGCGCATGTTCGAGAAGGTCAATGTGCCGGTGCTCGGCATTATTGAAAACATGAGTACGCATATCTGCAGCCAATGTGGACACGAGGAGGCGATTTTTGGTCAGGGCGGCGCCAGCCGTATGGCCGCGCAGTGTGATACCGAGCTGCTGGGGCAGCTGCCGCTGGATATGCGTATCCGGCAGGGCGCCGATGCTGGTCAGCCAGTGCTGGTAAGCGACCCGGGCGGCTCCCTGGCCCGGGCCTACACTGACATCGCGCTGCGTGCAGCGGGACGGCTGACGCAGTTGGGCCGCAGTAGCGCCCAGCAGATGCCGAAGATTATTGTGGACTGACGCTAGCGCGCCTTTCCAGATTGACTGTCAGAGTGAGAAAAAGCTGACCTGTTGCTTCAACTGATCAGCCAACTTGGCCAACAGCTTGCTGGAAGACGCGACCTGATTGGAGCCTGCAGAGGTTTCCACTGTGGCATCGTGAATGCGGTTGATGTTCTGGTTGACCTCCTCGGCCACCGCGCTTTGCTCCTCCGACGCGCTGGCGATCTGCGCGTTCATATCGTTGATCGCGCCCACCTCGTTGCTGATCTGCTGTAAGGCGCCCTCGGCCAGCAGGATCTGCTCAACGGTCTTCTGTGCCAGTTCGCGGCTGGTTTCCATGACACTGGCGGCGTTGCCTGCACCGTGCTGCAGGGTGCCGATCATCTCGCGGATCTCACGGGTCGAATCCTGGGTCCGGGTGGCCAGTGAGCGCACCTCATCAGCAACCACCGCAAAGCCCCGACCATGTTCCCCAGCCCGCGCTGCTTCGATTGCGGCGTTCAGCGCCAGCAGGTTGGTCTGTTCGGCGATGGCGTTGATCACAGCGGTGATTTTCTCGATGCTGGCGCTGTCACGGGAGACCTGCTGCACCGTATCCGCTGCGGTTTCCAGGGTGCTGGCCAGGTTCTGGATAGCGCCGGCTGTGGCGGTAACGATGCGGCTGCCGGTTTCTACTTCAATGTCGGCATTGCGCGTGGCGGAGGCGGCGCTGGCCGCGTAGCCGGCTACTTCATTGACGGTCGCTGCCATCTGGTTGATCGCCGTAGCCATCTGTTCGGCTTCACGGGATTGCAGGTGAATCTGCTGGTTGTTGCTGTCCGAAGTGGCCAGCAACTGAGCGGAGGATACGCCGAGTTCTTCGGCTGCCTTGCGGACCTTGGAAATGGTCTCGGACAGATGCCGAATCATGTCGGCGGTGGCGCCCATGACACTGTGCGGATGGCGCGTCTCGATGCGCTGATTCAGCTCACCATTGGCCAGGCGGCGGATAACCTCGGCAACCTCATGGGGTTCGGCACCCAGTGTCGAGCGAATCTGGCGGATGATCAGGATCGACACCACTATGCCGAGCAATACCGCGATACCGGTGACAGCCAGAATAAGCCATTGAAAGCCGCCAGCCACGGCGCGCACCGTGCTGATGTCCTGGCCGATGGCCTGCTCCTGGAAGTCGATAAAGGCATTTACCCGAGCCAGCCAGTCAGTGTAGGCGGGCGAAACCTCGGCCATCAGCAGAGTGCGTGCGGCGTCGGTTTGGCCGCTCTGCCGCAGGTCTACGAGTTGGCTGGTGAGCGCCAGAGCATTGCGTTCGATGTCCTTGATTGCGGCCAGCAGTCTTTGCTCTTCGGCAACTGCGCCACTGGAGGTAAAGAGCGCGTCCATGGCGACGGCTGACTCCTGATAGAAAGCCTTTAGCTGGTCGATCTGTTGTAGCTGACGAGAGGCGGCCTGGTTGTTGGGTGCCAGCACCAGATCACGGATAGCAATGGCCCGGTCATGCACGCTGCCACGGAAGTTAATGGCGTAGCGCTGCTTGACGGTGGCGTTATCGCTGACGTCGGTGAGGGTATTGTCGATCACGCTGACGCGGTTGATGCCAATAAGGGTGATCAGAATCATCAATGACAGGATCAGGCCGAAGCCCATGCCTAGTCGT